>JAFLSS010000021.1 GCA_022510805.1 Akkermansiaceae bacterium
TCAAGTCACCCTCCACAACGAGCTTACCCTCGGTGTCGTTCTCGCTGTCGCCTACAGTCACGCCGCCGCCGATGTCGGCATCGCCACCCACGCCCAAGCCTCCCTCCTGCACGTCCAGATCACCATCCGTGCGCACATTCCCCGTCACGGTCAGATTGCCCTCGCCTGTTTTCTTCAGGTTGGTCTGGTTGTCTTCTCCCTCGCTCTTCGCTGTCAGATTGCCATCCAGCGTGGTGTTGAAGTCGTTGTGCAGGTTCACATCCAGGTCTTCCCCGCTCTTGTTCGTGATGTCCAAGTCAGTCTTCGATTCATCATCTACCCATGTGACCACATTGTTCAGCGTCAGTTCGTCATCATCGAAGCCTTCTCCTACCTCGATCGTGAGGTCCTCATCCATCACCACGGCATCTTTATCCTTCAAGCTCTCCTGCTTATCCACATCGTCCAGCCGCCCATCCACCTCCGAGGCGCGGAAGAGGTTGTCCCCCAGTTCGCCGCTGCGGACGATCAGGTCACCATTCTCCACCTTCTCTACGTAGAAGCCCAGCTCCTCCAGCAAGCCGCTGAAGACGAAGTTCTCCTCGGTCCAGTCGGTGATCTTACCGTTGCTCAAGTGGATGGTAAAGTTTTCCTGCGATTCCAGATTTTTCAGTATGGCTCCCGTCAAATCCAGCACGAGGGTGATGCTGCCATCCTTGTTGAAGCAGATGTAGCCGTCCCCATCCACAAATTGGATGAGCGCTGTCCCGCTTGTGCCATCGAGATCAGTGTTGCCACTGCCCACGGTCAGCAGGTTGTCGGAGCCGGTCAGAGTCAGCGTAGTGCCGGCTTTCAATTCGCTAAGGCTCACGCCGCCCTCCTTGATTTTCACGCTGGTGATGGTGGAGGCATCTACCCCGCCCAGCTTGATATCGCCGCCCTTATAGCCACTCTTGATGTCAATAGAGACGCTGCCCTTATACGATCCGGCGTTCTTCAGGCTGCCGCCATTCATGGTAATGCTGCTGCCGCTCGCCGCTTGGTGCCCGAGGTCATAGGAGCTCTTAGCACCCTTGAGCACCACATCTGCCGCCATGCTGCCGCCACTCGCCAGCGTGAGCGAGGAGGAGTCATTCAACTCGATACTCACTCCCTTGCCCACACTACCCCCGCTCTGCGTGAAGCTGCCGGAGTCATTCAGCGTGATCTTGCCGCTGCTCTCAATGCTGCCTTTGCTCTGCGTGAAGCTCGCGCCCTTGCTCAGCGTGATGTCCGTGCCCGTGATCTTGCCGCCGCTCTGCACGAAGCTCGCTTGCGCCCCGCTAACACTAATACCACCCCCCGCCGTCAGCGTGCCACCGCTCTGCTCAAAAGTGGCGCTTTTCTTCTCCCCGGTGATGGTGATACTCGTCTCCTTACCGTCTATATCTCCATCTTTCTGGGTGAACTTACCACCCTCGCTTATCCCAATCTCCACGCTACCTATACCTATACCTCCCCCCAATCTACCATCCTTCATTTCATACTCAGAGCCTTCCCCGGATATTTTGATGGTGGAATTTTTCTCGGGACTACTGATTGCATGCGCTACCCAGCAATTACTATCCCCCTGCGTAAACTTACCTCCATTCTTGATCTCTATCTCAACACTACCTCCCCATGCTCCCATATTTGCACCCCCGCCATTCGTCGACTCCATCACATACTCCGAACCTTCACCATCTATGGTGATGCTAACAGCAGAATCATTAGACGTGAAAATAGAGCTGTGTCCATCTTGAACAAACTTTCCTCCATTCGTGATTTTGATTTCTTTATTTCCGGCTAAAGATGAGGTATGATTATCTTCAATGGATTCACTTAACCACCCCAACTTATATACCGATCCCGCGCCGTCTATGGTAATGGTAGTTGAGGAGACTTGCCCATCCTTTTGCGTAAAGGTGGCGCCATCGCTCAGTGAGATGGAAGTTCCACTGATAGAGCCGCCGGTCATCTCATAACCGGCACTCGAACCATCCAGAACAATGCTGCCGCCCGTGATGGTGCCGCCGCTCTGCGTCGAAGCGCCGGTGAGGTTCAGCTGAGTCTTATCGCCCAGCTGCAGGTAGCCGTCATTCATAGACAGAGAGCCTATGTTGTGCGCCTCGCCGCTCAGGTAGAGCCAGCCCTCGCTCACCTTCACAGCTCCGGCTGCGTCCAGCTTCCCGCTCACTTCCAAGATCCCCTCACCCACTTTTTCAAGCGACACTCCCGCCACGGTGCTAATGGTTCCGCTGTAAAGAGTTTCTTCGCTTTCGATGTTCAGTGTCACGTCTCCTCCCCCTAGCAAATCCAGCAAGCTATCCCCTTGCAGTTCATTCAGCTGTGTGGCTTTGCTTATCGTCAGGTGGGCATTTCGATTCACCACCACTTGGCTATACTTCAGCCCCGGCATCTTGCCGCTTTCGGTCAGCAACCCACTTTTATCATCCACATGCTCACTTGCAAACCAAATGCCAGCCGGCGTTATCTCCGGCAGCGTGCCGTTCACCATCAACTTGCCATCCTGTATACCCGTGATGACAAAATCGCTGTATTCCTCACCAAATTCAAATTTTCCTATATCGTTCGCTCCCAGCTTACCATCAGTAAAATAAATCTCGAAGCTTGCTTTGCCCGAGTCATCCCTCACCATATCATCAAACGCATCTTCATCAAAATAAAGCGTGATGCTATTATTGCCAAACGATATACTGCCGGATTCACTAAAACTCAGCATCGGCGCTCCCGCGCCATCACCATCCACCACACCAATGCTCCCCGCCCCCACATACATGAAATCCCCCTCATGTATCGTCAACGCCCCCGTCATCCCACCTACCGTCACCCCTGCCCCGGTCTGCAACTGCTGAATCGTTGCCGCGCTAGCTCCTCCAAGCTGAATATTACCGGTGAAGCCTTCTGCCGATGTGATCGTTATGGTGCCGTTATATTTCGACGCATTGCTCAGCTGCCCACCTTGCATGAGGATATCTCTTGATACGATATTATTATTCATATCGAAGTCCCCGGAATCCTTTATCGTAAATGACACCCCCTGACCAAAAGAACCTCCTGTATAATTAAACCTACCTTTCTCTTCAACGACAATGCTTGCAGTAGAAGTGCCTTCACCATTTACGTAGGCAATCGTCCCGCCACCCATATTAAATTCGCCTGTTACATCAACATTAATACTCGCAGATCCTCTATTCTTCGCATAGCCGAGGACTATAGCAGGATCCAGGACATCTTCATTTGTTCCCATGTTGAACGTTCCTGCTACATTAATCGTTGCAACAGCATTGCTGCCATTCATATCGGCATATGCTATCTTTAATGGTCGGGATATGTCTAATCTACCATTAAAATTAAATGTTCCGCCTTGATTGACAGTAATGGTCGTTGTTGCATTAGTCCTATAGCTCGAAGCATAAGCAATCGCGCCATCAATGCTATTAACCATATTAAACTCACCAGCCACATTGATGATAGCTTCTGCTTGGCTATTTTCTCCCTTAGCATAAGCAATATATGCTGTATGCTCCTCAAAAACAGCATTCGACTCCACATTTATTGTTATCTTGCTCGTGCTTCCTTTTTCAGTATAAGCGATATAAGCATCCTTAACACTAAATCGACCTCCTGATTTTACCGTTATAGAGGACTCGCCTGTCCATTTAGCAGCACCTTCTATCTTTAAACCTGCACCTTCACTAATAGTGATGTGAAAGTTATCACAATCCTGATAATAGTAAGAATTACCTTCACCTTCTATTGTCAGTTCACCTGTTAGTATTTCCTCCGCACAATACGATACGGAAGAATAAAACAGTACAGCCAGCAAAGCAGAACGGAGGGAGAGAGGGAGGTGAAGTTTCATGGAATATAATGGAGATTGATTGTTGGAAAGTTATTTCTTATGGATGGAAAGAGAGGCTTATTTAGGAACATTTATACGGTTTACAAAGTCTTCGATATCATTTATCTCGCAACCTTTGCCTAGGGAAGTCATTTTATTTTGCTCATCGCTCAAGCAGAATAGCTCGCCTGTTTTGTAGTTGACAAGCACCGGAACCTTACTTTTGCTCCCATCTTCGGGGCAAAGAAAGAGTAATTGCCTGCTGTCTGAAAACTCGTACATGTGGGCACGGCCATCTATCTTGCAATAGCAGAGCCACCGGCCTAAGCGTTTGATGTTTGCACGTTTTGATTCGCTTAGTTCGAATAGGCAATGGTTGAGGAATTTGTAGTGATTGGTAAAGGCCGTGGACATATTTTTCCCTCTGCTGGCTTTTCTACCCCCGCCACTCTCCGTTTTCTGCAAACACTCGATCAATTCATCACTCAATTTTTCGCTCTGATCTACACTTTTTGAGGAACGATGGTAGATAGCCCATTTATTCTTGCGGAGAAGGATCTCGCCGATGAGCTGTTTCCATGCGCTGACATAATCCCCGCCACGCACCGGAATAAAGACAGTCGTGACCGCGTACGTTTTGAGGAGAGCCTCCAGAGCCTTTTTCTCCTTCTCGTCATCCGCATTTCCTTCTTTATAAAAGAGGTACACAAATGTTCGCGGATATGAATCAGCAATCCGCTTCTCTTGGATTTCTAGGAATCTTTGCTCGAGAGCATACCAGAAGATAGACTCCTCCGGCCGCAGGGTAAACCCGCAAATATGGACATCTGCCGTACAAAATGGCTTCAACCATCCATATATACTATTCTCAACCCTCGATTCCCTCCAATACTTATCTAATTCTCCCACAGCGATTTGGTAACTCCGGGGAGACATGATCATGCTCGCGGGATCGGATATTTTTCCGTGGATGTGATAAACTCGCGTATCTACGGATTCCTTGCTTGGTTTTCCCTCCTCGAAAAACTTCTTTATTACAGAAGCATTATCTTCCTTGTAGGAAAACTTAAACTTCGCCGAGCTCTTTGATAATGCTTTATCCAAGGCGAAGTCATAATTAGTTGTCAGGTAGCAGTCAAATTTCAAGGCAACGAGCATTCGATGTATAGCCGTGGGAGCCAGATGACCAACCTCATAGAACCAGTTGATGAGTTGATCCTCAATCTTCTTTCCGGTATTATTTTCATCCTCGATATGGCCATGCATCCGATAGAGATTGCCGATGGCTTGCATGATTTGGGGAAACGAGGCGGACTCTTCTATACCATCCAAATAATCCTCTAAGCCACGCCGCAAATCATTGAGCATGCGCGACCACTCAGCCTTGGAATTAAACTCATCCACAAGATTGGGGCTATTCCCAACCAAGAGAAGAGTTTTAACTCCTTGGGACGTCTCATTTTTGTTATTTGCTTCAGACTCTGTCATACTCTGGGGCATGCCAGAGCCAAGTATACGGATTTATAATACGTACATCTTGCCACAAAACTTGTTGAATACAAGTTTATTCAAATTTGCATTTCTCTCACTTTATGCTGTATTTTTCCAATTCTTCAACTTTCGTTCAGGGATCCTTAATCGCCTATCGTTATTTGATTGCATACGTTCTAATTTTGTGCTTGCATACGTATTATAAATACGTACGACTATGAAAAATACAAATGATAGAGATCGGGCGGTGTTGGAAGTGTTGAAAAGCACGGGGGTGGATATTCTGGAGGCGGCCTTGGTGGCGAAGGAGGCGCTTGCGGCGGGGCGGGGGCGGGTGAAGCGGGCGCTGGCTTGTATCCAAGCGGGCGAAGCGGAGCTGCGGAAGCGGGAGATGACGGTGTCCTTTGCCCGGGCGGTGGAGGAGGCGCTTGCGGCGCGCAAGGATAGGCGGAGGCGGACGGTGGTGGATTTCCGCTATATTTGCAATCGGTTCATGAAGCGCTGCAAGGGGCTGGCTCAGCGGAGGGTGCGCAGTATCACGCCGGAGGATTGCGCGGCGTGGATTGCTGAGGCGTTTGGCACTCCGCAGCAGCGCAATAAGGCGCGCAGGATTCTCAGCGGGGTGTTCTCTACCGCTTTCAGGCGCGGCTGGTGTGCGGATAATCCGGTGCAGCGGGTGGAGCCGGAGCGTGTGGTGGAGAGGCGCATCGAGATTCTGAGTGCCGAGGAGATCGAGCGGTTAATGACCACGGCTCAGGAATACGAGGGCGGCAAGTGTCTGGCGGCGGTGGGGATGATGCTCTACGGCGGTATTCGCCCGCATGAGGTGGAGCGGCTGCGCTGGGAGGATGTGCGGCTGCCTGCCGCCGGTGATGAGGGCGCTTCCTTTGCTGATGCGGCCGGTGGTGTGATCTGCATTTCCCCGCAGCACTGCAAGACGGGTGGGGCGCGGCATGTGACGATTCAGCCCGCGCTCCACGCGCTGCTGCTCAACAAGCGGGCGCGGCCGGAGGAGCGTATCTGCCCGCCGAATTGGCGGCGGCGCTGGGCGGGGCTGCACCGCGCAGCGCGTTTCACGCCTTGGCAGCCGGATGTGCTGCGCCACACTTTTGCTACCCGGCACTTGTGCGCCCACCGCAACTACGCTGAGCTGCAGGTTGAAATGGGGCACCGCTCCGCAGCGCTTCTCCGCACCCGCTATATTGCCATGAGTCCCATAGGCCTTTTGTCTGCCTGATGTGCTTCTCCCGGCTGCGGGGGGCGCAGAGCTACGCGGGCTCCACGCGCCAGGTGATGGTGCGGCGGTAGGTTTCGCCGGGGCGCAGCTCGATGCTCGGGAAGTGCGGGTGGTGGGGGGTGTCCGGGTAATTCTGCGCCTCCAGCGCCACGCCTCCGCGCGGGTGGGGGAGATAATCTCCCGTGTAGACCTGCAGGCCGGGCGCATCGGTGCTCAGGGTGAGGGTGTGTCGGCCGTTTGTCAGCACGGCGGCGCGGCGGATTCCCGGTGCGGCGGGCAGCACATAGTTGTCATCATACCCGGCGCCGAGGGCCGCAAAGCGCTCACCGAGTGAGGCCGGGGAGGTGAGGTCGAACAGCGAGCCGGCCACGGGCTCGATGCGCCCGGTGGGGATATTGGCCACCATGGGAGTGTAGGCTGAGGCGCACACCTGCAGCTCATGCGAGTCCACCGTGCCCTCACCGCTCAGGTTCCAGTAGGCGTGGTTGGTGAGGTTGAGCAGAGTGGGCGCATCTGCCTGCGCCTCCAGCTCCAGCCGCAGCTCACAGCCGCTCACAGAGTAAGTGGCGCGCACTTGCACCGCGCCGGGGTAGCCCTCCTCACCATCCGGGGAATGCAGGGCAAGCTCGAGGCGGGCGGGGGCGTGGTCTACCACATCCCAGAGGCGGGAGTCAAACCCGCGCACACCGCCGTGCAGGTGGTTGGGCCCATTGTTGGTGGCCAAGCGGTAGGGCTTGCCCAGCAGCTCAAACGCGCCGCCGGCGATGCGGTTGGCCACGCGGCCGCAGATGCTGCCGCAGTAGCAGGAGTCTGCCGCCAGCTCGGCCGGGGACTTGGGGCCGTGGATCATATCCACCCCATCCCGGCAGAACGCCAGCAGGCGCGCGCCGTAATTCGTGATACGAACAGAGAGTCCCTCACCCGTCAGGATGAAGGACTCCGCCTGTTCCACCTCCGGCATAAGATCTGCCATCATAGCGGAAATCTGTGCAATAGGTTGGACAGAGATTAATAAGAGTCGGGCAAGAACTTGCTGGTGCCGCTGCCGAGCTCGAGCGTGCCATGGGTGCCCACGGGGATCACGCCGTACTGCTTGTAGACAGGCTGAGTCACGCGGTGCTCCTTGCGGCTGCCATCCACGCGGATGATGAGCTCCTGACCGGAGATTTTGCCAAGCTGGCTGCCGGCAGCGCGGCCCGCCACAGCGCCCAGCACGCCGAAGCCAACGGTGGAAACGAGCTGGCCCTTACCACGGCCCAGCAGAGAGCCGGCGCCGGCGCCCAGAGCTGCGCCCAGGCCGGTGCCCAGGTTCTTATCCTCAGAGGAAGCCTGCACCTGCACGGAACGGGCGCTCACCACAGTGCCGCGAAGCACGCGAGCAGAGGAACCGAGGGAGGAAGCCGGCACCGAGTCGACGGAGGTCATATTGGCGCAGGAGGGCACAAGGAGGAGGCCCATGGACAGAATGAGAGTTATAGCTGTTGCTTTCATAGTTTTGACTAACTGTTTGATCGTTGCAGAAGACGATCTGCACGTGAATTGGCATGTGCAGATGTTCCTTTTGAGCGAACAAGATGACAATACCATGAAAATAATGGCTTGCCAAGCAAAAAAATTAGTGGTAGATTAGTCGCCGTGCATATGAAAGCTTTACCCCTAATTCTCGCTTTGGCTAGTGTTCCTTCCCTCGTGGCTCATGCTGCTGATGCAGGCGCTGTAGAGGGTTATCTGCCAACGGATGGCTCATTCAAGCCCGGCCTCATTGTCCGCCCGGTGTTTAATGAGGAGTTCACACAAAAATTAGCCGCAGCGCTGCAAAAGGCGGATCCTGAGAAGCGCGAGGCTTATGCCAAGAAGCTTGTATGGGCGAACCAGCCGGCCTATGATGCTGACATCTGGCCCAATAAGGAGGACTACGATGCGGCGGTGAAAGCCTGGCGCGAGACGCCGATTCAGCCCATCTCTGCGGCCATCGTGGGCCTGCAGGAGGTGAACAACGGCATCTGGCGCGTGACCTCCATCATGCAGAACGCCAGCACCAAGCAGTCTCAGCCCCTCTCCATCAGCGCCCTCCGCTACGACGCCCCGCGCAATGTGTGGATCTCCGGCAATGGCGAGCTGCAGGCCAAGGAGTTCTCCGCGTCCGATGATTACCTCTACGGCCCCCAGACGGGCACGGAATGGGTGCTGGAGAAGAAGAGCTCCCTCTCCCAGTTCCGCGAGTGTGTCCGCCTCACCAAGACGACGGATGGCAAGTATGTGTACCTCTCCTACGAGTTCCGTGAGGTGTCCACCATCACCGGCGCCAGCATTGCCACGGCTTCCTACATGCTGCAGTTCCCGGTGCAAACGCCCGGCGCCAACCTGGGCACCCCCGGCCAGCGCTGATTTTCTCAACCACCCCTACCATCTGAGCGGGAGCCCACGCAGCCATGTGTGCCAGCTCCCGCTCTTGCGTTTATGAAAATCATTGCCGGCACAGCCAAGGGCTTCCCCCTCATTGTCCCCAAAGGAGAAGTGCGCCCCACACAGGACCGCGTGCGCGAAGCCTTGTTCAATATCCTCACCCCCATCCTCTCCGGCGCGCGCGTGCTGGATCTCTTTTGCGGCTCCGGCTCTGTGGGGCTGGAGGCGCTCAGCCGCGGAGCTGCCCGCGCCTGCATGGTGGACGCCTCGCGCGCGTCGGTGAATGCGGCGCGCGACAACATGCGCCGCAGCGGCCTGACGGGCGGCACCTTTGCGCAGGCGGACTGCCTCACCTTCGTGCGGCGTGACCACGGGCTCTATGATCTCATCTTCGCAGACCCGCCCTACTGCAAAGCACCGGGGGATCGGGACATGATCGCCGAGCTGCTCACGGACCGCCTGCACGAGCTGCTGGCGCCGCAGGGCTACTTCATCGCAGAGGCGCAGCTGGGCTATGGCGTGGGGGATGCGCACACGCGTGAGTTCCCCGGCTGGCAGCTGGCGGACACCCGCACCTACGGCAAAAACACGCTTCTCTTCTACCAGGTGGCTCCATGAAATACGCCCTCTTTCTCCTCCTCTACAACCTGCTCTACCCGGTCTTTCTCCTCGTGTCTCTGCCGGGCTTCTTCATCAAAATGAAACGGAGGGGGGGCCTGCTGCGCGATGTGTGGGAGCGCCTGGGCTTTTACCGCACCCCGCGGGAGCAGGAAGCGGCAGGGGGCATCTATGTGCACGCCGTCAGCGTGGGGGAGGTATTCATCGCCCTCAAATGGATACGCTGCTGGCAAGCCACCCATGCAGAGCCCATCGTGCTCGCCACCAGCACAGCCACCGGGCTGCAGATGGTGCGCCGGGCCGCGCTGCCCGGAGTGCGCGCCCTCTACTCGCCGGTGGATCTCCCCTGCGTGGTGCGCGGGTGCCTGCGGCGCTTTGAGCCCAAAGTCGTGGTTCTCATCGAGGCCGAGCTCTGGCCGAACCAAGCGCGCCTCTGCCGCCGCCACGGCATCCCCATGGTCATGCTCAATGCGCGCCTCTCCCCCCGCAGCGAGCGGCGCTATGCCAAGGTGCGCAGCATCACCGGCGGCCTGTTCTCACACCTCAGCGCCCTCGGCGCGCAAAATGAGCGCGATGCCGGCCGCTTTGCAGGCATCGGCGTGCCGCCCGGCATCATCACCATCACCGGCAGCATCAAATTCGACGTCCTGGGCGACACCCCCACCGGCCGGCGGGAAGACTTCAGCGCCATCCTCCGCCAGCTCTCCGGCGGGCGGCCGGTCATCCTCGCCTCCTCAACCCACGCCGGGGAGGAAGTCCTCATCGCCCGCGCCGCCCGCGCCGTGGGCGGATTCCCGCTCATCGTGCCGCGCCACATGGAGCGCCGGGCAGAAGTAGCGCGAGCACTACAGGAAGCCGGGTTTGAGCCCATCCTCCGCACCTCCACCGCCCCCCTGCCGGCCGCCCCCACCGCCGCCACCTGTTACATAGCCGACACCACCGGCGAGCTGCGTGAGTGGACCGCGCTGGCAGATGTCACCATCATCGGCAAGAGCTTCCTGGCCACCGGCGGGCAAAACCCGGTGGAAGCCATCGCAGCGCATGTCCCCGTAATCGTGGGCCCGGACATGAGCAACTTTGCGGATCTCACCGCCCTACTCTGCGAGCAGCAAGCCATCTACCCCAGCACAGCCGACACCCTGGAAAGCACCCTGCGCACCATCCTCAGCACCCCGCAGGAAACCGCCGCCCGCACAAAGCGCGCCTATGCCGCCCTGAGCATCCACTCCGGCGCCACACAGCGCAGCGTGCAGCTTGTTGAGCGATTCCTTTGAGAGCGAGCCCTATGGTTTTTCCTCGCGGTCAGAGGGGATCATGAGCATGAGAACTCCCACCGGCAGCGCTATGGCAACAAATGCGCCGCCCACCACTGCCGCTACCATAGCTGGGAGAGAGGGGAAGTAACTCAGCTTCAGCGAGCCTCCGATAAAGGCCCCCACCAGACCGATACCGTATGCGGTGTATGAGCACCACACCAGGTCCTCGCTCTGCAATATGCGGCACAATGTCCCGGATATCGGTATACTCACCAAGTATACACACCCCATACTCCCTACCCAGCCGTCGCCCCAACCCACCATCGCAACCCCGATGAGCAAATAGGCAATCCAGAGCATGAGGAGTCCTTTCAACATGCACTGCAGTATACCACAGGCAGGCACGCGCACAAGCCCTAAATTCGCCGTGAGCGGGCGCATTTGGAATGTGCATTTGGAATGTGCGTATATTCTCCTTGCAATGCGGAGGGGGGTATGCTAATTATGGAGCATGATGAGAAGCCTGCTCACGACCATGTTGCTGTTCGTCGGTCTGACACTGCCGTTATATTCCGCCGCCTGCGCATCCGACGAGGCTTTGCCGGATCCCGACGCGAAGTACGTTGCCATTGCGCTGACCAAATACGAAAAATACACAAATCACAGCACATATGATAAGATAACGACGCAGCGGCTCACCCGCGCCGAAACCGCCCTACGCGTGCGAGACAAGAAGGGAACCCGAGGCAACGAAGCCGCCCTCCCTCCGGGGCAGGAGTTCATCCACGTCTGCATCAGCAAGCGTGCGCAGGAGAAGCCGCATCTGGGCGGCGGCACATTCCATGCCTTCATTGACCCCGCGACCTGCGCCATCATCGACTCCTACCGCGACAAATAATCCCACGGCCGACAAGGCTGCATAAAAAAGCGGCCAAGCCACCCATAAAAGAGCAGCTTGGCCGCTTTGACAAAAGGGCAAACAGCCCGTGGAAAAAGCCTTAGGCCTTCACCACAGAGGCGATCACCACCGTGCCGTTGAAGGGCGTGCCCACATTCTCAGGCAGAGCCACCTGAGCGAGGCGCAGGGAATCACCCAGCTTGAGCTCGGACACATCCGCCGTGATCTCCGCGGGGATGTCCTTCACCGCGCACTTGATGGGCAGGTCATGCACGATCTGGTGCACCTGGCCACCCATGGCCACACCCACGGGAGTCCCCGTGAGATGCACAGGAGTCAGCGCGCGCACCACGCTGTCGGGAGTGACTGCCTCCAGATCGAAGTGCGTCACGCTGTCGGTGCGGTGGTTGTACTGCACATGCTTCACGATAGCGAGCAGCTTCTGCCCCTCGAGGTCGAGATTCACCAGCAAGCAGTCATTCTCAGTGCCGGCAAACAGGGTGCGGATGTCGGCATCCTTGGCCTGCACATTGATGTTGCCCTCCACGGCGGGGCCGTAGATCACGCCCGGGATCACACCCTGAGCGCGCAGAGCGTTGAGCTTGCCGGTTCCGATGGTGTCGCGCTTGGCGACGGCGAGAGTCTTGTCAGTCGTCATAGTTATTAACGTAGAAAATGAGGTTTATATAGGGTTTTCCGACGTCGGTGCGCATAGGGTGTGTCACCCGCCGGGGTAGCGCGCCCACGCCAGCGGGGCATGAGCGGACGCGCAGAATGCCACACTTACTTCTGAATGTCAAGCAGAATTCGCTCCATCGGCACAGAAAAAAAACGCGACACGACAGCGGGTGCCGCGCACTATATCATTGACGCCGCGGGCGCATCGCGTTAGGATGAGAGGCGCATGAGGCTCATCTACACGCATCTGGTGCCGCTGCTGGTGTATGGGGCGCTGCTACTCAGCGGCTGCACCTCCCCCTTGATACCGGCGCCGCAGCTACCGCCCACAAGCCGCGCCGCCGTGTCTGACGCCGCGCTGGCCGAGGAGCTGCGCCGAGACTGGGAGCAGCTGTGCCGGGGGGTGCAGGATGCAGATGAACGCTGGGAGATCATCTCCCGCTACAATGCGCGCCTGCTCACCCTGCTCCGCCGCCTCCGCTACGATGTGATCCAAAGCGGCCGCCCCCTCCCGCCGGGGCTGGAGCTGGTGCACGAGGGCGCGCCGCCCGGCCGGAGGCTTGAGCAGATGTATGATGATATCGTGCCCGCGGCAGATGTGCGCACCGACTCGCTCAAGGAGCACTATGTGGTGCCCGGTGTGGGGGTGCCGCTGGTGGGGGTGATCCCGGCGGCCAAGATTCACCACGGCGACATGGTGCAGCACTTTCAGTCTCGCGGCACCGTGAGCACCCTCACTGCCGTGCTGGAGTTCCCGCGCAGCGCGGGCGCCCGGCCAAGGCTGCGCCTCATCCCGCGCCACACGAGCGAGCTCGTGCGCGCAGGCCGGCGCTCCTACCCGCTGGCGGGGGACTTCTCCGCACCCATCGAAATCTACTGGAACCTCACCGACATCAAATCCGGCCGCTACCTGGGGCTTCTTAACCCGCAAAAACTGCGCGACACCACGGGGCTCACCTGCATGGAGCGCTACAACCCGCAGAAAATCCCGGTCATCCTGACCCACGGGCTCGCCTCCAGCGCAGCCACTTTCAACAACCTGGTGAACCGCCTGCTGGCAGACCCCACCATCCGCCACAACTACCAATTCTGGTACTTCAATTACCCCACCGGCATTGCTTGGAGCATCACCGCCGCTCAGCACCGCCAAGCCCTTCAGGAAGTGCGGCAGCATTTTGACCCCAAGCACACGAACCGCCATTGGGACCACATGGTCCTCATCGGGCACTCCATGGGAGGGCTCATCACCCGCCTCAACCAAACCCTGCCCACCCAGGTGAACCCCGCGGACCTGCCCAAGGGGCTTGCGCGCAGCACCACCCTGCTGCCGACGCTCTACAACTTCCGCCCCCTGCGCGCCGGCCAAGTCGTCTACATGGCCACCCCGCACCGCGGCGCCCCCATCGCGGGCAATGTCTTTGTGCTCGGCCTCATGCGCCTCGTCCACCTCCCGCAAACCCTCGCCCATGAGGTCTACACCATCGCCACCCTGCAGGAGGACAACATCATCGCCCACCCGGGCCGCGTGGTCAAGTGGTTCACCAGCATCGGGCAGCTCTCCCCCACCAGCGCCGACATTGTGGCGCTGCGCATGCGCCCCGTGCTCGCCGTGCCCACACACTCCATCATCGGCGACCGCGGCCGCAAGAACTCACCGCGCAGCAGCGACGGCATCGTGCCCTACTGGTCCAGCCACCTGCCCTGGGGCTCTGAGAGCATCGTCCCCGCAGACCACTCCGTGCAGGACATCCCCGAAGCCGCAGAAGATCTCAAGCGCATCCTGCACACCCACCTCAGCCGCACGCGCTCCAAAGCACATTCTCATTGACATTTCGGCACGTGTAGTATATAACACCGCCCACCCACACCTCACCATCCCCTGCCCCCCACCCACCACCATGCCCCACCGCAAACCCTCCCCCATCCGGCGCAAAGTGAAGAACTGGACCTCCTCGGACTCGGCCGAGCTGTACTGCGTGCCGGGCTGGAGCAATGGCTTTTTCGACGTATCGCGGGAGGGAGAAACCACAGTGCGCCTGGTGGATAGTGATGGTGAGTTCCGGCATGTGAGCCTCGTGGGAATCATGCGTGAGCTCTCCGAGCGCGGCACCGAAGCGCCCGTGCTGCTGCGCTTCCGCGATCTGCTGCGCGCCCGGGTCGACGAGCTCAACAAGAGCTTCGCCCGCGCCATACGCAAAGCTGATTACCAGGGCGAATACCGGGGCGTCTACCCCATCAAAGTCAACCAGCAGCGGCAAATTGTCGAGGAAATTGTCTCCTACGGCACGCGTTATCACTACGGGCTTGAGGCCGGCTCCAAACCGGAGCTCATGGCCGCCATGGCCTACATGCAAGACCGCGAGGCCTTCCTCATGTGCAACGGGTACAAGGATGATGAGTTCATCGACCTCGCGCTCATGGGCCAGCGCATGGGGCTCAATATCTACCTCATCCTCGAAATGCCCAACGAGCTGCCGGCCATCCTCAAACGCGCCGAAATGCTGGGCATGGAACCCAACCTCGGCGTGCGCGTGCGCCTCTCCACCAAAGGCTCCGGCCATTGGAGCGAATCCGCCGGGGATAAATCCGTGTTCGGGCTCAACGCCGCGCAGGTGATCGAGGTGGTGGATCAGCTCAAAGCCGTGGATAAACTGCACTGCCTCAAAGTGCTGCACTACCACCAGGGCTCACAGATCCCCAACATCTCCGTCATCCGCGAAGGCTTGTCCGAAGCCTGCCGCATGTACATCGACCTCGTGCGCGAAGGCGCCCCCATGGGCACGCTGGATATGGGCGGCGGCCTGGCGGTGGACTACGATGGCTCCCAGACCAATTTCCACTCCTCCTGCAACTACTCCATCGAAGAATACGCCCGAGACGTCGTCGAAATCGTCGGCGAAATGTGCACGCGCAGCAAAGTGCCCCACCCCACGCTCGTCACCGAATCCGGGCGCGCTGTCTCTGCATATCACTCAGTGCTGATTTTCAACATATTGGACGTCACAAGCGCGCGCGGCTACGGCTCCACCCTGCCCAAGCTGCCGGAAAACCCGAGCGAGGTATTGCTCGCGCTGGATGAAACCTACCGCATGCTCACGCGCAAAAACATCCAAGAATGCTACAATGACGCCAACTACTACCGCGAAACCCTGCGCATGCAGTTTGCATATGGCAATGTGAGCCTGCGCGAGCGCGGCATCGGCGAGGCAATCTACTGGCACATCATGGCGCTCATCGCGCGCCGCATCGCAGAAATGAGCGAAATCCCCGAGGACCTCAAGGAAGTGTCCGACAACATGGTGGACTTCTACTACGCCAACTTCTCCCTCTTCCAAAGCCTGCCGGATTCCTGGGCCATCGACCAACTCTTCCCGGTGATGCCCATCCAGCGCCTCTGCGAGCGCCCCACGCAAAAGAGCGTGCTGGTCGACATCACATGCGATTGCGATGGCAAGGTAGCGCACTACATTGACCGCGAGGACGTGGCCAAATCCCTGCCGCTGCATGAAGTAGAGGGCACCGAGCAATACTATGTGGCCGTATTCCTGGTGGGCGCCTACCAAGAAACCCTGGGAGATATCCACAACCTCCTGGGCGATACCAATGTGGTGAGCGTGCACCTGGAGAACGGCCGCCCCGTCTTCACCAGTGAGGAAGAGGGCGACTGCGTGGCAGATGTGCTCTCCTACGTCAAATACGACGCCCGCGAGCTGGTGCGCCGCTTCCGCACGCTGGCCGAAACCGCCGTGGAAGAAGGCCGCATCTCCCCGCGCCAGCGCCGCGAAGCGCTCGATGCCTACCGGGACGGCCTCAACGGCTACACCTACTACGAGCTCTGAAAAGCCCACCTGCGCGCCCAACAAGCCGCAGCAAACTACTCACAGCACCTCCGCCTCCGCAGCCTCCGGCACGCGGCGCGGCGCGGCCAGCATCTGCGCAATAAGGTGCAGCACCACACGCCCCGTCTCCCCCAGCGAAGCCGGAGAAATGCGGCTCATATCATCACGCTGCGTGTGCCACCACTTCCCATCGCGGAAATAAGCAATGAGATTCAGCGAATCCACCCCGGCCTCAAGATACGGCATGTGGTCATCCCAATACGAACCGGGATAAAGCGTCCAGCGGTCCTCCGAAAGCCCCAACTCCTGCACCGCCCGCAGATAAAAACCCAGCATCTCAGGCGAGGTATCCTCCACCGGCACCGCAATCACCTTACCGGCGCCCCCCACCATATCCAAATTGATCTGCCGGTCAGGCAGCGCCTCCTGACGCCGCCGCACATCATAGCGAGAGCCATACAAACCATCCGTCAGACTCATCCGCTCAGCAAACGACTCCTCCCCATCCAAAAAAATCAACTCCAGCTGCGCCGCCACCTCCGGCTGCAGCGCCAGCACACGCGCCAGCTCCAGCATAGCAGCCGCCCCGCTCGCGCCATCATCCGCCCCCAAGATAGACTTCTCCCCCTGCCCTTTCGTGTCAATATGGCAAGAAACCAGCAGCGGGCGCGGGCCCTCTGAATCACCGAAAAAAGCACGCACATTCTGCATCTTGCGGCCGGGCAGCGGCGAAAACGCATCGCGCACCACCCGCCAGCCGGCGCGCTGCAACTGCTGCTCAATATACAGCACCTGAGCCTCATAAGCAGCAGAACCCGTCGGCCGGGGACCCAGCTTACAAATCTCCGCACAATGCAGATACGCATTGGCACCCGAAAACTCCGCCCCACTCTCCGCCACCACCGGCAGCAGCGCCGCAGCCGGCGGCGCCTGCTCCTCGCGCTCCCCGCAGGCACACAGCCCCACCACCACCCCAAAGAGCAGCAGCAGCAGCCAAGCCGGAGAAAAGCGCCGCTTCATCACAGAAGAAAAAGCGAAAACGGACAAACTCACGAGCGAGCCGTCACCCCGAAAATCTCCAAAATACGCGTCAGCTCAGCCTCCCCGGTGTAGGGAATCTCAATGACGCCGCCCTTCTTCCCCTTGAGAGAAATATTGACAGCCGTACCCAGCGTCTTCGACAACTGGCGGCACACCTTCTCATACCCCTTGGGCGGCTCAGGCGCCGGGGCAGGCTGCGCCGGCGGCTCAGGATTAAGCATACTGCGCACCATCTGCTCCGTCTGGCGCACCGTGAGTCCGCGGAGCACAATACGGCGCGCCACAAGCACCTGATCATCTGCATTTTTCATCTGCAGCAGCACCTTGGCATGACCCACCGTCACCTCACCATTTTCCAGCATATCCCGCACCTCCGGCACCAGATCCAGCAAGCGCACCATATTGGCCACCACCGCACGCGACTTACCCACATGCTTAGCAATAACCTCCTGCTTCATGTGGAATTTCGTCTGAAGCAAGCGGTACTGCTCAGCCTCCTCCAGAGGAGTCAAATCCTCACGCTGCAAATTCTCAATCAACGCAATCTCGGCCACCTCCTGATCCGACGCCTCCATCACCACCACCTTCACCTCCGACTCACCGAGACTCGCCACAGCGCGCAAGCGGCGCTCACCCGCAATAAGCTCGTATTTTCCCCCCACGCGGCGCACCACCAGCGGCTGCACCAACCCACTCTCGCGGATCGAGCTGGCCAATTCATCAATCTGCTCTTGGCGAAAACGCCGCCGCGGCTGAAACGGCGAAGGTTTGATCTCGCTCACCTTAGCCATAATCACCCGCTTCTCATCAGCCACCCCGGCCGATGCCGCGCCGGATTCTTGCTGCTGTATCAGGGCGCCGAACCCTTTTCCTAAAGCTTGTCTTGCCATAATAACGTGCCCCATTCTACCCGATAACGCAACAAAAAGCAATCTTTTTATACGCACCCGCCCACACAAATAGACGCGGCGCCCCGCTATACCCTCATCGCTTGATTTTAATTATTCCCACGCACTTTTTTTCGCAGCCCCATTCTCCACGAGAGTTTGTCGAATGATGACTTCACTTTACAATAATTTCAGCGGCTGCCATTGTTCCTTAATATTGGCGATAAATCGCTTGGGATATATTTCAGGATTGATAAGCTCGCTATCAATCCTCTCCTGCACACGCAGCTCGAGCAGGAACTTATTGTACTCAGCGATAATGTCGCCGAAAAGCTCGTATACGCAATCCATGAAGCGGCGGCGGAACCCCTCATGCAGTTTGGTCATCTTGTGGCGGTTGTCGCTCGTGAGAGGCGCATAGATAGCCGGGATGTAGCACACGTTGAACAGCGCATTGAACAGCAGAGGATTATTTGTCCCACCGAAAATATGAGTGCACACATAGTTGGCCGGCTTGCGTATACCCAGCAGACGGCAGAGCGTCTTATTCGGCGTTTGGTTACCATCCGGATCCTTTTCCAGCTCGAGGCGAAAAATATCGTAGTAAAAGCGCCGCAAATAATACTCATGCACCACCATACGCATAGCCATGCCGGGCTTACGCCTACTCACAAACTGCTCTTTGAGCATCTGCCAGTCCCGCACCGCCTCATCCCTCGGCGCAAACAAGCACATCTTGAGCCCCACCTCATAAAACCTCTCCACCGTTATACCATATTCCTGTATAACTTCTTCGTAAGAATTGAGTTGCTGTATATGGGTCTTCATATTTATAAAACGGGTTGGGTTAGGATTGCGTCTTCCTGCAAATAAGCCTTTAAACTCTTTACCCTAGCTCGGCAATAAGAGCGTTTTTTGCCGAGCGCCAGCAAAGCGAACAGTCGATACTTAGCGTATTGCAACCAGATTCTCGGGCGGCGAGCCTTGCGAGCCGCGAGCCATTGTTGTGCAGGCAGCTCAGCCATGCGGCATATCTCCACATAAAAAGGAGCCCCCTGCGCTACCGTCCACCACTCATCATGATTGCCGTTGATATTGGGGCAAATCCATGGCTTAGTCGGCCCAAGATAATGAATGATGCCCGGGATAGCGGCATCCGGAGCAAATGCACCCTGTAACTCCGGGCTGAAATCGTTCTTTAAGCAAGAGTATTTCGGCAGACGGTTCCACGCGGTATTCAAGTATAGCACATGCCCTCGGCAAACCATATTTAAAATATCCTGATCCATCCATCGGGGCTCGGGCAGAGTGGCCAGCGCCTCCATAAACAGCCGGGGCACATGCTGCTCCCGCATTCGGCGCAAATTCAGCAGCAGCACTCCGGCATTAAAATACTCCTCCAGTGGGTTCAACTGCAATTCGTTTCGGTAATAATCCGGCTGTTCCATCTGCCACAGCTGCATCGCCGCCTGAGCCGCGTCGCGGCAGGCCCCCACCCACATATCGCCCAGCTCCGTGTGGTAGAGCTGCGCCACATCGCTCTGCACCACCATATCCACATCCAAATACAGCAACTTATCATAATCCGCAAACAGAGTCGGCAGCAGCAAACGGAAATACGTTTCCTTCGCAAAACCACTCTTCACGAGCAGTTCCTCAGCCATACCCTCCACATGACACATGCGGATGCTCACATTCCCCGCCCCGGCCAACAGCTCCAGCTCTTTCAGCAGACGCTTCCGTTCCTCGCTCAGCCTCTCCTCCAGCACAATAATGTCGTACCCCCACTCCGCCGACGCATGACGGATGAGCGAGGCTATCATCACCCCTGCATAAAGAGCATACTCATCGCTCGTACTGCACACCACCGCCACATTCCTCTCGCCATACACCGGCAGCAGTTCACTGGTCGCACTTAGTTCCATCACATGATTTACCTCTTATACAACTGCTTTACCCATTGCCGCGCCTCCCGCAGCTGCTGCCGGAGCCTGCGCTTTTTTACCCGATACTTCTCCCTGCGGAAAAGGGCGTACTTAAAACAATAAAACAAGTATCGGAAAAAATATCTGATGCGATGCTCGCCAACATATTGAGAAGACATACGAGTGATGATAGAATCCTCTATATGAGAACCTATAGTATCTTCCCACTTATTTTTGAGAATATCGGTAAAGTATGGCGATTCTTTCGCATACCTCATATAAATATCTGCAAATTCCACATAACGATTAAGCCAAGGTTTACAAGGCCCTGCATAGTGAATGAGTTTGGGGGCTGTTCGGGCAGCCTTCGCTTGGTAAATTTGCTGGAGCGGCACAGAATCCCACAAGTTACCCCAGTTTTCGCCTTCTGCAAAATAGTTCCACTCTGCAGGCAATTCCAGTATTTGTCCTCTAAAATAAGTATTAAGGACACATTGATCCATAAAACAATACTCATTTTGAGCTAAAGTCAATAAATCCTGCGTACAATTGTGAGTACGCATATAGGCCACATTCATCAGCAAGACTCCGGCATTATAGTAATCATAAGGCGAATCCAGCTTAAGGGTTTCTATACTATATCGGCGAAATGTCTCTGACGTATTTACAAGAGCAGAATATACCCAATCCTTGACACCCGCAATGGGATGAGCCCCAAGTTCGATGCTAAACAAATTGTATACATCATCCCTCAGAATAATATCGCTATCTAAATATAGAACTTTACTATATGAATTTAGGACAGACGGTATAAGAAGCCTAAAATAACTTTCTTCTCTGACATGTTTAAGAGGGAGAAAGAGAGCTGTATTTTTGAGCCGGTCTCCTATATGATAAAAGCGGACAGAACAATTGCCTTTCGAATAATTCCTTTGCAATATGCTCTTGTTGATATCCGAAATATCCCTCTCAAAAACAATGATATCGTAGTTACGCTCCGAAGAAGCATGCCGGCAGATGGATTCTATAGCGGTAGATAAATACGGTACATACTCATTGCTAGATGTCATCGCTATAACACATGTATCCTCCGACTCAAACACAGGTCTAGGTTCAGAGCTGTAGCGTATATAGAGAGAATCTGCATTTGTCAGTAGGGTGACCTTTAAGTGACGTAACCGCTTGCCCTCTTCGGCCAACTTGAGAAAAAATATCCCCGAGAGCCTCTCCGCCAAGTACCCGCACACCCGAGCCTGTTGCGCGGTGTAGCCGGTATAGTCGATGTGTCCAAAGATTTCAAATATAAGCCCGAAAAGCCATTCGCAGTAGCGGAAAAAAATCTCACGCTTATAAATACCCATCAGCAGGTAATAAGCATCCTTGCTATTGCTGTATTTTTCTGCCAGCCTCGAATAAGCAGGTTGTTTTTCTCGAAGTATCCGCAGTGCAATATCCAGATCCTGTTCAAAATGATGCTTCTTGTATTGCTCACGCACAGTCAAGTCCACATTGACCGTTTCGGGAAGAATAGCATCATAGCCTCCCACCGCAGAGTACACCACTTCATCCCGCAGAGAGCATGCATCCAAATACTCCTCATCCAAATTTTCAAACTCCACAAGCCCCCACTTATTTTTTTTATACTCTCTCTCATTGAATATGAAATGCCGCCGATTGTGCATGAATCCGATATACTCCGGATTACCCAGTTTATCATAATTTTTCCATGCCCAATAAATAGCTGTCAGTTCACAAAAATAATCATTCTTCTCAGATATATTCTCCCCATCATCATCATGCATCATATCATCGAAGCGCACATCACTGATAGCAGCCCCCGTTTGAATAGGAGTAAAGATATCTGAGCTCAGGAGCTTGGAGTATTTCTTTTGAGTAATCAGTATCTTTATAGAAGGTTTTAGGGAAGTATTACAATGCATAAGTCAATAGGCTATGGTATAATTGTTGCGTCTCTGATTAACAGGATTTAAACATCAATAGTTGTGAGCAGTCTATCCTTTCATCTTTTGACGTTGAATCTTACCCGTTTCCGTCTTCATGAGCGCCTCCCTCCATTCAATAATATAGGGAACTTTATACCGTTCAAGCTGAGATAATACGACTGATCTAATGACATCATCTGTAGGTTTCTCTGTCACACCATCCCACACAAGTATAGCTTTTACCACCTCTCCCAACACGCCTTGCGGATCTGGACATGGGACACACGCAGACTCAGTCACGCCCGGTATAGTATTCAAGATATTTTCTATTTCAATTGGATTTACTTTTTCGCCACCAATATTAATAATATCCTTGACTCTTCCTACGAGGTGGACGTAACCTGCTACATCTATACTGCCCCAATCACCGGTACGGAAGAAATCTCCATGGTATGCAGGGAATTCAGGATCTCGCAAGTATCCTTTCATCAGGTTAGGCCCTTTAATACAAATCTCCCCGTTTTCGCCATATGGGAGCTCTACCCCATCTTCAGAATACACACGAATCTCAACACCGGGAGAGCCCCGTCCTATAGAATCCAAATGATTAGTTTCTATATTTAAATCAATGATCGTTGACATCGTTGCTTCAGTTAGTCCCCATGCCACACATACCTTTGCTGTCGGGTATATGCGTATAAGATATTCTCGAAGCTCCATCGGAACAGGCATAGAAGCCATAACGATATGCCTAAGATGAGCAGAGAACTCTGCCATAGCAGAATCACCACTCACTTTTCTAAGGTACATCCATCCGCTCGCTGGCATAGCTATACCTGTTGCCTTATAATCTCTCAAAGCTTCAAACATTCCGATTGGATTTGAAGTCTGAGTAAATATCACCGTTCCTCCTGCCGCCAGTAAGCGGAATGACATACCGATGCCAAATACATGATGAAGCGGCAGTGCTATTACCTCAGTATCTTTGCTGCTAATACCGATGATAGGATTAAGAAGAGAAAAAGCAGCTTGATTAGAATGAGTTATCCGAACACCCTTGGGCAGATGCGTTGTGCCTGTGGTAAACATGATCTCAGCAATGGAATCCATGTCCGGGAATTCCGTAGGCTGGAATGTCTCTGCTGCCGGGAAATTAATGCAAGCATATGCATATTTAGCACCAAGTCCAGAACCTAGGATGAGTGAAGGAGCAGTCTCATTTGTGACATAATGAAACAACTCCTGCTGGATAGCAGGATTTAAATTTAAAACCGTTGCACCAAGTAAGTGGGCACCAAAGTAACAAAAGAAAAATTCCTTTCTTTTATCAGCGTACAGCGCTACGACATCATTTTTCTTTACTCCTTCTTTTTTTAGGAAGCTCGCAGCAGAACGTATACCTCTTGTCAACTGTCTATAGCTTATAGATTCATTATCGAACACAAGAGCAATCTTAGTCGGAGCCTCGCTTGCACGTTCAAAGATGCTTGAAATGACCACTTGATTCTCATATGATTTGGCTTGTTCTATAGAATCAGAAGTTAATTCCACTTGTTGAGAAAGCATAGAATCATGAGATACTAACGCCTTCCTATCTTTCATTGTATCGAAGTTTGCCGTTTGCTTGCCTTTTTGAGAAATCCAAGTAATGATCTTCCCAATGCTATTTAGCTCAAGCATATTTTGGTTATCATTCGGCAACTGGTATTCGCTCTCTAGCGAGTTGATTAGAATCATTTGCATAAGGGAATCCCATTGAGGGATGTCACCCACACTTACATCATCCGTCAGCGACTTCGGATCTACACACATTATTTCTGCAATTCGTTGACGGATAGACTCTTGAAAAGTTAAATCCTGTCTTTCTTCCTGAGTAAGAGTAGATATCTTCCCTTCTGAAACTAATTCAGGATTTATGTCTACATGATGGCAAACGTAGGACATAATTTTAGATACCGTATTAAGTTTCAGCATATTATCAGGGTTATACGGCAACTTAAACTCACTTTCTAGCGAATTGATAAGGATCATCTGAGTGAGCGAATCCCACTGAGGAATATCTCCTACACTTATCTCATCCGTCAATTGCTCAGGAGGTACACCTATTATCTCTGCCATGCGGCCACGAATACGTTCAGAGATAGAAGAAATTGAAGTCGAATCTATGCACATAACTGAATCGAATCTTAAGGGATTATGTTTATTTGTGCTTTTCTATATATTTTTGCTTCTCGTAAAAGACATTTGATCTTTTTGTACTCATTAGAATATTTTTTTCTCTTCTCTCCCCTATGTACCCACTTCTTCAGAAGAAAATGGCACATTTTCATTCGTAAATAACCAATATTACTTAGAGCATAGAAATATCTTTTTTCTTTTTCTATACAATCAACTCTTTGAGTAACTGAATGAAACAATCCATGCGTCTCTCTTCGTATTCGGACAACCTTGTTATAAAGAGCATAATCCGACTTCTTAATAACTTCATATCTGCGTAGAATACGATGATACAACTCTGCATTACCTAGCTGTATGCTCCACAAATCTGTTTTGGATGTATACCTAACATCCATATCAATACGTAAGACGTGCTTAGAAAGATCGTGCTCAACAAATTCTGTTGGCGCAAGTCCTGTTTTTTGCATGATATAGAGCATATCAATCCTTTGCTTAGGAAATCGAGCCTGAAGCTTCGTCTGTTGCTCCAGAAGATAACCATCATCAAAATTATCAATTGGAGTCATATAGAAGAAAAGAACCCTGCTCGATTGATTAATCTTCCTATATAAAAGGGCGATACGTTTTTTATAATCGTCTAAAACTTGTGGATAAGCATCTTTAATAGGCACCCCAATGGGAAAATCGTGCCTGAAAGACATACCTGTTTCTTTATTGACTACCCACAGTTTCTTTGTATAATGATCAATTTCTCTAGCTTCTAAACCTTCTAAATTAAGAAAATTTCGAAATCCATTGCAAATTAAATCCACTTTGCCAGACAACCCTCCTCGTCCACATTTATCCCACATGATACCGCGAGTCTCGTCAAAGGGATATTTCTCATCGTTCTTTTGCAAACCGCTTTCTACTAACGCGATATGAGGAATACAATGATCACCTAAAGATACTATCAAATCATATCGATAATTGTTCATAAGAATAGCATATTTTATTTAAACACCCACACTCTCAAAAGCTTGGTGGCTCCAGAGGTAGTCCCAGAGGCCGAAGCGGCCGATGGGGTGGATGTGGAGGGAGAGGAGCCAGTTGTGGATGGTCTGGCGGGCGGTGTAGATGGAAGGGGTGAAGGAGATGTTGGCGTAGGGCTCGAAGCGGATGTCGCGCACGAGGATGTCCTCATCTGAGAAGTTGCAGATGGGCTTGAGCTTCTCGATGGTGTGGGTCAGCACTTCGTCGGCCGGGGGGATGGGGGCGTCGTTGGCATAGAAAATCTCTGCCTGCAGGGATGAGCAGCCGGCGGGCGCGTTGTCCGGGGATTTGAGGTTCGGCGAGTAGACTCGGGCGGGCGGCACATCTTCATCGTAGATATAGAACCAGAGGTGCTTGGCGACATCCGGGCGGCGGAAGCCGAGGGAGACTTGGTAGCCGCAGGTCCACGTAAGCTGTGCTGCGGCAGCCTGCACCTCTGCCGGGCAATTTCGGACGATGCGCACCATCTCCGGCAGCGGGAGGCTGGAGATGAGTCGCTCGTAGGAGGCTTGCGAGCCGTCCTCAAAGCTCACCACGCGCGCCTGCGGGTCGATGGAGATCACCTTTTTGCGGAAGCGGATATCCAGTCCCTCGCGGCAGCCGTCCAAAATGCTGCGGAAGCCGCCGCGCTTCGGGTAGCGCATGAACTTGGTGTAGTAAAAGTTCTCCTCCTGTTCGGCATAGGAGCCGCGCAGCACCTCTGCCAGCGGGGAGACATGCAGGCGGTTGCCCACCCAGCGGGTTTCGAGTTCGTGAGGCTCCCTGCCCCAGTATTTTCGCGTGTAGGCAAAGGGGAAATTCTCGGCAAAATAGTGGCCATACTGCACGCGCAGCCACTCCTCGTAGTTGGCGATGTCCTCCACCGCCTTCTGCGGGCGTTGCACAAAGGAGTCAATAATCTTCACCTTCTCCTCAGTGGGGAGTGGGGCCAGATTATTCTGCGCCGGGTGCTTGAGCCAGTAGCCGCGCCAGTAGTTGTAGGAGACGGGCGGGTGTGCAAAAGTGGGTGATGAAGCCTCAAAAATGCCGACCGTGCGAGCATCCGGCGCGAAAGAGAAGTGCACGAAGCGGTCGAAGCGGAAGCCATTAATTGTGAAGAATCCGCACAGGCCACCCCAGTCATCGTCTTTCTCGAAGATGACTCCGCTGCTGCCCTGCTCCTGCAGGTGCCAACCCGCTGATATACCGGCAATGCCGGCTCCGAGGATGATGTTACTGTGCGAGGTGTTCTCCATGATCCAGAATCTGCCGCACGCAGAAGTCGTACATATCCGGTGTGGTGAGAGCGGCCTTGTACCAATCCACCGTTTTCTCCAGCGCCTCTTGCAGCCCCCACTTCGCCTCCCATTGCAGCATGGTGTAGGCTTTCGTTACATCCAGATTCAGCAGAGTGTTCTCGTGCACAGCGTTGGGGTCGGAGGCATCTACGATGCGCCCCTTGCCATAGTAGCGCACCATGCGCTGCACCACCTCATGCACGGTCTTGTTGGCAGAGATGTGAGGGCCGAAATTGAAGCTTGTGGCATATTTGACGGGATCTTCCATAAGCTTCTGCCCTACTTTCAGGTAGCCGGAGAGAGGCTCGAGCACATGCTCCCACGGGCGCGTGGCAATAGGGTTGCGGATGTAGACGTCTTCCCCGGCCTCGATGCAGCGGATGCAATCCGGTATGAGACGGTTATCCGACCAATCACCGCCGCCGATGACATTGCCCGCGCGCACGGAGGCTATGGCCTTGCCATGCTT
The DNA here is from genome assembly GCA_022510805.1 of Akkermansiaceae bacterium. GTDB lineage: Bacteria > Verrucomicrobiota > Verrucomicrobiia > Verrucomicrobiales > Akkermansiaceae > Akkermansia. The sequence goes on from JAFLSS010000021.1 coordinate 27,038, forward strand.
CACGTAGTCCTTGGGGTTAAAATAGGAATTCCGATAGGAGGAAATCATCAGCTCGGCGCAACCTTTAGAGGATGAGTAAGGATCATACCCCCCCATGCGATCCGTCTCTTTGTAGCCCCAGATCTGTTCTACATTCTCATAGCACTTATCGGAGGTGATCATGACCACGGTTTTGACACAATCATTTGCACGCACTGCCTCCAGCACATTCAACGAGCCCATGAGATTGGTCTCATACGTGAGCTTGGGTTCGGCATAGGCCGTGCGCACGAGAGCTTGCGCTGCAAGGTGGAAGATGATTTCCGGCCGGTGCTGCCTGATGGTAGAATCAAGCGAATCGAAATCGCGCACATCACCACGCACGTCTGCATGGAGACGCTCGTGCAGATGACAGGCCATGAAGTTGCCTTTCTCGGAAGAAGGATCCAGCGAGTAGCCTACAACCTTGGCGCCCATCATAGTGAGCCAGATAGAGAGCCACGACCCTTTGAAGCCGGTATGCCCGGTCACGAGCACAGTCTTGCCTTTGTATGCGTTATTGTACATGTTGTTTCCACCAATTGATTGTTTGTTTCAAACCTTCATCAAGCGTATAGCGCGGCGCCCAGCCTATGGATTTAAGCTTCTGATTGTTGCCGGCCACGAGCTCATTACTAAATGCAGCAGGCACAGCACCCCAGATAATATTTCCCTCAAAAGCGGTCAGCTCAGCGATCATGCAGACAATCTCGCGCAGCTGCACGGCCCTGCCGGAGCAGATATTCACCGCGCCCTGCACATCGCTCTCAAATACATCCACGATGCCGGAGGCCGTATCCTCCACATGCAGATAGTCTTGGAATTGCAAGCAATCGCTCACGCGCACATCTTCCTCACGCAGGCAGGAGCAGATGACCGAAGCCATGAGCCGCTGCGGTTTCTCGTGCGGGCCATAGCAGTTGAAAATACGGGGCCATTTGAATGCCAGCCCTTCTTGAGCGCATAACAGGCGAGCCATGTGGTACAAGGCATTCTTACCGTTGCCATAGAGCGTGCCGGGATTGGTGGGCGTGAGTTCCTCCGTGAGGTAGCCGTATTGATACTCATACTCCGAGCAGGTGCCGGCGCCGAGAAAAGTTTGGCCACCATGGCGAGCAAAGGCTTGCAACAAGTGCAGCGAGGCTGCCACCCAATCCACATTCAGCCTGTGCACGTGGCACTTAGGCCCCACATACCACGCGAGGTGAATCAGGCTCTCGAAGCGATGCTCAGCCAGAAAAGCCTCCACCGCCGCCTGCTCCAACAAATTGAGTTTGTGCAGCACAAGCCCGGGCTGCTCCGGCAGAGCGGCCGAGTGCACTACGGCGTGCACCTCGTAGCCGCGCTGCAGCAGCTCAGCCGCAACATGCGAGCCGATAAAGCCTGAGGCGCCGGTGATAAAAACTTTTTTCATGGCGTGTTTATGGCCAGAGTTTCCAGGGGGCATGCCCCGCCGCCCACATCTTATTGAGATCCTCTTTATCTTTCAGCGAATCCATGGCGTGCCAGAAGCCCGAGTGCTTGTAGGCATTCAGCATGCCGGAGCGAGCGAGCTCGCGCAGAGGCTCCTGCTCCCACATGATATCCTCTGCCTGCTCCGGGATGAAATCGAAGCACTCCGGCTCGCACACGAAGAACCCGGCGTTGATCCACGCGCTGTCATCGCGGTCTTTTTCAATAAAGCTGGAGATGGCGCCATCCTCACCAATTTTAAGCACGCCCCAGCGCCCGGCCGGCTGGTACGAGGTGAGGGTGCAGAGCCTGCCGGATTGCTCGTGGCGGCGAATGAGAGTCGGCAGGTCAATATCGCCCACACCATCCCCATAGGTGAGCATGAAGCGCTCATGGCCTACAAGATGTTGTGCTTTTTTGATACGCCCGGCGGTTGACGTTGTCTTGCCGGTGTAAAGCACAGTCACTTTCCACTGCTCGCTCGGGCTGCGCAGCATCTCCACCTCACCGGTGCTCAAATCGACGCTGAAATCCGAATTGTTCATGTAGTAATTGAGGAAGTAATCTTTGATGACCTCCTGCTTATAACCGGCCAACACCACAAAATCATTGAAACCGAAGTGGGAATATATCTTCATGATGTGCCAGAGAATCGGCTTGCCTCCTATCTCCACCATAGGCTTAGGGCGTATGCCTGTTTCCTCGCCTAAGCGAGTCCCGAAACCTCCTGCCAAAATCAGAACTTTCATATCTTGCTGGATGAAAGATTGTTGTGCCTCCTTAAACACTTCGTCCTTCGTAAAAGACACCCCCATTATACGGATTTAAAATCCGTTCATTCTAGCATAAAATTCATTAAGTATAAATACAATTTCCATGTGCTATGGCGCATTCTTACTCTGCATTTAGTGTGAGAAAGCGAAATGAATTGTTGCCTCTGTATCGGAATTTTACAATCCAGCAGATTTGTGCTTGCATACGGATTTTAAATTCGTACCTACTATGAAGAGCCGACAAAAAAGGGATAAGGAGCTGGCAGCTATCGAGGTGCTGCGGCAGACGGGGGTAGATGTGCTGGAAGCAGCGCTGGTGGCGCGAGCAGCGTTGGCCGCAGGGCGCGGGCGTGTGCGCCGAGCGATGGCGTGCATTGCCGCAGGCGCAGAGACGCTCAAAAAACGCGAAAAGACAGTCACATTCGAGCGGGCGGTACAGGAAGCCTTGGAAGAGCGGCGGGATAGGCGTGCGCGGTCCGTGAAAGATTTCCGCTACATGGCCAGGCGGTTTATGAAGCGCTGCAAAGGGCTAGCCAAGAGGCGCATGCGCAGCATCACCCCGCAGGAATGCGCAGCGTATCTGCGCCAGGGGTTCGACACGCCTCGGCAGCGAAACAACGCGCGGCTCATCCTCAGCGGCATATTCTCCACCGCCGTGAAGCACGGCTGGTGCGCAGAGAACCCGGTGCGCAAGGTGCAGCCGGAACGGCTCGAAGAGAAACGCATCGCCATCCTTACCAATGAGGAAATAGGCAGGCTGATGAATGCCGCCGAGGCCTACAAGGGAGGCATCTGCTTGGCGGCTGTGGCCATCATGCTGCTGGCCGGGGTGCGCCCGCATGAGTGCGAGCGGCTGCGCTGGGGGGATGTGCGCCTCCCTGCAGCAGGCTCAGGCGCTTCATATTCCGCTGAGGCCAAGGGGGTGATCTGCATCACGCCGCAGCACAGCAAGACTGGCGGCGCCCGGTGTGTCACCATACACCCGCCGCTGGAGAGCATCCTGCGCCGAGAGAAAAGGGCGAACCCCGAGCGCATCTGCCCGCCGAATTGGCGCAAGCTGTGGACCGGCCTACACAAGGCCGCCGGTTTCCTGCGCTGGCAACCGGATGTGCTGCGCCACACCTTTGCCACACACCACCTCGCCACCTTCCGCAGCTACGCGGAGCTGCAGCTGGAGATGGGCCACCGCTCCGCTGAGCTTCTCCGCACGCGCTATGTGGCCATGGAGGGCATCTACCGCCCAGGGCTGGTGCATTAGAACGCGAGCAGCGAGAATAAATCATTGCTCATAAAGCAAGAAGAAAAGAATACTTCTCAAGCACGAGAAGATCCATGATGGCGAACACGCGATTGAAGGTATCATGCGAAGGAATACCACCGGG
>JAFLSS010000022.1 GCA_022510805.1 Akkermansiaceae bacterium
CGCAAGATGAGCAAGAGCCTGGGCAACAGCCCCGACCCGCTGGATCTCATCGCCCGCTACGGCGCGGACGGCCTGCGCTTCGGCCTCATGCGCATCGCCCCCACGGGCACGGATGTCAAGTTCGATGAAAAGCAGATCGAGGAAGGCAAGAACTTTGCCAACAAGCTCTACAACGCCGTGCGCTTCCGCCTGATGCAGGGAGAGGCCTCCACAGAGCCCGCTCCCAAGTTCTCTGCGGTGCACATCGACATCCTCTCCAAGCTCAAACAACTGCATGCAGATGTGGCAGAGGCCCTCGCCAAATACGAGTTCAACTCCTACACGCAGGCCCTCTACTCCTTCTTCTGGAATGAGTACTGCTCCCTCTTCCTGGAGGCGGTCAAAAACGACCTGCGCGAGGGGGCAGACCCCGCTGTGCGCCACGCCACCCTGCACACCATCGACACCGTGCTGCGGCACTACCTCGCCCTGCTCTCGCCCATCATGCCGCACATCGCGGAAGAACTCTGGCAGAGCCTGGGATTTGCCGCCCGCACGGGTGGCCAGCCGCTCATGAGCACCCTCCTGCCCACGCCGGATTCTCTCCTCGCCGGGCTGGAGGAGACCCAGGTTTCCAAGGCGCGCGCGCTGGCCTCGGCGCTGTATGACTCCGCCAACCGCGCCCGCAACCTCAAAGCCGAATACAACTTGGCCACCAATAAAAATGTGCGCTTCGTGGTGAAGCCCGCAGCCCTGCCGGTGGATGCCGACACGGCGGCCAGGCTGGCGCTGCTGGCCGGCGCCAAAGAGGTGGACACGCAGGCGGATTACGCCGCGCCCAAGGGCACACCCAGCGCCCTCACTCCGCTGGGTGAGCTCTTCCTGCCGCTCGATGGGCTGGTGGATGTGGAGGCCGAGCGCTCGCGCATCTCCAAAGAGCTCGACAAGATTTCCAAGGAGATCACCAAGAGCAACGCCAAACTCGGCAATGAGTCCTTTGTGCAGCGAGCCCCGGCCGCTGTGGTGCAGCAAGAGCAGGAGCGCCTCCGCGAATGGGAGGGCAAAAAAGCCCAGCTCGAAGCCATGCTTGCCGCCCTCGCCTAACCCACCACCCCCACCGCGCATGCGCCGACTCGCCCCCCTCAGCCTCGCCCTCCTCTGCTGCGGCCTCGCCCCGGCAGAGGAGGCGCCGCCTGCCGCTGCTGAGCAGCCGCCCGCCACCCACCAGGAAGCCGCCCGGCAGCTCATCATCCTGCTCTCTGACACAGAGGAATGCCTGGCATCCTGTGTGGATAAGGACTCTGTGCAGGCCGCCCTCCCCCGGTTCCGGGAGCTCGCCGCGCGCGCGGTTGCCCTCAAGGCTGCCCAAAGCCGCCTGCCGGATCCCACCACGCAGGACTACATGCTCGACCAAGCCCAGATCAAGGCCTTCTCCACCTTCTGGGAAGCTGTGAACAAGCACATAGAGCGGCTCGATAAAGCGAAACTCATCACCCCCGAGCTTCGCGAAATTCTGCACCTCGCACCGGAGGGCTCCTGATTTTTTTCATCCCCCCCGTTTGCCGGGCACCACAAAATATTGTACCGCCACAAAGCGAGCGCTGCCATATCTCCACCCCGCCATTTGCCTTTCCTTTTCAAGCATTTGGGGCTCAAAATTTAGGCTTGAAAAATAATCAGGAAAACCTTATCATTGGCTTGCTGCCGATCCTCGGCACAAGATAACGCCATGAAACCATCTCGAGCAAGCCACCCTCCTATCAGCGATGATGACGCCCGCAGCCTGACGGATTTTATCATGTTTTCGCAGCGCAACCTTATCCTCAAACTCGCGCCGGAGCTGATGCGGGACAAGATCTCTTTCCCGCAGTTTTTCCTGTTAGCCTACCTTGAGGAGGAAGACGGGCTCTCCATGAGCAGTATTGCCCGCATGATGGGGCACACCACGGCTGCCGCCACCGGCATGATTGACAAGCTTGAGGAGCTCGACCTCCTCGAGCGCTTCACCGCCGCGGCCGACCGCCGCAAGACGATGGTGCACATCACCGAGCGGGGGAAAGAGCTTGTCGCGCTCATGCGCCACACCATCTCCCGCAATCTGGCCTCTCTCATGGCGGGTGAAAACAACGCCCCGGTCAAAAAAGCGCGGCGCATCATCACCGGCAAAAAATCCCACCTTTCCCAACATTCTTCATTCTCTCAGTCATGAGTGCCTCATATTTCCCCGACTACCTCTCCCGCCTCAACGCCTTCCCGGAAAATTTCGCCTGCTTCATCCCCCGCATCCCGGAGGTAGCGGTGTCGACAGATCGTGAGGCGGTCATCAGCGCGCTCACCCCCACCCACGAGAGGGTGCTGCAGGAGAGCGGCATCGCGCCCAGGCTGCTCCGCCGCGCCCAGCAGGTGCATGGCAACAGGGCGGCCATCGTCGGCGACATCGGCTGCTCGTATCCGGTGGAGGGTGTCGACGCCCTGTTCTGCGGCGGCGTGGCGGACTGCTGCCTCGGCATCTACGTGGCAGATTGCGCCGCTGTGTGGGTGTATGACACCCGCTCCGGCGCCCGCGGCCTAGCACACTCCGGCAAGCGCGGCACAGAGCAAAACATCATCGGCGAGCTGCTCTGCCGCATGCAAAAGACGCTCGGTGTGCAGGCGCAAGACTGCCTCGCCGTCATCTCGCCCTGCATTCGCCCGCCCCATTATGAGGTGGATATCCCCGCCACCATCGCCTACCAGCTGCGTGAAGCCGGTGTCCTGCCCGAAAACATCGTGGACAGCGGCCTCAACACGGCGGAGGATCTGGACTCTTTCTACTCCTACCGCGCAGAAAAAGGCCATACCGGGCGCATGCTGGCGCTTTTTGGCCGCCGGCCTCAGGGTGTCAAAGCCTAAGCCCCCGCGCAGGTGTCATCTTTTTTCGCCGCATCTGCGGCACCCCGCGCCCTCTCCCCCGGAGGGCGCTTTTTTTGTGGGGAAGTCAGCAGCAGTCACTATGGATGTACCAGCGGCGTGCGTGCTCATCGCAATAAAAGTAGAAATGCCCCATATCACCTATGCGCAAGCCGGCTTCGAAATCGGTGTCGATCTGCAGCACATATTGGTAACCGACCGCATGGGTATAGGCATGGATATAGGACGGGCAACTCTGGAGGTAAATCGGGTAGCCGCCTAATTTATGCCCCAGGTTCTTGTACTCCGCCTCGATGGTTTCACACGTTTTCTCACTCATCTGCTCAAACACACTCCATATCTTGTCATCACTATAGAGGGCTTCTCTACCAGGCAGATCCCGGTCTACAAACGAGGGATACAGCACGCAGGGCTCGAGCGCCCGTGAGGTGCAATCCCAGACCTCAAGGTTCTGCGTCGATTCGTAGGTGCGAATCACAAAACCACTCTGCGGGTATGAATGAAGCACCGATAACCCCCGAGGGGCAAAAATAGTGATCAGCTCCAAGTGCTGAAGAAAGCAGGGCACGCCGTGCATATTGCGCAGGAAAATGGTCGCCAGAGGCACCAGGCGCCTCCCACGCCTATCCCGCGGCCACTCCTCGCCGGGGAGCCGCCGTGTCACGCGCCCCAGCCAGCACTCATCCTCTACGGGCGATTTCCGACTCCTTTGGCTGCAAAAAAGTGTAGCGCTGCGATACAGAGCACTTATATTAAATCGTGGTTTTCTTTTTTTATTGGACATATGACCATTGTGGTTCTGTTTTGCATGATACAAAAACTGCGCGAAAATACGGCGCAGCGAGAGCCACCCGGCTCTCATAAAAGGAGGCGAAAAACAGAGCAGGCGGTGAATGATATCACCTGATCCCCGGCAAATAACGGGCTTACCTCCTGAGCCGATTCTACGATGAATCTTCCCGTTGTCAAGCGCCGTTTTGCCATTTTTTTGTCCAAAACACCGCCCACCCCACACACCGGCGCAGGCGCACCTCAAAATTGACTTGATAGCAGGCACTCTCTGTGCTAGGGTGAGCACACCCCCTTATGATACACGCACGCCCCCTCCTCCTCACCCTCCTCAGCCTCCTCGCCACAGCAAGCTTGAGCAGCCGCAGCGCCGCAGAGCAAGCCCCCGCCGAGCCGCCGGCCACCAACGCCACCTGCGCACAGCGCATCGGCGGCGTGCGCAGCAGCATCATCCTCGACATCTCAGTCCCCAGCGCCTGCCTGGAGCGCACCAACAAAGCCCTCGTCATCCTGCCCGAATCCTATGACGGCCGGGAGACCTACCCCACGCTGTATCTGCTCCATGGGCATGACATGCCCTACACGGACTGGCTGCGCCTCCGGCCGGATCTCGCCCAACTCGCCACCGCGCACGGCATGATCATCGTATGCCCGGATGGCGCCAACAGCTGGTACATCGACAGCCCGGAGGACCCGACCTCACGCTATGAAACCTTTATCGCGCAGAATCTGGTGCCCTTCATCGACCACCACTTCCGCACCCGCCCGGAGAAAACTGCCCGCGCCATCACCGGCCTGAGCATGGGCGGCCACGGCGCCCTCTGGCTCGCCATCCGCCACCAGGACACCTTTGGCGCCTGCGGCGCCATGAGCGGCGCGGTGAACCTGAGCCCCTTCCCCAACCGCTGGGGGCTCCAAAAACTGCTGGGAGATGCCTCAGAGCACGCAGACCGCCTGGCGCAGTACTCCGTGAGCAACCAGTTGGAGCATATCCGCCCCGGGCTCGCGCTGCTGATCGACTGCGGCTCAGAGGACTTTTTCTACGAGGTCAACACCCAGCTGCACCGGGCCCTGCTGGAGCGCCGGATCCCGCATGACTTCATCTCCCGCCCCGGCGCGCACAATGGCGCCTACTGGCGCAATGCCCTCCTCTACCAGCTACTCTACTTTGCAGAATACTTCCGCACCCACGCCGCCCCCTGACCCGACCCCGCCCCACCGCAAAAAACTTTTCACAGAGCGCACTTTACGCTTGCAAGTCCGCCGCTGCACGAGTATAATGCGCCCACCTTGTCAGGTCGATTTGCCGATGCCACGAAAAATCAACCCATAAACAAGACCAATATACTATGAGCGAAATCAACATTGATGACTTCAAGACGAGCGAGAAGGACACCGGCTCCACCGGTTTCCAAGTGGCCGTGTTGACCAAGCGTATCCTCCACCTCACCCAGCACCTCACGGAGCATAAGCACGACCATGCTTCCCGCCGCGGTCTGCTGATGATGGTGGCCAAGCGCCGCAAGCTGCTGGATTATGCCAAGCGCACTGACGCCGAGCTGTACCGCAGCCTGCTGACCCGCCTCTCGCTGCGCCGATAAGCCGCCGCTCTTATTACCAATATCGCAACCGCCGCAGGTGCCTCACTTGCGGCGGTTCTTTATACCCACACCCTGCCCCTCTTGCCCCACCTCTCCGCGGCCTCACTGCCAGGCATACACAACCAGCAGAACCAGCAACCACAGCCCGCCCATGCCCACGCCCCCCCACATGCCGAGCTCTACCCAGGTCCACAGCGCGCGGCGGCGGCACAGGCTCACCACCAGCGGCCAGCCGGCCAGCGCCACCACTACCGCCGGCAGCGCCCACATATACCCCATATGCGTCGCCACCACTACGCCGAATATCACCTGCGGCAAGCCGCCCAGCAGCAAAACAACCAGGCCGCGCCACCCCGGGTTCTTCTCCCGCCCAAGATGCGCATACAAGACATAGGGCAGCAGAAATAAGAAACAAACGACCAAGAACAGAAACGAATCGAACATCTTCATATGCAGAAAAAAGCCTAGGCGCCGCACTCCGGGCGGCCTCTCTTTCATCCTAGCAAGCAGAGCAGCGCTTGTCAAATAGAAAACACCTCAAATTTGACAAAATTGTCATACATTTTTGTAAGACAAATCAGCACTTTTGACAAAAATGTAAACATCACCTCGCGCGACCATCTGCCCGCAACAAGAAAAATTCCTAGGCAGAATCAGGGGTGAGCGATTTTTTTGAAAAGTTGGCACGGTGTTTGCTACTATGAAGAGCGAGAGGCAGACGGCTCACCTCAGACAAGAGGAACAGGCTTGCACTTTCCGCCATCGTTTGTTACCATGATGAGCGAGAGGCAGCCGGGCACAAGCCGCCACTCTCCACACCACAACGATACCGACCCATGCCAACAGAAAACAACACCAGCGCAGAAGATGCCTTGTCCGCCCTGTACGGGAGCGACACATTCGGCATTAAGACCATGGAGAAATACCTCTCCAAGAGTGCATTCAAGAAAATGCTTGCCACCATGCAGCGCGGCGGCAAGCTGGATATGAGCATAGCCGACGAAGTAGCCCAAGCCATGAAAGTGTGGGCGCTCAGCAAAGGCGCCACGCACTACACGCACTGGTTCCAGCCGCTCACAGACGCCACCGCCGAGAAGCACGACTCATTTGTGGAGCCGGATGGCAAGGGCGGCATGATCTGCGAGTTCACCGGCAAAAACCTCATCCAAGCCGAGCCGGACGCCTCGTCATTCCCCTCCGGCGGCATCCGCGCCACCTTCGAAGCGCGCGGCTACACGGCCTGGGATCCCACCTCTCCCGCATTCATTAAGCGCACAGAGCACACCGCCACCCTCTGCATCCCCACGGCGTTCTGCTCCTACACAGGTGAGGCGCTCGACAAAAAGACCCCGCTGCTGCGCGCCATGGTCGCCGTGGCACGCCAGGCCACGCGCGTGCTGCGCTGCTTCGGCATCGAGCCCACCTGCGTGGACAGCTCGCTGGGCGCGGAGCAAGAGTATTTCCTCATCGACCGCAACCTCTACCTGCAGCGCCCGGATCTGGTGGAAACCGGCCGCACCCTCTTCGGCTGCCTGCCGCCCAAGCACCAGCAGATGGAAGACCACTACTTCGGCTCCATCAAAGAGCGCGTGCTGGAGTTCATGAACTCGGTGGACCAGGCCCTCTGGGCGCTCGGCGTGCCGGCCAAGACCCGCCACAATGAGGTCGCGCCCGCGCAGTTCGAGCTCGCCCCGCTCTATGAGGCCAGCAATGTGGCCGTGGATCACAATGTGATCATCATGGACATCTTGCAGCGCCAAGCGCTCAAGTACAACCTGGTGTGCCTCCTGCACGAGAAACCCTACGCCTGCGTGAACGGCTCCGGCAAGCACAACAACTGGTCCCTGAGCACCCCCGAGCTCGGCTCGCTCTTCACCCCCGGCAGCACCCCGCACAGCAATGTGCTCTTCCTCACGCTGCTCGCCTGCGTGATCCAATGCGTGGACAAGCACGCCGACCTGCTGCGCGCCAGCACGGCCAAAGCGGGCAATGACCACCGCCTCGGCGCCAATGAAGCCCCGCCGGCCATCATCTCCATCTTCCTGGGTGACCAGCTCACCGACATCATCGAGCAGATCAAGCTCGGCGGCGCCAAATCCTCCGCTGCCAAGACGACGATGGCTCTCGGTGTGGACACCCTGCCCACCCTGCCCAAGGACACCACAGACCGCAACCGCACCTCCCCCTTTGCCTTCACCGGCAACAAGTTCGAGTTCCGCGCCGTCGGTTCCTCGCAAACCTGCGCCTGGCCCATGGCCGTGCTCAACACCATCATGGCCGAAGCGCTGGATGAGGTGGCCACCAAGCTCGAGCCCGTGGTCGGCAAGCCGGAGTTCAACGATGTGGTGCATGAGCTCATCCGGGAGATGATCACCAAGCATGACCGCGTCATCTTCAACGGCAACGGCTACTCGGACGAGTGGGTCGCCGAGGCTGAGCGCCGCGGCCTGCCCCACCTCAAAACAACCCCCGAGGCGCTCGAGGTGCTCGGCCGTGAGGACACCATCGCCCTCATGGAAAAATACCACGTCCTCTCCCGCGCCGAGTTGCTGGCGCGCAAGGAAGTGCAGTTCGAAAGCTACGAGAAGCTCATCCACATCGAAGCCAAGACCTGCCTCAATATGCTTCAGACCATTTACCTGCCGGCCATCGCCGGGCAGATGACGGAAATCTGCGGCACCATCGCCGCCATCCGAGCCGCCGGCATCTCCGCCGGCCTGGCCGCTGCCACTCACAAGGCAGAATCCGTCGGCGCCCTCTACGATGCCCTCCCCGGCAAGGTGGAAGCCCTGCAAGCGGCTATCCAAAAGGGCTGCCCCGCCGCCATGAAAGAGGCGATGGAGTCCGCCCGCGAAACCGTTGATGCCCTCGAGGCTATTGTGGACGCCGACCTCTGGCCGGTGCCTACCTATGCTCAGATGCTCAACATCCACAGCAAATAAGTAAAAATCGTGCAAGTGCGCCCCAAGCGCCTTTCCACGGCCGGCAGTCCCGAGTGGGGCTGCCGGTTTCTTCTTCTCGCCTCTCCGTTAAGATATATTACAACCATAAAATGTTGCATATCTTCATAATGATATATTAAGCAATTTTTATATCACGTGCGATTTTTCATAAAATAAAGATTTTTTGATTTATTTTATTGACAAATCGGCTCAAAATGATAGACTGAAATCTGCAAGATAGATTTTCTTTCTGTTTTGTTGTTTATAGTATTTGTATTGTGTTTGTTCGTAGGTCGCCATGGGGTGCAAGCCCCATGGCGGCTTCCGATTTTAGCCCATGAGCACGCCGGAGTTTTCACCGCTTCCGCTCAACCCGCGCGCAAGGCAGCCCCCCTCATCTCCCGCAGGCAGAGCCTTGCCATCCTTCCGTACAGCGCTCATCATAGCCCCGTGGCGGCCAGCTTTCAGCGCTTGACATCGAGCGCGGTATCGCCTATCATGCAGAAGCAGCGCCCCCTCTGCCGCCCCGCCATGATACGCCGCCTCACCACCCGCGCCCACACCTGCCTCGGGCTCCTGCTCTGCCTCCTGCTCAGCGGGGGCATCATCCTGCGGGTTCAAGCAGCGCTCACCCACCACGCGCAGCAGCAGCAGGAGGCAGGCGCCCCGGCAGGCGCTGATCTCTTCCCGGCGCTCATGGCGGCGCTTCCCCTGCCCGCCATCGCCGCGCTGCTCTTCCTGCGCCGCCGCGTGGCAGAGGGCTGGTTCCTGCTCATCCTCTGCCTTCTGGGCGCCGTGCTGGCAGACCTCCTCATCCGCCGGGATCCCGAGCTGCTGGTTTCGCTCGCCTTTGTTGTGTACCCGCTCAACCTCGCAGCCTGCGCCCTTGTCCTGGCCTACCTCCTCTTTGCCGCCCTGCGCCGCGTTGTCGACAAAATGGACCGCGTCGAAGACCTGCCGCCCCGAAGATAAAATAGGGCGCATTTCAGACTTCCAACACCGCCGATTTTGCGCTACAATGGCGGCGTTATGTTGCAAGCAGGTATTGTAGGGCTTCCGAATGTCGGTAAATCGACACTTTTCAACGCCGTCACACGCTCCCGCAAAGCAGAGGCGGCCAATTATCCATTCTGCACCATCGACCCCAACGTCGGTGTGGTGGAAGTGCCGGATGCCCGGCTTGGCGTGCTGGCGGAGATGAGCCAAAGCGCCCAAATCGTGCCGGCTGCCATCGAGTTTGTGGACATCGCAGGCCTGGTGCAAGGCGCGGCAGAGGGCGCCGGGCTCGGCAACAAATTCCTCTCCCACATCCGCGAGACGGATGCCATCGTCCAGGTGGTGCGCTGCTTTGAGGATACGGATATCATCCACGAGCTGGGGAGTGTGGATCCTGTGCGCGATATTGAAATCATCAACAACGAGCTCATCCTGGCAGATATTGCCGCCCTCGAAAAACGCCGCGACACCCGCGCCAAAAAAGCCAAAGGTGGCGACAAGGAGGCCAAGGAGGAGCTCGCCCTCATCGAAAAACTTCTCCCGCATCTCGATGCCGGGCACCCGGCCATCACCCTCGAGCTCAGCGAGTCAGAGCGCAAGCTCCTCCGCTCGTTCTTCCTCCTCTCCGACAAGAAGAGCATCTTTGCCTGCAATGTGAGTGAGGAGGAGCTGGCCGCCGCCGTGAGCGACCCGGACGCCCACCCGTATGTGGCCGCCGTGCGCCGCTATGTGGCAGAGCACCACCATGCGGAGGCGGTGGTCATCTCCGCCCGCATCGAAGAAGAACTGGCCGAGCTGCCGGCAGAGGAAGCGCGCGAGTTTCTGGGTGCCCTCGGGGTGGAGGACTCCGGCGTGAGCGCCCTCATCAAGGCGGTCTACCACCTGCTCGGCCTGCGCACATACCTGACCACAGGGCCCAAGGAGACACGCGCATGGACCATCCCCGCCGGTGCCAAAGCGCCCCAGGCAGCAGGCGTGATCCACACCGACTTCGAGCGCGGGTTTATCGCCGCGCAAGTGGTGGCATACGAGGACTTGGTGGCCTGTGGTTCCCTGGTCAAAGCCAAGGAAGCCGCCAAGCTGCGCATCGAGGGCAAGGACTACGTGGTGAAGGATGGCGACGTGGTGGAGTTCCGCTTCAACGTCAGCAAATAACCCGCAGCCACAAGCTGCCTGTGCAGCCGCCGCGCGCGCCGCCCCCGCACGGAGGAGGCGCGCGCGGCTTTTTCAGCACTCCCGCAGCAGGTCGCGGAGCGTCTCCAGCGAAATAGAGCCCTCCGTCACCACACTATCCGCCAGCATTTGCTTGATATCATGGCGCTGCATCACCAGCTCCTCCACCGTGTTGAGCGCGATGAGGCGCACCAGTGTCACCGGGTTGTGCTGGCCGATGCGGTGACTGCGCCCTGCCGCCTGTGCCTCCACGGCGGGGTTCCACCACGGGTCGAGCAGGATCACATAATCCGCAGCCGTCAGATTCAACCCCTCACCCCCGGCCCGCAGCGAGATCAGGAATACCTGCGCGGCGCCTTCCTGGAACAAGCGAACCTGCTTCGCACGCCGCGCCGCCGGAGTTTTGCCATCCAGCCGCAGCGTGGGGATGCTCTCTGCGCTGAGCGCCGCCTGCGCCAGGTCCAACACGTCCGTAAATTGGCTGAACACCAAAGCCTTGTGATTTGACGCCTGTAGCTCCTTCACCATGTTCACCATGGCATTCAGCTTGGAGGACATCCCCTGGTAGCTGCTGCACACCAGCCCGGCGTGGCAGCACACGCGCCGCAGGCGCATCAGCGCCGCGAGCAAGCTCACCGCACTGCTGCCCTTCTCCTCCAGGCTCTCCTTAGCGCTGCGGCGGCAGCTCTCATAGAGAGCCCGCTCCTCGGCAGAGAGCTCCACCCCCACCCGCATCTCCGTGATGGGCGGGAGCTGCGGCAGCACATCCGCCTTGGTGCGGCGCAGCACCAGCGGGCCCACCAGGCGGCGCATGCGGGCGGCGGCGTCGCTGTTGTTGCGCGCGTAGTGCCGCTTGGCACCCAGCAAGAGCGGGTTGAGGAAGCGCATGATGCTCCACATATCCACCAGGCTGTTCTGCACCGGCGTGCCGCTCAGGCACACCCGCGCATCCGCGCGCAGCTTGAACACCTCTTGGCTGCGCCGCGCCGCCGGGTTTTTCACGGCCTGGGCCTCATCCAGCACCACCACATTCCACTGCGTCTGGGCAAACACCTCTGTATTGTTGGACAAAAGCCCATAGCTGGACACCACCACATCCCACGCGCCAAACTCGCGAGGCCCGGTGTAGCGCGAGCTGGAGAAGTGGATCATGTTGAGCTCCGGGGCAAAGCGCTCTGCCTCCTCCAGCCAGTTGGAGCACAGGGAAAGCGGCGCCAGCACCAGAGAGGGGCCGGCCGCCGCGCGCTCCAGCAGCAGCGCGAGAGTTTGCAGCGTCTTGCCCAAGCCCATGTCATCCGCCAAGCACGCGCCCAGCCCCGCCCGCGCCCGCGCCAGCAGCCAGCGGTACCCCTGCACCTGGTACTCGCGCAGCGTCGCGCGCAGCCCGGCAGGCACCTCCGCGTCATCACACTCACGCAGGCGGCTCTGCCGCTGCAGCATGAGCTCCGGCAGCTCCTGCTCACGCCACTGCTCGCAGATGGCAGGCAGGCACGCCACCGGCAGCGCCAGCTCACCCGCCTCCGCCTCATGCAGCGCCTTATCCAGCGCATCCAGCTGCGCCTCCACCTGCGGGGTGAGGAAGAGGAAGCGGTCCTTGAGCAGCGGCACAAAGCGCCCCTTGCGATTGCGGTAGCCGGCCAGCAGCTCCGGCAGGCGGAGCACGCTCCCCTCCGTGGTGCCGAGCTCAGCCCCCACCTCCAGCCACTCACCACAATCACGCAGCACCTGCAGCCGCACCCCGTCCTGCGCCGGGTCCAGCAGCAGCGGCTCCACCCCCTCGCCCCACACCATCTTCACCCCACCTTGGCGCAGCTCACGCAGCAGCGTCAGCATCGCCTCACAGTCCGGCAACTGCCAGTTAAAATCAGCCGAGCGCGCACGGCGCGGCAGCGAGGGGCAAGCCTCCACCACCGCCAGCGCAGCCGCCACCTCTGCTTCAAATTGCCGCCGCACGCACTTCTTGCTTCCGTCCGCAGTCGTGATCAGCATCACCCGCTCCCCCTCGCCGGGCGGCGTCAGGCAGGGCTCCCCGGCCAGGTGCTCCACCAGCAGCCCCAGGCGGTAACCGGCGCCGGCCGGGCAGATGCGCAGCACCACCCGCCCCTCAGAGGGCGGGATCTCCCACAGCGCCGGGTCCACACTCCCCTCGATATGAAAATACTCGGACAGCTCCGCCAGCAGCCAGCGCAGCTCCTCCGGGTCCACCCGCTCCAGCATGGGCTCCGCCTTCAGGTAATCCAGCATCACCTGCATGCGCGGCTCAAAGGCAGGCAGGCTCACCCCCCCCTGCTCCATGCGCTTGAGGCAGTAAAACTGCTTCATATCCAGCTCCACACTCAGGCTGCGCAGGCCGGCGGTCACCCGCAGCGTCGGCAGGCGGTGACTCACGCGCACCACGCGGCGGTATGCCCCCTGCACCAAGCGCACGCGCGGATGCCCCACCAGCACCTCCGCCAGCAGGGGAATCCCCCGCCGCCCCGGAGCCGCCAGCGACACCGCCAGCGCCGCCATCGCGGCGTCATCCCGGCTCTGCCCCTCCTCCACAATGGTGGTGTCAAGCACCTCCTGCGGGCTGAGGCGCCGCCCCGCCGCCTGCGGTTTACCCTCCACCACACGCGGCTCGAGGCTCGTGATATAGCCATTCTTATCCGTGCAGATATCCCAATACAGCTGGGAGGGCGCGGGGGAGCGCAGCTCACGCAGCACGCCCATCAGCCGCGCGGCAGCGCTCTCATACGCGCCGCCGCCGGTCTCCTCCTCCTCATACAGCGGCACACAGCCCTCCTGCACCAGCAGCGCCTGCAAGCGCCGGCGGTCCTCCGGGCTCAGCCCATATGCATGCAGCAAGCCCGCCGCCGCATAGCGCGCCAGCAGGTGCAGCCCGCGCGCCTCCGCCTCCAGCGCCGCATCAGCCAAGCGCGTGAGCGGCAGGCTCACGGAGGTTTTGGAGGTGATACTCATGGCGCCCATCGCCAGCGGCAGGCAAGCCAAGCAGCCGCTGAGCACGGGCAGGTCAAAGTGGCGCACCCGCCTGTTTTGCACAGCATCCCAGAGGGAGAGCCCGTGGAAAAAGCCCTCAATATCGCGGTACACCGCGCTGTCGCACTCCGGCACCGCATCACTCATGAGCAGCATCGTGGCAGAGATCCACTTGCGCAGCACACGGTGCGGCGCCCCCTGGCGCACCCCCACCAAACACGCCAGCAGCAGCAGCTCCCGCCCCTGCTGCGCCTCCTCCTCCAGCTCCAGCTCCACCGTGGCGCGGAACACCTTGTGAAACGCCCGATAGGCGGCATCCCACTTGCCGGCCCACATGCACGCGCACGCCTCCTGCAGCACGATCATATCCTTGGAGGCCGCCGGCTCCAGCTCCGGCAGAGGCGCCTGCGCACCGCTGCCGCGCAGCATCCCCCACCCCAGCGCCGCTGAATACGGCAGCTCGCGCGCCTCCGGCTCGCAGAACCCCGCCGGCAGCGCCTGCAAAGCATAGCGCCGCACACTCAGCGCCATGATCTCCCGCCGCGCCCGGCCGGAGGGCACATTCTCCGCCCCCACCCAGGCCTCACCCAGCACCGCATTCCAAAATCTTTCCGTCTCCTGCGGAATCCGGCTCCCGGGCCCCAGCGACACCCCGGAATTCTGCAGCAGGTAATACCGCATGAACTCCCCCGCCTCCTCCCGCAGCAGGGCATACCGCGCCCCGGCAATCGCCCGCGCACTCCCCCGCTGGTGGCTATACGCATCCACGCGGCTGAGCCGGTAAGCCATCACCGCCGCACTCAGCTTGCGCAGCACCACCGACCCGCGATACATCCGCTTCAGCCGCGGGAAATCCGGCTGCGGACTCGCATACACCATCGCCGCCTCCCGCTTATCCTCCCGCTGCTCATATACTGCCGGGAAAAATGCCTTGATCTCCTGCATGGAGAGCGGCCCGCATACTGCGCAACACAGCGCGGCCCATTCGCTGGTCTCGTGATCACCCATCTATATTCCTTCGTTCAGACGTCAAGCCACATTGTAGCACATTTTTATTTGAATGCAAGCATCTTATCAAATTTTATCGTACTACAGCGTATTTTATTTATATAGCATTCAGATAGTAATCACTTTTCGTTAAATAATAAATATTCATCACCTCCCCCTCCGGCACCCCCATCTCAGCCCGCAGCCGGGGGGCGGGCTCAGCGCATTTCCTCCAGCGGCACATAGCCGAACATCCCGGCAACCAAGCGCGCTCCGGGCGCCTCCAGCGCCGAGTTGTAGTGCCCCACACTGCGGTTGAACGTGCGCGTGAACTCATCTTGCTCAAACAGCGAAAGCGACACCCGGCTACTCAGCTCATTGAGCAGAGCATCCCCCCGCATCGGCGCCGAATTCTCCATGGCCTGCACCGCGCTCACCACCACGCGCCGCAGGCTCTTCTCCGCCCGGTTCAGGATGCGTATATCCTCACGCTCCGGCAGCTCCGGGTGCGTATCAAGCGCGCGGCTCGAGTCATCTGTGAGCCGGCGAAGATTGCGCGAGCGCATATCCTCCCGCGGCAAATGCCCGGAGAACTGCGCCGTGAACTCTGCCAAGCACTCATTGCGGTAGCGCGTGGCGCGGCTCCAGCGCACCCACGCCTCCGCCGCCACGTGGTGCAGGTGGTGCAGCCGCGTGAACACCGCCACGATCCATGCCATAAATGCGACTAAAATGCCCAGGGGTACTACGTATTCCATACCCCGCCATTCTCGGTGATCCGGCCACATAAGGCAAGGTGATAGTGCCACCTGTTTCTCCATGCTTCGCCGGGTGCCTTTTTTATTCAGAACGCGCAGTTTAGCCTTGCGTTTCGTCGGCTTTTGGTGTAGAAGAGTTGCATGCCCAGAGGGATTCGACGCAAGATAGAAGATGTACCGGATGGTGCGCGCGTGATGATGCAAATTCGCTGCGATCCGCAGCTCGCGGCAGACCTCAAGGAAATCAGCCGCAGGAATTTAATGGACGTCACGCAGATCATTATCTTCGCCACCGAAAACCTCCTCGAATACACGCAGCGCACCTGCGCTCAGGCCAAAGGCACCCCCGCCACCGACGGCGCCCTG
Source organism: Akkermansiaceae bacterium (assembly GCA_022510805.1). Lineage (GTDB taxonomy): Bacteria > Verrucomicrobiota > Verrucomicrobiia > Verrucomicrobiales > Akkermansiaceae > Akkermansia. The sequence continues at coordinate 15,481 of JAFLSS010000022.1, forward strand.
CCGGATCTCTCATCCATCGCTACAGATGATTTTCCCGGCTGGTTCTTCATGCCTGAGGAAGACACCCTCGAAGCCGCCGAAGATCCCCTCCCCAACCTTGCGCCGGACACCCCCAAGCGCCAATCACCCACCGCTCCGGACGCCTGATCCGCCTCCCCTCCCCCATGGTGATCCCAGCCGCACACAGCAGCTTCACCGGCGCAAACCGCCGCCCCACGCACCGGCCTCACGCAGCACGGGCGCTCAGGGCTTATTTCTCCGCCTCGCTCTGCTCTTTGCGCATGCGCCTGGCACGCGCGACATTCTGGCGGCGCACCTGCTTCAGCCGATCCTCAATCTCGCTGATGATATCCACCGGGATTTCCTCCTCCTTGAACTCCCCAACCGGCAGGTGCGGCAGCCGTATCTCCACATCCTTATACGGAGGCACCACCCGCCCCTTCCGCCGAGCAACATCGCGGTTGAGCCTTTCCAAAGCCTGCATAATCAAGGCACTGCGCGACACCTTCTCCACCTTGGCGAGCTGGTCAACACACTCCAATAACTCCATCGGGCACCGGAAGCATGGTATTCTCTCTATGGACTGCTTATCCTCTGGCTGCATACCATCAGAATATCACTCCCTATCATTTATGCCAAGCAAATTTTGTGATTATTTTGTTTTTTGCGCCCCCTCTCTGGATCTCCGCTCTACCCCATGCTTCCCCTTATCTCCCACACCTCTTTTCCCCACACCACACTTCCACTACTGACTGCCTGTTTTTCCCTTTCTCACACCCTCATTTTGCCCCATTTTACCCCCCTTTTCAAAGAAAACAAAAAACCGCTGAATAGATTAATTATAATGTCATACAAGAGTTCAAATTTGTAATACGCGAATTTTTTTGTTGCATTCTTTCGTTCCTTAGGGTATAAGTAAATCCGTTACAGTCTCCTAGAGAGTGATAGGGCTGACTGGATATATGTAAATACTACCATTTTTAACACCATGCCCAGACGCGCTCATAAAAATCGTCATACAGATAAGAATCTGACTCGTTATACACGCGACAGAACGTCGTTTCAAGGATGGCGGGTCTGCATCAGCCGCCAAGGCACCATGTTCACTCGTTACCTCCCCGACCGCGTCTACGGAGGCGAGGAAGCTACACGCCTTGCCGCGCTTGCCCTCCGAGACGAGGTACTGGCAGAATGCGCCAAAAGACCGCCCAAGGAAGTGCTTGAGGAGTACCGCCTGCGCTTCCTCAGGAAGCCGTCTGACTACGGTGTCGAGCCCCAAGCCCAAAGCTGACTTCTCTCTCGACGTCTCCTTTTCATCAGCAGCTCCTCCCCTTGCGGCGGAGCTGCTTTTTTTCAGTGGCTTCTGATGCACTCCGGTGGCGAATACCTGAGTCGAGAAATAACCAGCCGCCTTATCGGGGGCTCAAGCATTTGAGCCTTTCGCCCCATCGAAAAAAGGACAGAGTTTTTTTGAACAGAATCAGGTAGAGCGGCGTCATACCTTTGCTCGTCACAAGACATGATACAGTCCTCTGCAACACAATAAAAAGCATACAGTATGAAAAGCCTTTTCATTTTGACATTAGGAGTTTTGATCTCAGTTTGCCCCTTGTACGCCAGGGTGGATGCTCGCCGTATCCGCCATGAGGCAGAGCTCTCTCTCCCGGAAAAGAATCTGACGGTGAAGGCAACTATCGACACAAAACGGGATGATGGGTCTTATGTGACGGTGACGTTCCGCAAGGGAGATAAGGTTGTCAAGACGCAGAAGTTGAAGGTGGCGGATTGGGTGCCGGGGCTCGAGGCGGATGTGCAATATGCCCGCTCCATCAGCAGCCTCGAGTGCATACAGGATGAAATCGTCATATGGATCGACGGGGAAACGTACAAAGTGGAGCAGCCGGCCGCTGAGAGCCGGGGTGTTAAGCTCAGCCCGCAATCTGCGGTGACGGGGCGCTACTGCCCGGAGGACTACCAAAAGTACCCGGCTTATCGGCGCCTTATTGATGAGGCGCTGAAGAGGGAGCAGGAGGCGCCTCCTATGCTGGCTTATCTGCTGCAGGAGGATGCGCATGTGATTTGCGTTTTTGCGGATGCGCTCGGGCGGTTTCTCTACAGAGCGGAGTGCTACCGCCTGGTGGATGCAGAACATTTCCAAAAGCTGGGCGTCAGCTTCTACAGCAACCGCTCGGATTTCACGGATCCCGAGCTCCGAAACGGCAAGCTTCATGTGCAGAGCAAAGGCAGCCAATCCTGCCTGGTGTTCGATATCAACAAGAATGCCCGGTACGCTGAGGATGTGGAAATCGAGGATGACGAAGAGTAAGCGGATACCATAATCCCCCCATGTTCCTGGCCTTTTTCAAGAGGAACCGGCTCATCATACAGGCGCTCCTTGCGGTCATTGCCCTCCACGGCGGGTTATACTTGTACAATGAGTGGAAAGACAACCGCAGCTGCGTCATAGATGGAGTCAGCATCTCCGCCCGATATGGGGTGCCGTTCCTGCCGATCGTGACATTGCCGGTGGACGTGATACGCGCGACCATGGGGGAGATGTCCGCGTGGGCCTATGGGCACCGCTATGTTTTTTCTTATGAATGGGGCGGCGTCCGCTGGCAGTGCGAGTCGCCGGAGACCGATGAGCTCCTGCCGATCAGCCCGGAGACGGTACGCATCGTGGATCTGCCGAGCTGCAAAGTCGTGTTTGTCCGGGATATGAGCATCGGGTGGACAGAGCTCATCCGTCTGCCCAAAGCCACATGGAGCGCGGCGGATCCATGGGGGATGCCGCTGGTGGAAAAGCCCCTCACCACATACCCTTTCCGCCTGGGGGAGTGCCTGCTGGATGAGATCAAACAACACGCCGACTCAGGGGCTTTCATGCTGCTGCTGCGCGGTGATGAGGGGGTGCAGATCCCGCTGGAGCTGCGGGTGCCGAAAGAGGGCTGCCTGAGTATGAGGGTGTTCGGGATAGAGGGTGGCGACAGAGTGATTCCCCTGTGCGAGCGCGGGGAGGCAGAGGCGCTCCGCCGGATGACGCTGGAAAAGGATGAGCAGCGGCAGCAGCTGATGATCAGGATGCCGGAAGGCATGGCGCCGCAGCCCGTTATTTGGCTCGATCAGCAGCCCTGATGACGCAGCCCCCATCTCCACACAGAAAAGGCAGGAGACTTGCGCCCCCTACCCCCCTGCCCGGTTGAGGTCGTGAGCCATAACCTATCTAACCGGGGAAAGAAAAAAAGAAAGCCCCCCGGCCCATTCAGAGCCAGCCATAGAATACCAAATTCTGCCCCGAAAAGCAAGTTTGATGATACACAAACATTCACTTTATCAATAAAAGAATCACCCGTCTTTCTCAATAGTTTTACAATAAACAAAGAAATCAAAATAAAACGGAAAAAGAGAACAACGCCGGAGCAAAAGCAAGCGGGAGCGGAGGAGATTAAGCTTGTCAACAAGGAAGAAATGTGATACGCTGGGGGTTCATCTTTCCAGCCTCATACCTGCCTTATGACAACTCAAGCTATTCCGAATGTACTCGCAGGGCGCTATGCCTCACCCGCAATGAAGCAAATCTGGTCAGCCGAGGGGCGCATCGTGCTCGAGCGCGAGTTCTGGATTGCGGTGATGAAAGCGCAGCGCGACTTGGGCTTGGATATACCGCAGGAGGCGATCGAGGCATATGAGCGAGTGAAGGGAGAGGTGAATCTGGCTTCCATTGATGAGCGCGAGCGGATCACCCGCCATGATGTGAAAGCCCGCATCGAAGAGTTTTGTGACTTGGCCGGCCACCAGCATATCCACAAGGGAATGACGAGCCGCGACCTGACGGAGAATGTGGAGCAGCTGCAGATATGGCGCTCCATGCAGCTCATCCGCGACAAGGCAGTGGCGGCGCTTGCCCGCATGAGCAGCCGCGCAGACGAGTGGAAGGAGCAGGTGTTTGCCGCGCGCACGCACAATGTGGCGGCACAGGCCAGCACCATCGGCAAGCGCGTGGCGATGTTCGGCGAGGAATTGGTGCACTGGGTGCACGCGTGGCTGAGCATGATGGAGCGCTACCGCGTGCGCGGGATCAAAGGCGCGGTGGGCACGCAGCTCGACCAGCTCTCACTCTTCGGCAAAAATGCGGATGTGGTGCAGGAGCTTGAAACCCGCATCTGCTCGCACTTGGGTATTCCGAATAAGTGGGTGAACGTGGGTCAGGTGTACCCGCGCTCTCTGGATTTTGAAATCATCTCCGGCCTGGTGGGACTCTCCAGCGGCCCCAGCAGCTTCTGCAAGACATGGCGCCTCATGGTGGGGCATGAGCTCTGCACTGAGGGCTTTGCCAAGGGGCAGACGGGATCCAGCGCGATGCCGCACAAGATGAACCCCCGCTCCTGTGAGCGCATCAATGGCTTCCACGCCATCCTCAAGGGCCACCTCGCGATGATCGGCGGCATCATCGGCGACCAATGGAACGAGGGTGATGTGTCATGCTCGGTGGTGCGGCGCTGTGTGCTACCGGATGCTTTCATGGCGGCCGATGGGTTGTTTGAGACTTACCTCACCGTGCTCGACCAGATTCAGGTGTACCGGCCGGTGGTGCAGACAGAGCTGAACCGCTATCTGCCGTTCCTGATGACGACCACGATCATGATGGCGGCGGTGAAGCGCGGCGTGGGGCGCGAGTCCGCGCACGAGGTGATCAAGGAGCATGCCGTGGCAGTGTCGGATGATCTGCGCAGCGGCCGCATCTCGCAGAATGATTTGCTGGCGCGCCTGGCGGCAGATTCCCGCCTCGGCCTCACGCAGCAGGAAATCGAAGCCGTTTACAATGCCAACGCCGGCGACACCGGCATGGCGGCGCAACAAGTGGCAGCCTTTGCGGCGCAGGTGCAGGATCTGACAGAGCGCTTCCCTGCCGCAGTAGGCTACACCCCGGGCGCCATTCTCTAACCCCCCTATCCTCCCCCTCTTCCCAACTCTCTCCATCCCATCCATTGTCAGCATATGAGCCCCCGAACTAAAAAATACATCTACACAAGCAGCGCCTTCCGCGTCTCTGCACAGGGCATATATGAAAAAGAAACCAGCGCCGAGCTGGTCTCGCCCGATTGCCTGCAAATCACCGAAAAGGGAGAAACGCGCCACGTGCACATCCCCGCGCCGCCGGCAGGCAGCCCGGGCTACCGCGGTGATTATGCCGTGCTGAATGCGGCCTACAACATGGCGCTCCACGAGCTGCAGCAAAATATATCTGACGAAGGGCTGCTGATGGCCGGCGCCAACTGGCACAATGTGTGGACGCGCGACATCGCCTACGCTGCGGCGCTGGGCACCAATCTGGCGGCCCCGGAAGCCACGCGCCGCAGTCTTGCAGCGCGTGTGCGCGATGGGCGGATCCTGCAGGACACGGGAACCGGCGGCGGCTGGCCGGTGTCCACCGACCGCGTGGCGTGGGCCATGGGCGCCTGGGCCTACTACCTGTCCAGCGGGGATGCGGAGTGGCTGCGCTTCAGCGCGGAGGCGCTGCGCAACACGCTGGAGCAAGATGAAGCTGCGCTGCGCCCTGACCCGCTCGTGCCGGGTGAAACCTCCTTCCTGGACTGGCGGGAGCAAAGCTACCCGGCGTGGATGACTCCCGCCGACATCGGCTCCTCCTATGCTCTGAGCACCAATGTACTGCACTACACCGCGCGGCGCATTCTCGCGCACATGCTCACCGCCATGGGCGAAGCAGAGGCCGCCGAGGCATGGAAACAAAAGGCCGCCGAGCTCGGCGAGGCCATCGAAAAGAACTTCTGGTATGCGACCAAGCGGCGCTACAACATGATGCGCCTGCCCAACGGCTGCTTCGAAATGCGCGCCGATGCCCTGGCCACCGCCCTGCTCGTACTGGCGGGATTGGGCCAAGAGAACGGCGGGCTGGCGCTGCGCTTCCTGCCGCGCACTCGCTACGGCACCCCGGTGTTCACCCCCTTTATCGCTGAAAACCCCGGCGCCTACCACAACCGCTCCATCTGGCCCTTCGTGGAGGCGTATATCCTGCTGGCACACGCCGAGCAGCGCGACATGCAGGGAGTCGAGTTCAGCTTGACCAGCCTGCTGCGCGCAGCACTCATCTTCGGCACCAACAAAGAAAACTACCACGCCACCACCGGCCGCGCCACAGACACCATCCAAAACTCCGACCGCCAGCTCTGGAGCGTGGCGGGCATGCTGGGCGTCTTCTACCACGGACTATTGGGCATCAGCTACGAGCATGACAACCTCGTCTTCAACCCCTGCATCCCCAAGAGCTTCGGCGGAAGCCACTGGTTTATCGGCCTGAAAATCCGCAACATGGTGCTCGATATCCACCTCAACGGCTACGGCTGCGAGATCTGCTCCGTGATGATCAACGGCAAAGCGAGCACCCCCATCATCCCGCTGGATACAGAGGGTCACCTCATGGTGGAGCTGCAGCTGCAGCCCAGCGACCCGGCGGACGAGCTGCCGTATTCCTTTGAGCGCGTGCGCGAAGGGCTCGAGCCCCCGAGGTGGGATGACCCCGACGACCAGCAGCTCTACTGGCTGCGCACCCCCCGCGCCAAGGAATACCGCATCCTTGCCAACGGCACCTCCCTCGGCACCACCCGCTCCCTGGGATACGACGCCGCCCTCAAAAGACGCCCGGGCTACCGCGAATACCAGGTGCGCGCCATCAACGAGCACATGCAATCCTCCCCCAACTCACCCTACCCGGACTACAGCAACACCCTGCGCCTGGAGCTCCCCCCGCTGCGCATCGGCGAACACGCCGAGTACAGTGTCGAGAACAACCAAGCGTGGCTCGACACGCGCCCCTGCACCGCGCGCCTGGAGTATGGTGAAGCCTACCTGCGCGATGGCCGCTACCGCCTCCGCGTGCTCTACAGCAACGCCACGGCCTCCCTGCGCGACGGCGACACCTGCGCGCTGCGCGAGCTGGAGATAGACGGCGCGCCGGCAGGGCTCGTGGTGCTGCCGCACAACACCGAGGCCGGCCGCTGGGAGGACTACACCTACACCGCCTCAGTAGAAGTGCAGCTGGAGCGCGGCACCCACAGCTTCGCCCTGTGCTACACCCCCGCATGCACCAATACAAACGGCGGCATCAACCAATGCATGGTGCGCCACCTGGAAATCACCCGTCTCAAATGACATGATTTCTCGGCGATAAGCGCCTTTTGTACTTGCCAAGCACAAAAGCAGCGTCTATAAAAAGCAAAACACGCCCCGCCATGCTCAACCTCCCCAACAGCATCACCCTCGTGCGGCTGCTCATGGTCGCCATCTTCACCGCAGCGCTGGCTGCCGGTGGGCCGGAGAGCGCCCAAGGCATCGAGCAGCTCACGCCGGGCTGCTGGTTTTGCCCCCTCTCGGCAGCAGCATGTGTGGCCCTGTGGGCGTTCATCATAGGCGCTGTCAGTGACTTTTTTGATGGCCACTTTGCGCGCAAATACGGCCTCGTCACCAACCTGGGGAAACTGCTTGACCCGCTGGCGGACAAAATCCTCGTCTGCGCCGCATTTGTCTACCTGTCCACCGTAGGGCTCTGCCCCTTCTGGATCACCATCATCATCATCTTCCGCGAATTCCTGGTCACCGGGCTGCGGCAACTGGCCGCCCTGCAGGGACAAGCCATGGCGGCAGACAGGATGGGCAAATGGAAAACAGGCATGCAGCTCGGGTTCTGCATCGCGTGCATGGTATACCTGGCATATGGAGCCAACCTGCCGCAGCCGCTGCGCTTTCTCTCCGTGGGAGAGGGCGGGGAGTGGTGCCGGGGGCTTTTCCTGTGGAGCAGCCTGGTGCTCACCCTGTGGAGCGGCGTCCACTATTGCCTGGGCGGGAGGCACCTGCTGAAGTGAGCCCGCGTGCGTGGGCGGGTGCAATTTCGCCTTGCCAATGAGGGCAATGTGTGGTAGGATGCTCGGCGCGTGTGAAGCGTGTTTTTCAGGGGTAGATTTTTATATACATAAAAGCTTATGATTAAGTGGATTCTCAACAAGATAGTAGGCTCAAAAAACCAGCGTGAAGTGCGTAAGCTTCGCCCGGTAGTCAAGCGCATCCTCGAAATCGAGTCGTCGTGGCGTGGTAAGGATCAGGAATTTCTCGTAAGCAAAACGCGTGAGTGGCAGACCTACCTGCACCGCTTCACCCCCCTGGATCTGCCGCCGCGCGGTGTCATCCTGGCGGCAGATGCGGAGACGCTGGAGTCCTATGCCAACACCCTCAACACACGCTTCCGCGCGCTAGATGAGCTCTTCCCCAAGCTGCCCACCATCAGCCCGACTCCGGAATCCATAGAAGAAGGCAAAAAGGCCTTTGCGGAGATTGAGCCCAAGTTCGCCAAACTGCGCTCGCGCTATCTGGAGCAAATCCTGCCGGAGGCATTTGCCGCCGTCAAGCTGGGCGCCTCCCAGCTCTGCGGGCAGGAGATTGATGTGTGCGGCACACCGGTGGCGTGGAACATGGTTCACTTTGATGTGCAGCTGCTGGGCGGCATCGCGCTGCACCGCGGCTTCATCGCAGAGATGGCCACGGGCGAGGGCAAAACCCTCGTCGCCACCCTGCCCGTCTACCTGAACGCCCTCACCGGCCTCGGGGTCCACGTCGTCACCGTCAATGACTACCTCGCCCGCCGTGACTCCATGTGGATGGGCGCGCTGTTCAGCCACCTGGGTCTCAGTGTCGGCTGCATCCAGAGCATGATGCCCAATGACCTGCGCCGCCGCCAGTATGCATGTGACATCACCTACGGCACCAATGCCGAGTTCGGCTTTGACTACCTGAGAGACAACGGCATGGCCTCCACCAAAGAGGCGCAGGTGCAGCGCGGGCACTACTTTGCCATCATCGATGAGGTGGACTCCATCCTCATCGACGAAGCGCGCACGCCGCTCATCATCTCCGGCCCGGCAGTCGTGGAGACTGAGCAGCAGTACGACAAACTCAAGCCGCTCATCGAAAACATTGTGCGCAAGCAGATCGAGCTCTGCAACCGCCTCATGTCCGAGGCGCTCGAGCTCGCCAAAGAAGGAGATACGGAGCGCGCCGGCCGCTGCCTCTACAAAGTGAAGCTCGGCATGCCGCGCAACCGCGCGTTCATGCGCTCTCAGCAGGACCCGGAATACCGCCGCATGCTTGAGAAATATGAGCTTTTCCTCCTCCAAGACCCGCGCAAGCAGGAGCTCTTCCGCCTCAAGGAGGAACTCTATTTCTGCGTCGATGAAAAAACGCACGATGCCGACCTCATGGAAATGGGGCGCCAAGAGATCAGCCCCGACCGCCCGGAGGACTTTGTGCTGCCCGACATCGGCTCCGAATTTGTCACCCTGGATGAAGACCCGCGCCTCTCTGAGCGCGAGCGCGAGGAGCGCAAGAACGCCCTCATGAAGCAGCTGGAGGAGACCGGCCTCCGCCTGCACACCACAAGCCAGCTGCTCAAGGCCTACACCATCTACGAGAAGGACAAGGAATACGTGGTGAAGGACGGCAAGATCGTCATCATCGACCAGAACACCGGCCGTGAAATGCCCGGCCGCCGCTGGAGCGAGGGCCTGCACCAAGCCGTGGAGGCCAAGGAGAATGTGGAAGTGGAGGCAGAGAACATGACCTATGCCACCATCACCATCCAAAACTACTTCCGCCTCTACGCCCGGCTCGCCGGCATGACCGGCACCGCTGAGACAGAGGCCGCAGAGTTCCACGACATCTACAAGCTGGATGTCCTCCCCATCCCGACCAACAAGCCCTGCATCCGCGAGGACTTCAATGACCTCATCTTCAAGAGCCGCCGCGAGAAGTTCAACGCCGTGGTTTCCAAGATCGTGGAGCTGCACCGAAAAGGGCAGCCCGTGCTTGTGGGCACGGCCAGTGTGGACGCCTCAGAGACCTTGTCGCGCATGCTCAAGCTCGTCAAAATCCCGCATGAGGTCCTCAATGCAAAAAACCACCAGCGCGAGGCAGAAATCGTCGCGCAGGCCGGCCAGCGCGGCGCCGTCACCGTGTCCACCAACATGGCCGGCCGCGGCACGGACATCAAGCTGGGTGAGGGCGTGGCAGACCTGGGTGGGCTTTTCGTGCTGGGCACAGAGCGCTACGAATCGCGCCGCATCGACCGCCAGCTGCGCGGGCGCTGCTCCCGCCAGGGAGACCCCGGCGCCTCGCAGTTCTTCCTCTCGTTTGAGGATGACCTGATGCGCAATTTCGGCGGCAGTGAGCGCATGACCAAAATTATGGATCGCTTCGGCATGGCGGAGGGTGAGGCTGTGGAAAACCGCCTCATGAACAAGGTCATCGAGGGCGCGCAGAAGCGCGTGGAACAGCGCAACTACATCTGGCGCAAGCACGTGCTGGACTATGATGATGTCATGAACCAGCAGCGCACCATCGTCTACGCCATGCGCAATGACGCCCTGCTCTGCGAAGACCCGCGCGAAATGATCTACGAGTGCCTCAGCGAGGTCGTGAACTTCAAGTGCGACCACTACACGGCAGATGAAGCGGAAGGCACCGTGCGCGCAGATGACCTGCTGCACTGGGTGAACTCCACCTTCCCCACCGGGTGGAGCGCGGAGAACGCCGCCCTGGAGGGCTTGAGCCCGGCAGAAGCAGCTCAGCGCATCACGGATCATGTGCGCGAGATGTATGACAAAAAAGTGTCCGGGGAGCGCCCGGATTATGTGGACCAGATGGAGCGCTCTCTCATGCTGCAGTCCATCGACAAACTGTGGCAGCGCCACATCACCGACATGGACGCCCTGCGCGAGGGTGTGCGCCTGCGCGCCCAGGGGCAGCGCGACCCGCTGGTCGAGTACAAGCGTGAGGCCTACGAGCTCTTTGAGACACTGATGCAGAACATCCAGCATGAGATGGTCACCCGCCTGTTCCGCAGCACCACCAACCTCAGCGCCTTTGAGGATTTCCTGGCCTCTCTGCCCGGGCTGTCCGCACAGAGTGATGACGCCCAGGTGGAGGAACTGCTGGCCAATGGTGACCTGCTGAGCGCCCTGCGCGAGCAGCTGCAGCGCACACGCATGCTCCGCCCGCAGGACGACGCCCCGGAGTCCCTCTCTTCGGAGGGCGAGCCGGAGGAGATCGCCGAAAGCGGAGCTCTGCCGGAGGGTGTCATCATCCGCGAAAAGAAGGTCAGCCTGCCCTCCCGGCGCAAGCGTCTCGTGCACATCAAGCCCGAGACAGCGGTGACCCCGGAGACAGCCCTCGCCGGCGGCGCGGCAGAGGATTCTTCTCTCCCGGTGTATGCGCCTGAGGACTCTGAGCCGACGATCTGACCCCCGCCCCCCGCCACGCGCCGCACGACACGCGTTTTCCGCCCCTTCCCGACTCCCGGTATGGCAGTCAACATACGCTCAGTACTGGAATATGTGCCCTATTTCCGAGGGCGGCTCTTTGTGGTACACATCGACGCCGAGCTCCTGCACGCGGACGAACTGGTAGATACCCTGCTGGATGCCGACGCGCTGCATGAGATCGGCGTGCGCCTCGTCCTGGTGGCAGAGGGGAACACCGCCGCGCAGCTGAGCCTCCGCGCCGCCACCTGTGAGATGCACGCCGCCGAGGCAGAGCTCCCCCTGAGCGCCGGTGAGGCCGCCATCTGCCGCATCCGCGAAATCACCGAGCGGCGGCAAGTCGCCATCGTCGCCTCCGGGGCCACAGGCCGCTTTGATGAAGGCAGCGTGCAGCTGGCCTCCGCCCTCAACGCGGACAAATACATCTGCCTCCAAGTGGGGCAAGTCCCCTGCCGCGAGGGGCAGCCCATCTTTGCCATCCCGGAGAGTGAGGTAGCCGCCTGCACGGACTGCACCCACCCGGAGCAACTCCGCGCCGCAGCAGAGGTGTGCCGCCGCGGGATACAGCGCGTGCACCTGCTCAACGGCATGAAACGCGGAGTCCTGCTGGATGAGCTCTTCTCGGAAGAGGGTGTGGGCACCATGGTGCACTCCGACTCCTACCGCGATATCCGCCCGCTGCAGGAGGACGACATCCCGGAGCTGCTCTCCATGATCGCCCGCTGCGTGGTGGATTCCAAACTCGTGCAGCGCACCTACGAAAGCATCCGCGACAACATCCACAGCTACTACGTCTACACGCTGGATGACACCATCGTCGGCTGCGTGGCTCTCTACCCCTACCCGGAAAACTCCTGCGCAGAGCTCGGCTGCCTCTTCATCAAGAAAAACTATGAGGGGCATGGCTACGGGCGCGCCATGTGCCACTTTGTTGAAGAAAGAGCAAAAAAACAGGGCTTCAGCTGGATTTTCGCCATCTCGCAAAGCGCGGTAGACTACTTCCGCCACCGCCTCAAATACGCCTCCCTGCCGCGCTCTGTGCTCCCGGAAGCACGGCGCCAAGCGCTGGAGTCCAGCGGCCGGCACTCCGAGGTCTTCGGGCGCCACCTGTAAACAATGCGCCCCGGCCCCACGGGCGCGGCACCATTCACACGCCTTTTTCCCCCCCCTCATGCCACGCCTCCCAAGCCTAGCCACGGTACTGCTGCTGCTGCCCCTCGCATCAGGACTTGCAGCCGCCGCAGAGCAGCCCGCAGCGGCGAGAGGCTTTTTTACCCGCGCCAGCATCGGCACCCAAGGCGTGGGGCTCGACCTCGGCTACACCTTCAGCCGCTATTATAAGCTGCGTCTGCGTGGCGCGTGGCTCGATTACGAGCGCACGGACAACTGGCGCAACATCACCGTGCACAGCAAGCTGGAGGCCTCAAGCACGGGACTCCTGCTCGACACACACCCCTGGGGCCGAAAATTCCGCATCAGCACAGGCCTCAACTACGCCCCCACCACACTCACCGCCAAGAGCAACCTCCTCCAACCCAAACGCATCTACACCCTGGGCGGGAGCGACTACCGCGCCGTCAACAGCCCCGGCTGGGTGAGCGGAAGCTACAGCTGGAACCGCCTTCAGCCCTACCTCGGCATCGGCTGGGACTGGCGCACAACAAGCGGCGTGAGCCTGAGCCTCGACCTCGGCATCAACCTCATGAACCAAGGCAAGCTCCGCGTCAACGCCAGCTCCAATATCGAGCAAAAACCCATCGGCACCCCGGCCTCGGCGTGGAGGCCATTCAACACCGCACTCCTCCGCGACTCCCTGCAGAGTGAAAGCCGGGAGTTTTTCCGCTTTGCAGAAAGGCTGCACACCTACCCCGTGATCCAACTGGGCGCGGGCATGGCATTCTGATTCCCGAGCCCCGGCACAAAATTCCTGTTGCGGGAGGGGTGGGAACTATGCTAAAATACCCCCGTGAAGATGGATTTCAATGAGGCGTTGCGCGATATCTTGGCCGCTCACCAAGAATACCACCAAGATGCCTACCGCTACCTCTACTACGCAGCCAACCCTGCCGCCTATGCCGAGCAGAACACCGGCACCCCCTCCGGCAACCAGCATAAAAACCTCAACGCCAGAGAATTCTATATCACCTTCTGCGAAATTCTCCTGCGCGAATACGGTCCCATGGCGCGCACCATTGTCCGCTATTGGGGACTGCATACCACGCTGGATATCGGCCGAGCCACCTACTACCTCATCACCGCCGGCGTCCTCAGCAAAAAAAAGCACGAAAGCCTCGAGGACTTTGAGCACCTCCCCTCGCTCGATGCCACCCTCCTAGCCCCCTACGAACCCACCTCACTCTCATGAGCACCCTCCCCCCCCTCAGCGGCGACTCACTCCGCTGGCCTGCCGAATGGGAACCCCAAGAAGCCGTCTGGATCTCCTGGCCGCACCGCGGGGATCTCTGGCGCGGCGGGCTCAACACCCTGCAGGCCTGCTATGCGCAGCTTGTCGCCGCCATCTCCCCCTTTGCCGAAGTGCGCATCAACGCCGCCTCCGCTCTGCACCCCGCTCTGCACGCCGCTTTGCAGGGCTGCCGCTACCGCCTCTACAACCACCCCACAGATGATGTGTGGTGCCGGGACCACGGCGGCATCTTCACCCGGCGCAGCGATGGCGGCCTGCAAATTGCAGACTGGGAATTCAACGCCTGGGGCGGCAAGTTCGCCCCGTGGGACAAGGACAACAGCATCCCCCGCCACATGGCGGAGAGCCTGGGGCTCCCCCGGCTCAGCAGCCGCCTCATTCTCGAGGGCGGCGCCATAGAGGGCAATGGCGAGGGGCTCCTGCTCACAACGGAGGCAGTGCTGCTCAACCCCAACCGCAACCCCAACGCCACACGCAGCGATATCGAGGCCGAGCTGCACCGCATGCTCGGCACGCGCAGTGTCTTCTGGCTGGGCGCCGGAATCGAGGGCGATGATACCGATGGCCACATCGACGACATGGTGCGCTTTGTCCATGCAGAAGCCGTCGTCTCCATCTTCGAGCCGGATCCGCACTCCCCACACTACCGCAACCTCGCAGAAAACAACGAGCGCCTGCAAGACCTGCGCACCCCCGCCGGGCACCGCGTCGAAGTCATCCCCCTGCCCATGCCACAGCCTGTCATCCAGCACGGCTGGCGGCTGGAGCAACTCCCTGCCAGCTATGCCAACTTCCTCATCTGCAACGGCTGCGTGCTTGTCCCCGTCTTCTGCCAAGAGAAAGAGGACGACCGCGCCCTCGGCATCCTGCGGGAGTGCTTCCCGGGCAAACAGGTGATCCCCTTTGACGCACGCCTCCTCGTGCTGGAGGGTGGCGCCATCCACTGCATCACCCAGCAGCAGCCGCGCCTCTGATAATAGAAGGGGCTTATTCAGAATGCAGCTTATCGCAATCTGCGGAACCTTTCTGTATCCGATGAACGGTTCCACATCAGATGATTTTGTAAAACACTTGAAGGAAGGAAACACTCCGCGTGTTTCTTTGTCATATTCGGATAGCGAAAAGAAGTGTTCGAACAACATCAGTCTACGAAAGCGCCTGAATTCTCGTAAACGCCCCCCAAAACCACCTCCTCCCCCCATACCCACCACCTGTTTCCACCACGTCAACATCCTACGCGACGTCGCCACCGGGCAGCACCACTACACCGGAGTCACCCAAAA
>JAFLSS010000023.1 GCA_022510805.1 Akkermansiaceae bacterium
ACTCGGCTATGGCAGAAATTCAACTCGGACTTACTTTTGATGATGTGCTGCTGCTGCCTTGCCTGAGCAGCATTCTCCCCGGTGAGGCTGACCCCTCATCTCAGTTGTGTGAGCGCTTCCCCCTGCGTTTGCCTATCTTGTCTGCGCCCATGGATACGGTGACAGAGGTGGATATGGCGATTGCTATGGCCCGCGAGGGCGGTTTGGGGGTGATCCACCGCAATAACCGCATTGAGGATCAGGCGGCGATGGTGGCTAAGGTGAAGCGTTTTGAGAATGCGGTCATCACGCGGCCGATCACGGTGACGCGTGAGATGCGCCTCAGCCAGGTGAAGAGCATTATGCTGGAGCATGGTTTCTCCGGCTTCCCTGTGGTGAATGCGGAGAATTTGCTTGAGGGTATCATCACCGGGCGCGATATGCGCGTGTTTGATGGTCATGATTTGGATTCGCTGACGGTGGCGGATGTGATGACGCCGCTGGCGCGCCTGATTACGGGCGGGCCGAATACGACACCTGAGGAGGCGCGCAAGATTCTTTACCGCAATCGCATCGAGAAGTTGCCGCTCGTGGATGAGAAGGGCTGCTTGGCCGGCTTGATTACGGATACGGATATTCGCAAGCGAGAGGCGTTCCAGGAGTCGACAAAGGATGAGTTCGGGCGCTTGCGCTGCGGTGCAGCCGTGGGGCCGGGGCCGGAGTTTATGGATCGCGCGCAGGCGATGGTGGAGGCGGGCGCGGATGCGCTCTTTATTGATGCCGCCACGGGGCATACCAGCCGTGTGCTCTATGTGGTGGAGAAGCTGCGTGAGCTCGGCAAGCCGGTGGTGGCCGGCAATGTGGTGACTCAGGATGGCGCGCGGGATCTGATCTCTGCCGGTGTGAATGCGGTCAAGGTGGGGGTGGGGCCGGGCTCCATCTGCACGACTCGCATTATTTCCGGTGTGGGGATGCCGCAGTTTACTGCTATTCAGGAGGTGGCCAAGGTGGCGCGCCCAGCGGGGGTGACAGTGATTGCCGATGGCGGGATTCGCTATTCCGGTGATGCGGTGAAGGCGCTGGCGGCCGGGGCGGATCTGGTGATGCTGGGTGGTATGCTGGCCGGCTGTGAGGAGAGCCCGGGGGCTGTGGTGCATTACCAGGGCCGCAATTTCAAGACGTACCGCGGCATGGGGTCTCTGGGCGCGATGCGTGCCGGCTCCGGCGACCGCTACGGCCAGAACTCCAGCGGTAAGCTGGTGGCTGAGGGTGTGGAAGCCCGCGTGCCGTACAAGGGTATGCTGGCAGATGTGATCTTCCAGCTCGTGGGCGGCCTGCGCTCGGGCATGGGCTATTTGGGCGCTAAGTCGCTGGAGGAGCTGCGGGAGCATGCTCGCTTCGTCCGCATTACGACGGGTGGTCTGCAAGAGAGTCACCCGCATGATGTGACCATCACTCAGGATCCGGGCAATTACTCGCGCTGATGAGCCGGATGCGGCGCCGGCTGGTGTGCCTCCCTCTCTGCCCTGCCGGGGCGGGGAGGTGGCTCTCCTCCGGCGCTTTTTTATTAGTTGAATAAAAGTTGAACAAAACGGGTAGGCGGGGTGTCTCTGATGAGAGACGGCGGCGTGTGGGCGCTTGCTGCTGCTCGGTTTGGTGTCTGTTTTACTGCTATGAAATCATATAAATTGAGTTTGTGTATTCTGGGGGCTCTGCTGGCGACTTCTGCCTGGGCGGAGCCCGAAGGGGCGGCGGAGGGAGCTGCCAAGCCGGCGGTGGATCCTACTAAGCCTTTGCCGAAGTCGGCCAAGGCGCCGCGCAAATTGGAGGGTGGCTGGACGCTGGTGTGGCATGATGAGTTCAATGGCTCGCGCCTTGATAAGAAGATGTGGCGGTGCGAGGAGGGGATTGTGCGCAATAAGGGGGCGTCTCAGGCTTATGTGGATAGTTGTGTGAAGGTGAAGGATGGGGTGCTGCAGCTTATTTCTAAGGCGGCGCCGACTC
This sequence comes from Akkermansiaceae bacterium, assembly GCA_022510805.1. Classification (GTDB taxonomy): domain Bacteria; phylum Verrucomicrobiota; class Verrucomicrobiia; order Verrucomicrobiales; family Akkermansiaceae; genus Akkermansia. The sequence continues at coordinate 1,984 of JAFLSS010000023.1, forward strand.
CGAATCCGAACTTTGGCAAGAAGGGTGGGGTGGCTCCGTGGGATGCGGCGACGAAGACGCAGCCCTATGCGAGTGGCTCGGTGACGACGAAGGGGATCATGAGTTTTTCTCCTCCGGGGCGGCTGGAGTTCCGCGCCCGCATTCCGAAGGCGAAGGGGGTGTGGCCTGCTATCTGGACGATGCATGAGAATAAGTACCGCTGGCCGGCTAATGGGGAGATTGATATTTTGGAGCATATTTCGAGTGAGCCGGATCGTGTGTACAGTATTTTCCGCTGGGGTGAAAACGGCGGTAGCAATGAGTTCAAGGTGACGCGCTCGACGGTGATTCCGGATTACAGTAAGGAGTTTCACACGTATGTGCTGGAGTGGGATAATGAGATGATGCGTGTGCTGATTGATGATAAGGAGGTGGGGCGTATCAAGATGAGTGAGGCGGTTTATCCGAATGGTGATAATCCGCTGCAGTCGCCCTGCTACATCATCATGAACACGGCGATTGGCGGCACGGGGACTTGGGCGCCGAAGGCGGATGATCCCTCGCAGTATCCTGTGGTGTTTGAGATTGACTATGCGCGCTATTACACGCGCAAGGAGGCTGCTGATGATGCGGCTGCCTCTGGCAAGAAGACTCCTAAAAAGGGGGCGAAGTCTGAGGGTGAGGGTGATTCCGGCGGGCTGAGCCCGACTCCGGGGAAGAAGCCGAAGCGGCAGAAGAAGTGATGCTTGCTGCGCGGCCCGGCGGGCGCAGGGTGGGGCTTGGCTCTTCTTTCTGCTGTTCCGCCGGGCGGGTGCGCCGGCTGGTGGTGGGCAGGGCGCCGCTTTATCGGAGGCGCTCTTTTCTTTTTTTGTGCTCTGCGGGGTGGGGGCTGTGCCCGAGCCGGGCTGTGTGGTGGCGTGGTCAGGGTGGCAGGGCGCGGCGAGGGAAGGGGATAAAAAAAGCACGCCTTGACGGGAAGGCGTGCTTTTTTCTGCTGCGCGGAGAGTGCAGCAGGCGGGGGTTATTCCTCGTCGTCGTCAGAGCTGCCGAGGTCGCCGTCATTGCTCTCATCCTCGGTGTCATCAGAGGTGTCGGACGAGGAGGTGTCCTCCTCTTCTTCCTCATCAGGGGTGACGCTGCTCTTGGAGTCGTCCTCTGCCACGGAAGATTTGCCGAAGCTGGCGGCGGCATCTGCAGCGGCCTTTTTCTTGGCGTCTTCGAGCGACTTGGCGCGGGCATTGCGCTCCTGCTCGAGGCGCTGCTGCTCTTCGAGGTTGAGAGGTTTGGAGAGGAGGTAGTCCTTATCTACCACGCCGTTGGCCTTGCGGGTGTCGATGCGCACCTTGTCATAGCCGGCGTCTGCGAGGGAATCCATGATGGCGTTGCTGAGGCCCTCACGCTCGGATGTGTTGCAGACAAAGAGTTTGTAGCCGCCGATGGTGGGCAGATCCCACGCGGGGGTGTGCTTGCTGGCAGGAGCAAGCACGCCTACCAGGTTGCCCCGGCCATCGGAGCAGAGCGCCCAGATGACCTCGCCGCCACCCTTGCTGTTGGTGGTGCCCAAGTAGTATTGGGGGTAGACGTAGGAGAACTCCTGCACGGTAGAATTGTGCAGCCAGGTGACGAGGGCGCGCTCGGCACGCTCCGGCAGGGGGCCTACCTCGATGCAGTCCCTCAGGCGGGGGGAGTTCATGTCGTTATGGCTGAAAACGGAAGTGGTCGGGCTGTTGGCGAGGCGCTGTGCCGCTTTTTGAGGGGAAAGCGAGCCGGAGCTGCACGAGGCGAGAGTCACCACGGCGGCGAGGATTCCGCATGCGAAAGTTGATTTGCTGAGCAAGGAGAGATGTTTCATGTCGATTCTACCTCCCCCATTCTAGCCAATAGGAGCGGGGAATGACAAGCAAAAATTTGATGATGATGCAAATTTTTTTGTAATGGGGGCTCGGAAATAGGTGGAAATGCTGCGTGCGGGGGGAATTTGCGGCTCTGTATGCCACACGGCGTAGTTGACGCGGCGCGCGCGGCGCGCTATAATGCAGGGCATGCAAGAGGAAGAACAACAAATAGACGATATGCCGCAGCAGGATGCTCCGAATGCTTGTGATGCACCGCCCCCGCCTCCGCAGCCTGAGCATGGTGAGGCTGTGGATGAATCTGACCCGGCTGAGGCCAGCGCGGCCACAGATGAACTCTCCCAGTGGCGAGAGCGGGCGCTGCGCACGGCGGCGGAGTATGATAACTACCGCAAGCGCTGCGTGAAGGAGCGCGAGGAGTTCACCCGCTATGCCACGCGGGGCTTGCTGGAGGAGCTGCTGCCGATTCTCGATAACTTCGAGATGGGGATGAAGATGGCGGAGCAGGAGAAAGGCTCGATGATCTACATCGGCATGAATATGGTCAAAAAACAGATGCAGGATTTCCTGGCCGCTCAGGGGGTGGAGACAATCCCCTGCGAGCAGGGGCAGGTGTTTGACCACAATTTGCATGAGGCGATCATGAGTGAGCCGAGCGAGCAGGCGGAGGGCAGTATCCTGCGCGTATTGCGCCCGGGCTACATGCTCAAGGGCAAGCTGCTGCGCCCGGTCAATGTGGTGGTGGCTGCGCCTGCTGCCGCGGATGAGGCATAAGGATAGTGTGACACGAATAACGCGTTTTACCTGCTATGTCAAAGGATTATTACGAGGTGCTCGGCGTGGCAAAAGATGCCGATGAGTCGACGATCAAGAAGGCGTATCGCAAGCTGGCGATGAAGTACCACCCGGATCGCAATCCGGACAATAAGGAGGCCGAGGAGAAGTTCAAGGAGATCGGCGAGGCGTATGAGGTGCTCAGCGATGCTGATAAACGGGCTGCCTATGACCGCATGGGGCATGATGCTTTCAAGCGCGGTGGCATGGGAGGCGCCGGTGGCGGCGGGTTTGAGGGCTTTGGCGGCTTCACGGATCCCCGTGATATTTTTGCTCAGATGTTCGGCGGGATGGGTGGTTTCGGCGGCTTTGGCGGGCGGGCCCGCCGGGCGGATCCGCGCCAGCCGGGGGCGGATCTGCGCTATGATCTGGATATCTCCCTCGAGGAGGCGGCGCGCGGCTGTGAGAAGCGCCTGAAGATTGAGCGGCTCGTGCCCTGCGATGCCTGCGATGCGACCGGCTCGAAGGACGGCACAAGCGGCTATAAAGAGTGCCCCACGTGCCACGGCAGCGGTGTGGTCACGCACCAGAGCGGCTTCTTTGTGCAGCAGAGTACTTGCCCCACGTGCCGCGGCGCCGGGCAGACGATTTCCAACCCTTGCACCAAGTGCCACGGCGAGGGCCGCGTGCACAAGGATGTGACGATTACTCTGCATATACCGGCCGGTGTGGATACGGGGACGCAGCTGCGCTCTTCCGGCAATGGGGATGCGGGGCTGCGCGGCGGCAAGACGGGGGATCTGCACGTGTTTATCGAGGTGCTGCCGCATGATATTTTTACGCGCTCGGGCAGGGACCTGAGTTTTGCGATGCCGGTGCCCTTTGCGCTGGCGGTGCAGGGCGGGCTGCTGGAGGTGCCCACGCTGGATGGGCCGACGAAGCTCAAGATTCCGGCCGGCACGTCAAGCGGCACGATCTTCCGCGTGCGCGGCAAGGGGATGCCCGCGCTCAAGGGCGGCTCGCATGGTGATCTCATGGTGGAGGTGCAGGTGGAGACGCCGGCGCGTTTGGACAGCTCGCAGAAAAAGGCGCTTGAGGCTTTCCTGGGCTCGCTCAAGGAGGCCAACCAGCCTGAGGTGTCGGCGTTCCTGAAGCGCGCGGCTAAATACATGAAATAACCCGGTTTTCTTCTCGCTATGCATCGCTGCTATTTGCCCGAGCCGGAGCTCAGCCCCGGTCCTCTGCTGGTGGAGGGTGAGGAGGCGCACCACGCGCTGCGTGTGGTGCGCTTGCGCGTGGGTGAGGAGTGTGAGGTGTTCAATGGCGCCGGCCAGGCGGTGCGCGCGCGGGTGGTGCATGCTACCGGTGCGCACATGCAGATGGAGGTGCTGGAGGAGCTGCCCATGCTGCCGCGCACGGCCGGAATCACCCTCGCTGTGGCGGTGCCCAAGGGGGCGCTCATGGAGCTGGTGGTGCAGAAGGCGGTGGAGCTGGGGGTGCAGCGCATCATCCCGCTGCTGACGGAGCGCACCATCGTGCGCCTGGGGGAGCAGGAGGCGCGCGCCAAGGCTGAGAAGTGGCGCCGCACGGTGCTGGAGGCCTGCAAGCAATGCGGGGTGCGCCGCCTGCCTGTTTTGGAGGAGCCGCAGTCCTATGGCGCTTTTTTGCAGCGTGCGGATTTGCCGGTGTTTCGTGTGCAGTGTGCCATTGTGCCGCAGGCGCAGCCGCTGCGCGAGGTGCTGGAGCGCGGGCGCGCTGCCGGCGCTCGGGAGGTGGTGCTGCTTGTCGGGCCGGAGGGTGATTTCTCCCCGGCAGAATATGAGGCGGGCGCGGCGGCCGGCTTTGTGCCCACGAGTTTGGGTCCCATCATTCTGCGCGTGGAAACGGCGGTCTTTTTCGCGGCATCGGCAGCGCGCTATGCGCTGGATTAGCCGCTGCTCTGCGCGGCGGGGCGGCCTGCGCTGTGTTTGATCTGATTTCTCCTTTTCACCGGTAACCCTCATTCAGCGGCGTGTCTTACCTTGAGTTGCGAGATGTGTGTGTGCATTACCCCGTGAAGACGCCATGGGGGGCGGCTCGGGGCGTGGTGAAGGCGGTGGATGGTGTGAGCCTGGCGCTCGAAAAAGGCGAGACGCTGGGGCTGGTGGGGGAGTCCGGCTGCGGCAAGAGCAGCTTGTCGCGTGCCATCATGCAGCTGCAGCCGCTGAGCTCCGGCAGCATATGGCTGGATGGCGAGAATCTGAGCCTGCTGCCCGCGCGCGAGGTGCGCCGCCGCCGGCCTGATTTTCAGATGGTGTTTCAGGATCCCTATGCTTCGCTCAACCCGCGCTTCAGCATTTATTCGACTCTGGTGGAGGCGCTGCTTCGCCGCGCGCCGCTGCCCCGCCGCGCGCGGCACGATGCTGTGGCGGAGCTGATGGAGCGCGTGGGGCTGAGCCCGGAGCACATGCATAAATACCCGCATGAGTTCTCCGGCGGGCAGCGGCAGCGCATCGCCATCGCCCGCGCGATAGCACCGCAGCCCAAGCTCTTGCTGGCAGATGAGCCGGTGAGCGCGCTGGATGTCTCCATCCAAAGCCAGATCCTGAACCTCCTCCGCGAGCTCACGCGCGAGCTGGGGCTCACGCTGCTGTTTATCTCCCATGATCTGGGGGTGGTGCATTATGTGGCAGATCGCATCGCCGTGATGCGCAGCGGCCGCATTGTCGAGAGCGGCGAGGCCACACAGGTCTTCCTGCACCCGCAGCAGCCCTACACGCAGCAGCTTCTGCAGGCTATCCCCAAGTTGTAACCCCGGCGCGCCATGGACACGATGCCTCCACCTCCTGCCGAAGCCCGGCTCCAGCTGCGGGCAGATGGCTCGCTGTGCCTTCTGCCGCGTGGGGCGCACCCGCGGCTGGAGCGCGCTTTTGCGGTGAGTGCGGGGCGCGGCATGCTGGACCTGCTGCGCTTTGGTGCGCCTGCGGGGGCCTCGGCAGCGCTGGTGTGGCTGCGGGAGCGCGCGCGGGAGCGGATGGCGGATTACCTGCGCCGGCTGCGCCGCGGTGAAGCGCCGGAGGCTGCGCTGCAGCTGCCGGGGGCAGATCTGGCGCGCCTGCTGGAGGGGATGCCGCCGCTGGCGGGTGGGGAGTTGAGCGCGGGGATGCTGGGGGAGTGGTGGGCTAGCCTCGGCCCGGCGCTGGCGGAGCTGGCCGCGCGGGAGAGCTGTTCGGCTGAGGAGTGGCTCTGCCGCTTGGGTGAGGGCTGGCAGCAGCTGGGGAGTATCTGCTTTCACCTCGCGGAAAATGCCGGTGAGAATGCCCACGAGGCGCCCTTTGCTTTTTTGGCGACATTTGTGCACAAGGTGGGGCAGGATGGCAAGGCGCGCCACCTGCCGCTGGGGCATGCTGCCGCAGCGCTGGCCAATGACCGCGAGGCGCTGCTGGGGCTGCTGCGCCCGCTGCGCGCGGCGGCTGAGCAAAATGCATTCCTGCGCAGCATCATCCAATCGCAAGAGGTGTATAAGCCCTGCGCCTGGACTGCGCGCGCGGCGCTTTCCTTTGTCGAAGCCATCCCGGTGCTGGAGGCTGTGGGCATCGAGACACGCATGGTCAACCTCTGGAAGACGCAGCCGCCGCGCGTGCAGCTGGAGGTGTGTGTGGATATGCAGGGGCAGGGCAGCAAGCCGGATGCCGCCCCCTCGGTGAATATCCATTCCCTGCTGTTTTTTTCACCTCGGCTTGTGCTGGGGGAGCACCGCCTCACGGAAGAGGAGTGGCAGGCCTTGCTGGAGAATGACGAGGGGCTGGTGCGCTTCCGCGGCGAGTGGGTGCGGCCGGATAGTGAGCGCCTGCAGCGCCTGCTGGAGAGCTGGCGCCAGGCCACACGCATGGCGCATGCCGGTATTCCGCTGCTGGTGGGGCTGCGTTACTTGCTCGGCAAGCGCTCGGAGGCGCTGCCGCAGCTGCCGCCACCGGCGGAGGACGGCCTGCGGCTTGTGGCCGGCGCCAAGCTGGCGCTTGCGCTCAGTAATCTGCATTTCGGCAATGAGGCGCCGGTGCTGCCTGCCGGCCTGGAGAAGACGCTGCGCGCGTATCAAAAGGAGGGCGTGCGCTTTTTGGCGAATGTGACAGAGGCGGGATTCGGCGCGTGCTTGGCAGATGACATGGGGCTGGGGAAGACCCTGCAGGTCATCGCTTGGCTTGCGCATTTGCATGCCCTCGGGCGCTTGGGGGAGGGGCAGGGGGCGGCGCTGATTGTGGCGCCGGCCTCGCTGCTGGACAACTGGCAGCAGGAGCTGGCGCGCTTTGCGCCGCAGCTGCGTGTGGTCACGCTGCATCCCTATGCCTTGTCGCGGCAGGAGTCAGACCTGCTGCGCAGCAACCCGGCGTGGCTCATGCGGCGGGCGCATGTGGCGCTGACGACCTATGGCATCGCCACGCGTGAGGAGATGCTGGCGCGCGGTGAGGAGTACCCTGCGCTGGTGCTGGATGAGGCGCAGGCAATCAAGAATGCGGCCTCTCAGCGCACGCGGGCCATACTGCGGCTGCGGGCGCGGCGGCGGGTGGCTCTCAGCGGCACGCCGGTGGAGAACTCGCTGGCAGAGCTGCGCAGCCTGTTTGAGTTTTTGAATCCCGGGCTGCTGGGCACGGAGAAAGAGTTCAACGCCTTGGTGCGGGAGATGGGGAGCGATTATGCGCCGCTGCGCCGGCTCGTGAGGCCGTTTATGCTGCGCCGGCTCAAGAGTGACCCCGCCCTGCTGCCGGAGCTGCCGCCCAAGACGGAGCAGCCGGCTTACTGCCTGCTCACCCCGGAGCAGGCGCGGCTGTATGCCCTCGAGGTGGAGAGCCTGCGCGCTGTGCTGGCTGAGCCGGATCCGCAGACGCGGCTCACGCTGGTGCTGCCCATACTCGGCCGCTTGAAGCAGATCTGCAACCACCCTGCCCAGTACTTGGGTGAGAGTTATTTTGACCCGGCGCTCAGCGGCAAGTTTGAGCGCCTGCGGCACTTGGCCGGCCGCATGAGTGAAGCCGGTGAGGCCTGCCTGGTGTTCACGCAGTACCGCAGTATGATCCGCCCGCTGCGCGATTTTCTGGAGGAGATATTCGGCGCGCCCGGGCTGGAGCTGCACGGCGGCACCCCCATCCCGGAGCGCCAGCGCCTCGTGCAGGCTTTCCAAGCGCCCGGCGGGCCTCCGTTCATCATTCTCTCCCTCAAGGCCGCCGGCACCGGGCTCACGCTCACGCGCGCGCGCCATGTCATCCACTTTGACCGCTGGTGGAACCCCGCTGTGGAAAACCAGGCCAGCGACCGCGCCCACCGCATGGGCCAGAAGCAGCCTGTCATCATACACCCCCTCATCTGCACCGGCACGATCGAGGCCAATATCCACACCATGCTGCACCGCAAAACAGCCATGGCCGATGCGCTTCTCTCCGGCGGTTTGGAGAAGCTGCTGCTGCATCTTTCTCCCGAGGAGTTGCTGAGCCTTATGGGCCGCTGAGGTGGCGGCTCAGCGGGGGAGCCGGACGCGGTAGTGCCCGGTGAGGGGGAAGAGGAAAAGGCCCTCTTCCTCTTGGGTGCCGGCGCCGATGTTGTGGATGATGAGGGGCTCTCCCTCGGCGGTGCGGCGGTCGCTGACAATCATGATGTGGGGGAGACTACCGCCGACGATGCAGGTGACCAGGTCCCCGGGTTGGTAGTCCCCGGGGGTCTTGGTGACAGGCAGCGCCCAGCCCTTGCGGGTGAAAAAGGTGCGCAGGTTGGGCACGCGCCGGTGGTCGATGTTTTTGTCCGGGCGCTTGAGCCCCCAGTTCTTGGGGTAGGCGGCAAAATGCGCCGCCATGTCCTCATGCACCGCGCGCTGCAGGTCAAAGCCGAGCCCGCGCAGCGCGCGGATGACCACATCGGTGCACACGCCGCGCTCCATGGGGACATCTCCCCCCGGGTAGGGGATCTGCTCGTAGGCGCCATCATAGGAAGTGGTGACGCCAATTTGCTTGCGCGCCAGCTCCGGCAGGCGCGGGTCTGCCCAGGCGGAGGGCAGGGCTGTGAGGAGGCAGAGGCTCCAGAAGAGGCGGAAGGGGGGCATGAGGTGTGGGGCGGAGGGTTAGGCGCGGGGAGTGCGGCGGCGGAAGAGGCTGGCGGCCTTGTCCCGAATCGAGGCGAAGATGGTGTAGAGGCCGGGAGTCAGGAAGATGCCGAAGAGCGTGGCGAGCAGCATGCCCGAGAAGGTGGTGATGCCGATTTCCTGCCGGCTGGCGGCGCCGGAGCCTGTGGCGATCACCATGGGGAAGACGCCGAAGAGGAAGGAAATGGCGGTCATGAGCACTGCTCGGAAGCGCAGGCTGGCGCCGCGGAGGGCGGCTTGCTTCACGCTGCTGCCGGACTCGTGATCCTCTTTGCTGAATTCGACCATGAGGATGGCGTTCTTGGCAGACAGGCCGATGAGCATGAGAATGCCCAGCTGCACGTAGATGGAGAGCGACAAGCCGCAGATCTGCGCACCCATGAGGGCGCCGAGCGTTGCGACACTCACCGAGAGCATCACCGGGATGGGGGTGGTCCAGCTCTCATACTGCGCCACGAGGAACAGGTAGGCAAAGAGGCAGGCCAGGGCGATGAGCTGGCCGATCTTGCCTGTATTTTGGCGCTCTTGGAAAGAGAGGTCTTTCCAGGAGGCCATCCATTGGCGGTCACGGCCGGCATTGCGCTCTTCTTTGTTGATCTCGGTGAGAGTCTGCTCAATGAGCTGCATGGCCTCGCCGGAGCTGACTCCCGGGCTCGGCATCACCGTGATATCGGCGCTCATGTACTGGTTGAAGCGGTTGTACTGCGCCGGGCCCATGGCGTAGGAGAGCGAGCACACGGCAGAGAGGGGCACCATCTGCCCGTGCTCGCCGCGCACCATCTGGTTGAGGATGTCATCCGGCGTGCGGCGGTCTTGCGCGGCGCCCTGCACCATCACCTTGAAGTTAAAGCCGTTCAGCGTGAAATCATTGACGTAGGAAGAGGCCATCACACTCTGCAGCGTGGAGAAGATGGCATTCACCGGCACGCCGAGAGATTGCGCTTTTTCGCGGTTGATTTCGAGCCGGATTTGCGGGTTTTCCGCGTTGTAATCGCTGCGCACCAGCATGATGCGGGGATCCCGCTGCAGGCGCTGCTGGATTTCTTTGACCATGTTGCCCAGGTCGAGCGGTGTTGTATCACCTGTGGCTTGCAGCACCATGGAGACACCGCCCGTGAGCCCCAGGCCCATGATGGCCGGCGGGGTGACGGCCATGATGGAGGCCTCCGGGATGTCGGCGCAGAGGGCGTTGACCTTCTGCGCGATGGCGGCTGCGTGCAGATCCGGCGTGGTGCGCTTGCTCCAGTGCTCGAGCTCGATAATCATCATGGCGGCGCTCTCACCCGAGCCGCCGGCAAAGCTGTAGCCGCTCTGGGCGGTCACATTTTTGATGCCCGGCACCGTGCTCACCTTGGCCTCCAGTTGGCGCAGCACCTTGTCCGTGCGCTGCTTGGCGGTGGCGGTGCCCTCCATGGTGATCATGACAAACAAGTTGCCCTTGTCCTCCGTGGGCACGAATGAGCTCTTGAGCTCACCGGGTGCGACAAGAGTGGGTGCCTTGGAAAGCAGCTTGCGGAGCAGCGGGCTGTCCTCCGCAGTGCTAGCGATGAAGTTCTGCACTTGGGCGCGCCATGCGGCGGGGGTGCCGCTGAAGTACATGTAATTGCCGCCTATCACCAGCAGCAGGATGAGTGCAGTGAGCCAGCAGTGCCGCACCAGGATGCCGGCGCCCCACAGGTAGATGCGGCGGCAGAGGTTGAGGAACCAGTTGAACGGGGCGAACAGCAGCTCGAAGAAGCGGTTGGGCTTGGCCCCGGCCGGTTTGAGGATGAGGGCGCAGAGCGCGGGGGAGAGGGTGAGGGCGTTGAACGTGGAGATGCAGAGCGCCACGCACATGGTCACGGAGAATTGGGTGTAGATCACGCCCACCATGCCGCCGTAGAAGGCGATGGGCACATACACCGCGAGGGTGACCAGCGTGGTGGAGATGATGGCGCCGGTGATCTGCTTCATGCCTTTGATGGTGGCTTCGCGCGGGCTGAGCTTCTCATCGTGGATGATGCGCATCACATTCTCCACCACCACGATGGCGTCATCCACCAGGGAGCCGATCACCAAGATGAGGCCGAACATGGTGAGCACGTTGATGGTGTACCCCAGCACGTACATGAGCATGAACGCCCCGAGCAGGGAGATGGGAATGGCCAGCGCCGGGATGAGCGTGGCGCGCCAGTCCTGCAGGAAGAGGTAGGTGACGGCGATGACGAGCAGCAGCGCCAGCACGAGGGTGAAGATGATTTCTTTCATCGTGGCGGAGATGGCCTGAGTCGGGTCATAGCCCATCGTCCACTCCATGCCGTCGGGCAGCATGGGCTCGATCTGGCGCATCATTGCCTGCACGGCGGACACGGTCTCGAGGGCGTTGGCCTCGTTGCTGCGGTGGATGATCATGCCCACGGCATCCTTGCCGTTGAGTCGGCTGTAGCCGGAGTTGCGCTCGGCGCCCAGCTCGATGGTGGCGATGTCTTTGAGCTTGGTGACATGGCCATCCGCCCCGCGTTTCACGATGATATTGCCGAATTCCTCCGCCGTCTTCAAGCGCCCCGTGGCTGTGACTTTGAAGGTGGCGTAGGACTGCTCATCCTCCGCCCCCACAGAGCCAGCCGCGGCTTGGATGTTCTGCGCCGCGATGGCAGCATTCACATCTGCCGGGGTGATGTTGAGCGCGCTCATGCGCAGGGTGTTCATCCACACGCGCATGGCGTAGTTGCGGCTGGGGATGATATCCACACTCGACACGCCGTCCACCTGGCCGATGCGGTCGCGCACGTTCATGCGCACCCAGTTGGAGAGCTCCAGCACGCTCATCTTGCTCTCATCGCACATGAAGTTGATGAAGCAGAGCATGTCCCCGGAGCGCTTGCGCACATCCCAGCCCGTCTGCTTGATCTCCTGCGGCAGCTTGGCCTCAATGCGCTTGATGGCGTTGCTGACATTCACAAACGCCATGTCGTCATCCGTGCCGGTCTCGAAAATGAGCGTGAGGGAATACGAGCCGTTGTTGGAGCAGGAGGAGTAGAAGTAGAGCAGGTGCTCCAGGCCGATGAGCTGCTCCTCCACCGGGGCGGCCACTACCTCTGCCAGCTCTTCTGCGCTGGCGCCGCTGTAGGTCATGCGCACGGAGATGGTGGGCGGTGAGACCTCCGGGTATTCGGAGATGGGCATCTTCGTGAGGCACAGCAGGCCGCCGAGCATCATGAGGATGCTGACCACAAAGGCAAACTTCGGGCGCTTGATAAAGAATTCGGAGAACATAGGGTGCGGGGAAGAAAAGGGTGGGGGGTTAGTCGAGGGTGACGGCTGCGCCATCGCTCAGCTCAGCCTGGTTGGAGGTGATGACTTGCTCACCGGCGCTCAGGCCGCTGTAGACGGGGACTTGCCCCTCTGCCGAGGGGGCGCCGCAGAGGATGCGCACCAGGATGGCGCGGCCGTGGCGCAGGGCGTACACGAAGTGGCCGCGGGTGTCTGTCTGCACGGCTGCGGCGGGAATGGTGGGCACCGGGGTGTCCGCCTTGCGTGCGATGCGGATGGTGACCACGCCGCCGGGTGTCAGCTCGTGAGTCGCGTTGTCGAACACGGCCCAGATGTTGATGGTGTCCGTATCCGGCTGCACCACATTGTCACAGAATGAGATGCGGCCTTTTTCGCTAAGTTCCTTGCCGGTGGCGGTGATCAGGCTGAGCTCCGTGTTGTCGGTGAGTTTGTTGATGGTGCCGAAGTGGGAGAGGATGGTGCTCTCGCTCAGCGAGAAGCGCACGTAGATCGGGCTTTGCTGCACCAGCGTGGCGAGGGGGGATTTGATGTCCGCGATGTAGTTGCCCTTGGAGTAGTTGGTGCGGCCGATGCGCCCATCGCTCCCGGCGTGGATGACACAGCGCGAGAGGTCATCCTCTGCCACGATGAGGGCGGCCTCAGCGCTGGCTTTCTGGGCGGTGAGCTCATCGAACTGCGCTTGGGCGCTCTCCAGTTCATCTGAGCTTGTGGCGCCGGTGGTGAACAGTTGTTTCTGGCGCTCCAGCTTCAGCGCGGCATCTGCGATGCGCACCTCGAGCACGCGGAGGGCTGATTTCTGCGCATCCACCGCAGCCTGGTAGCGGGTGGGGTCAATGCGGAACAGCACATCCCCCTTTTTCACCTGCCCGCCCTCCTTGAAGGACGGCTCATCCAGGATGCCGTGCACCAGGGGGCGCAGCTCCACGCGGTTGATTGCCTCCACGCGCGCGCCCTGGCACACCAATACTGTGGGATCCGGCGCCAGCTCCACCGGCGCGGCTTTCACCTGCACGGGCGCCGGCTCTGCCGCAGCGGTGGTGCCGGGCTGGGCGGCGGCCGTGTTGTTCTCCCGGTAGACGGGGATCACCTTTGCGCCCTGGCGTGTTTTGTGGGCGCCGTCGGTGATGACGGTCTCACCCGGGCGGAGGCCATCGTAAATGGACTGCAGGCGCCCGCGGATGGCGCCGGAGATGACATCACGCCGCGCCACGGTGCCATCCTCCGCCACGGTGTAGACAAACGAGCCTGCGGCGTCATGCTGCACGGCCGTGAGGGGGACCATGGTCACTTCCATCGTGTCAGAGAGAGAGATGACCAGCGCGCCGATGCCGCGGGGCAGGAGGGTGTTCTCCGGGTTGTCAAAGCGGGCCCACAGGGTGTAGGAGTCCGTGCTGCCGGAGAGCTGATTGTCCACAATCTCCACATGCCCCGAGGTGGGGTAGAGCATGCCGCTGGCGGTGATGAGGCGCACATCTGTCACCGAGCCGATGCGCTGGTGGCCGCCGAAGACTCCGTTGACATCACTCTGGCTCAGCGGGAAGCGCACATAGATGGGATCTGTCTGCATGATGGAGGCCAGCTGCTCCCCGGCGGTGATGTAGTTGCCGGCGGTGAAAGCCACGCGACCCACGCGGCCGCTGATTTCCGCGCGGATGGTGCAGTCCTCCCAATCCTTGCGCGCCTTCGCGAGATCCGCCCGGGCGCCGGCTTGGCTGGCTTTGAGCTCCTCCAGCCGCGCGCGGGAAGTCTCCATCTCCTGCATGCTGGTGGCTGCCTGTTTGGAGAGTTTTTCCAGGCGCTTATAATTATTGGTAGCGTAGACAATCTGGGCGTCGATGCGCGCGAGAGTCGCCTCGGCCTGCCGGACAGCGGCTTCATAGCGCAGGGGGTTGATGCGGAAAAGGATATCCCCCTCTTTTACTAAGTCACCCTCGCGGAAGCACACCTCATCCAAGAAGCCTTCCACCGCTGTGCGCACATGCACCGCGCGGATCGCTTCCACATGGCCGATGCTGCGGCGCGCCACATAATCCCGCCCGGAGGTTGCTTTTTCCACCTGCACGTGCTCGGGCTGCAGCGGGCGCATCTGCGCCGGCGCTACTCCCGCTATCAGAACCAAGCTCATTGCGATGCCTGCTACTTTCATATACGTATATATACGCAAGAATGGGGGCTTTTCTTACAGGCTGCCGGCCATTATGACAAAAAAAAGCCCCCGCTGCGCATGGTGGCACAGCGGGGGGTGAAATGATGAGCCTTAGGCCTGAAGCAACTTTTCGAGGAGCTGCTGGGTCTGGTCCGCCAGGCGGGAGGGATCATCGAGCATGCCGGCGCGCAGAAGCGCGGTGTCGATGATCTGCCCTGCGAGCAGTTTGGCCGTGTCGGCATCCTGCACCTGCAGATCCGCCAGCTTCTGCACGAGCGGGTGGTGCGGGTTGAACTCGATCTCCGGGTGCGCCTCGGGCACAGCTTGGCCCATGGCTTTCAAATACGCCTTCACATCCGGGGAGATATCCGCCGCGCTCTGCAGGGCAATCGCCGGGGCGCTGGACACGCGCTCGCCGGTGGTCACCTTGCCGAAGCGGCCTTGGAAGGCCTCCATCACCCAGTCGGTGAGGCTCTTGGCGCGGCCTTCATCCAGGCCGGGGAGATCCGTCTGCGTCTCCAGCGGGGGCAGGTCAAGGTTGGCCCGGCTGATGGGCTTGATCTCCTTCTCCTGCACGCGCATGAGGCTGTCGATGACAAATTGATCCCCCCCGTCCGTGAAGAATGCCACCTCAAACCCGCGGGCTTTGAGAGCATCCAGATAGGGGGAGTGCTCCAGCTGCGCGCGGGATTCGCCGAAGAGCACATACACATCTTTCTGGTTCTCCTTCATGCGGGAGATGTAGTCCGCAAAGGAGGTGAGCTTGCCCTCCTCGGTGAAGGTGGATTCGAAGCGCAGCAGCTTGCCGAGTTCTTCCTTGTGCTCCCAGCTGGTCACGATGCCCTCTTTGATGAAGCGGCTGAACTGCTTCCAGAATTTTTCGTACGTCTCGGGGTGGGACTTGGCGAGCTCCTCGAGGTGCTTGATAAAACGCTTGGTGATGATGCTGGAGATCTTGCGCAGCAGGGAGTTGTCCTGCAGCATCTCGCGTGAGATATTCAGCGGCAGGTCCTCGCTGTCCACCACGCCGGAGAGGAAGCGCAGCCACTCCGGCAGCAGGTTCTCGGGCTTGCTGTCGATGAGCACCTTGTGGCAGTACAGCGCCACATTCGGCTCACAGCGGCCGAAGCCCATGGACTCCGGGTTCTCCTCCGGCACAAAGAGCACGGAGTTGAGGACGATGGGCGCCTCGGCGCTGAAGTGCATGTAGCTCAGCGGGGCGGCCTCCGTGTGCGAGATGAACTTGTAGAAGCCCTCATACTCCTCAGGGCTCACGTCCTTTTTATTTTTCATCCAGATGGCTTGCACGGTGTTGAGGTGCTCGCCGTTGAAATCAATGGGGAAGCCGATGAAGTTGCTGTATTTCCCCACGATGTAGCGCACGCGGTTCTCCTGCGAGAACTCGGCGGCATCTTCCTTGAGCTTGATGTGGATGCAGGTGCCGCGCGGGGTGTCCGCCGGGGCTTCGCCGAGGCTGTAGCCCTCTTTGCCGTCACTCACCCAGCGCACCGGCGCCGCCTCGGGATCCCAGGAGCGCGTGGTCACCTCCACCTCATCTGCCGCCATGAACACGCTGTAGAACCCCACGCCGAATTGGCCGATGAGATCCTGCGTGCCGCCCTTGGTCTCCTGCATGAGCTCGAGGAATTTCTTGGTGCCGGAGTGGGCGATGGTGCCCAGGTACTCCACCACCTCATCCCGGGTCATGCCGATGCCGGCATCGGCGATGGTGAGGGTGTGGTTCTCCTCATCCGTGGTGATGGTGAGGCGCAGCTCGCGCTCGGGCTGGTAGATGGCGGATTCTGTGAGCTGCTTGAGGCGCAGTTTCTCCAAGGCGTCGGAGGCGTTGGACACGAGCTCGCGCACGAAGACCTCGCGGTCACTGTAAAACGCGTGGATAACGATGTCGAGCAGCTGACGTACTTCTGTTTGAAAGGCTTGGTTCTCCATAGAATGTGCAATTGTTTTCTGCCCCCATTCTACGCAAAGTCGCCCGCGCGTCAAGGGCTAAATCTGCCATGGCGCTTGCAGGCAGCGCGAGGCGGCGGCTGCAAAATCTTCGCAAATCGTCTTGCCGCGCCTCCCCCGCTGTGGTAGGATGGCGGGCGTATGAGTGATATTGGCTGGAATAGCGTGGAAATCCGCAAGGAGGAGCGCCCGCGTGTGACAGCGCATGAGCTGCGCCAAATGATGGCAGACCTGGACCCGGGTGATTATGACGAGCCGGTGCAGGAGTTTTTGCATGAGCTGGAGCACGGCGGCTCCCCGGAGGATTTGCAGCGTGCGGCGACTCTGCTGCTGCAGGATGAGGTGGATTTTGCGCCGGAGCTGCAGGCGGCCGGAGTCGAGCCGGATGCGCAGCTCATCATGCTGCTGCTCGCTGTGGGGGCAGATCCCAATGCGGCCAATGCCTATGGTGAGCCGCCGCTGCACCTCGCGGCGCGCTATGGCTACACCGAGATTGTGCAGATGCTGCTGCAAGCCGGGGCCAACCTGCGCCTGCCTGACTCACGCGGCAAGTTGGCGGCAGATCTGGCGTGCTCCCCGGAGCTGGCGGCTCTGCTGACTCCGCCGCAGCCGGACTACTTGCCGCCCGAGATTGAGGATGCTGATGCTGAGCCGGGGCAGGGTTGCTCTTGCGGGCACCACCACGAGCCGGGGCAGGGCTGCTCCTGTGGGCACCACCACGAGCCGGGGCAGGGCTGCTCCTGCGGGCACCACCACGAGCCGGATCAGCCATGACCCCCATGCTGCACAGGGCGCAAGATGGCGGAAGATGGTTGACATTTTGAAGTAAAAGAGATAGCGTGACACGTTTTTTGCTTGCCAGTCAGTGAGAGCTACGCTATTCTGTGAGCAGTTACAAACCTATTCGAATACTATGGCTACTATAACCAGGAAGGAGTTGGTAAATAAAATCTGTGAGGAAACCCAATACCGCTACAAGCAGTGGGAGGTGCAGTGCGTTATCCAGAAAGCTGTGGAACTGATTACAGAAGCTGTGGGGCGCGGGGATTCTGTGGTGCTGCGTCGCTTCGGGGTGTTCTCTGTCAAGGAAACCAAGGAGAAGATCGGCCGCAATCCCAAAAAACCCGAGAACAGCATGGTAATTCCCTCCCGCAGGGTGGTGAAGTTCAAGATGGGTAACAAGCTCAGGGAGGCCCTCTCTAAGCCATCTAAATAACTTGTATACATTTCGTTTAAAAACTGCAATGAATTCGGCAGGGAGCTACACAGCTCTCTGCCGTGTTCGCGTTTAATACACTAGGTACATGACAATGAAACTCAGAATTGCTGTTCAATCAAAAGGGAGACTGAATGAGGATACAATGGCTCTGCTTGCCGAGGCGGGGGTCAAGATCAGCACATCCAAGCGCACGCTTCTTGTGAGCGCCCGCAATTTCCCGGTGGAGGTGTTGTTCCTGCGCGATGATGATATCCCGCAGGCGGTGGCAGATGGTGTGGCGGATGCCGGTGTGGTGGGACTCAATGAGGTGGAGGAGCATGCGGCACAGGTGGATATTGCTCAGCATCTCGGGTTTGGCGCGTGCCGCCTGTCCATTGCTGTGCCCAAGGAGGTGGACTACCGGAGCACCGCCTGGCTGAGCCACCGCAGGATTGCCACTTCCTACCCCCGTATTCTCTCCCAATTCCTCCGCGCGCAGAATGTGGAGGCTGATATCCACGTGATCACCGGCTCGGTGGAGATCTCGACCGGCATCGGCCTGGCGGATGCCATCTTCGATATCGTGAGCTCGGGGTCGACGCTGGTGAGCAACAATCTCAGGGAGGTTGAGACAGTGATGCACAGCGATGCGGTGCTGATCACTAACCGTTCGCTCGATGCGGAGAAGAAGAAGATTGTGGATGAGCTCTTGTTCCGCTTTGAGGCGGTGCGCAGCGCGGCGGATAAGAAGTATGTGCTCATGAATGCGCCGCGCGAGGCGCTGGATGCGATTTTGGGTGTGCTGCCCGGTATCAAGAGCCCCACGGTGATGCCGCTGGCGCAGGAGGACTGGTGCAGCATCCACACCGTGCTGGATGAGGACTGCGTGTGGGATATCATCGGCCGGCTCAAGGCTGCCGGCGCTCAGGGGATCCTGGTGCTGCCGATTGAAAAGATGATTCTCTGATTTGATTGCTCGCCATGGAAATGCTGCAGAATCCACCGCGTGAGATGTGGGCTGAGCTGTGCCGCCGCCCGGTGTTCGATGTGTCGACTCTCTTTGGCACGGTGCGCCCCATCATCGAAGCTGTGCGCGAGCAGGGGGATGCCGCCCTGCGCGAGCTGAGCCTGCGCTTTGACCACTTTGCGCCGGAGTCGCTGCGCGTGTCTCCCGCTGAGGTGGCGCGCGCGGCGCAGCTGCTGCCCGCTGAGCTGCGTGAGGCGATTGACCGGGCGCATGCGCATATCCACCGCTTCCACGAGGCTCAGCGCTTTGAGGGCGTGCGGGTGGAGACCGCGCCCGGCGTGCTGTGTGAGCAGCGCGCCGTGGCCATTGAGCGCGTGGGGCTCTACATCCCCGGCGGCTCGGCGCCGCTGTTCTCGACGGTGCTGATGCTGGGTGTGCCGGCGGCGCTGGCCGGGTGCCGAGAGGTGGTGCTCTGCACGCCTCCGGGCAAGGATGGGCAGGTGCACCCCGCCATCCTGTATGCGGCCGGGCTCTGCGGGATTTCTTGCATTTGCCGCGTGGGCGGGGCTCAGGCGGTGGCGGCCATGGCCTGCGGCACTGAGAGTGTGCCCCGGGTGGACAAGATTTTCGGCCCCGGAAACCAGTATGTCATGGCGGCCAAGCAACTCGTGTCGCTCAGCGGGGTGGCCATTGATATGCCTGCCGGCCCGAGCGAGGTGGAGGTGCTGGCCGATGAGTCGTGCCGGCCGGATTTTGTGGCGGCAGATCTGCTGAGCCAGGCGGAGCATGGCCCGGATAGCCAGGTGGTGCTGGTGTCCACCTCCGCAGAGGTGGTGCGCCGCGTGAGCGAGGAGGTGGAGCGGCAGCTTGCTGTGCTGGAGCGGCGCGAGATCGCCGCGCGCGCCTTGGCCAACAGCCGCGCCATCCTGTTTGATGACCCGGAGGAGGCCATCGCCTTCACCAATGAATATGCACCGGAGCACCTCATCCTCGCCCTGCGGGATTACCGCGCCGTGGCCGGCCGCATCACGCACGCGGGGTCTGTCTTCCTGGGCAACTGGAGCTGCGAAAGCGCGGGGGATTACGCCTCCGGCACCAACCACACTCTCCCCACTCTCGGCTACACCAAGGCATACAGCGGCTTGTGCCTGGATAGCTTTGTGCGCAAGATCACCTTCCAAGAGCTCACCGAGCAGGGGATCCGCAGCATCGGCCGCACGGTGGAGCTCATGGCGGCGGCGGAGTCGCTGGGCGCGCATGCTCAGGCGATGACGCTGCGTGTGCAGGCTGCGGCGGCAGCCCCGGAGCCCGCTGCCGCTGAGCCGGATCTGCTGGCGCTGGTGCGTCCCAATATCCGCTCGCTCGCGCCCTACAGCTCTGCGCGCGATGAATACTCCGGCAAGGCGGCTCATGTGTTTTTGGATGCCAATGAAAGCCCCTACAATAGCCCGACCAACCGCTACCCCGACCCGCTGCAGCGCGAGCTGCGCCACGAGCTGGCGCTGGTGAAAGGCGTGGCGCCGGAGAGTATTTTCCTCGGCAATGGCAGTGATGAGGCAATCGACCTGACGCTGCGTATCTTCTGCGAGCCGGGGCGGGATAATGTGCTGGCGCCGGCTCCCACATATGGCATGTATGCCGTGTGTGCGGAGGTGAATCAGGTGGAGTACCGCAGCGTGCCCCTGGGGGAGGACTTTGCGTTCTCCGCGCAGCAGCTGCTGGCCGCGGCAGATGCGTACACCAAGGTCATCTTCCTCTGCAACCCGAACAACCCCACGGGCAATTTGCTCCCGGCGGCTGAGGTGGAGGAGGTGCTGCGCCGCTTCCCCGGCGTGGTGGTGGTGGATGAAGCCTATGGCGACTTCGCCCCCGAGGCCTCGCTGCGCGCGCGCTTGGCGGAGTTCCCGCGGCTCATCGTGCTGCAGACCTTCTCCAAAGCCTGGGCCTCTGCCGGCATACGGCTCGGCATCGCCATGGCGCACCCGCAGCTCATCGCCTGCTTCAATAAGGTGAAATACCCGTACAATGTGAATGTGCTCACCCAGCAGCACGGCCTCCGCATGCTCCGCCGCCGCGATGAGGTGGCGGAGTGGACGGCGCGCACCCTCGCGGAGCGGGAGCGGCTCATGCAAGCTGTGGCTGAGCTGCCGCTCTGCCGCCGCGTGTTCCCGAGCGCTGCCAATTTCTTCCTCGTGCGCGTGAGCGATGCGCGGCGCCTCTATGACGCCCTCGTGGAGCGTGGCATCATCGTGCGCAACCGCAGCAGCATCACGCTTTGCGAAAACTGCTTGCGTATTTCTGTGGGCACCCCGCAGGAGAATGATGAACTGCTTGCCGCGCTGCGTGAACTCAGCGCCTCTCTCCCCTCTGCATGAAAAAAGTCCTCTTTATCGACCGCGATGGAACCCTCATCCGCGAGCCTGCGGATGAGCAGATTGATGCATTCGAAAAACTCTCCTTCCTCCCCGGCGTGATCCGCGCCCTCGCCACGCTGCGCGAGCGCACAGATTATGAGCTGGTGATGGTGAGCAACCAGGACGGCCTCGGCACGCCCTCCTTCCCGGAGGACACCTTCTGGCCGGTGCACCAATTCATCCTCGACACCCTGCGCGGCGAGGGGGTGGAGTTCGATGCCATCTTCATCGACCGCCATTTCCCGGAGGACAACGCGCCCACGCGCAAGCCCGGCACGGCCATGCTCACGGCATACATGGACGGCTCCTATGACCTGGAGCATTCCTACGTCATCGGCGACCGCGCGGTGGATGTGCAGCTGGCGGCCAACCTGGGCTGCAAGGCTTTGCAGATTTCTGAGGAGATGGATTGGAAGAAGATCACCGAAATCCTGGTGGCCGGCGAGCGCTGCGCTGAGCTGCACCGCTGCACGCGCGAGACTGATATCCGCGTGCGCCTGGAGCTCGACCGCCCCGGCGGCGGTGAGGTGCACACCGGGCTGCCTTTCTTTGATCACATGCTCTCGCAGCTCATCCACCACGGCGGCCTCTCCCTGTGGCTGGAGGCCAAGGGGGACCTGGAGGTGGATGAGCACCACACCATCGAGGACACCGCGCTGGCGCTCGGCGAGTGCCTGCGCCAAGCCTTGGGCAACAAGCTGGGCATCAGCCGCTATGGCTATTGCCTGCCCATGGATGACTGCCTCTGCCGGGTGGCGCTGGATTTCGGCGGTCGCCCCTGGCTGCAGTGGGCGGTGGAGTTCCGCCGTGAGTGCGTGGGCGGCATTCCCGCGGAGATGTTCTTCCACTTCTTCAAGAGCCTGAGCGATGCCGCCCTCATGAACCTGAGCATCACCGCCACCGGGGAGAATGACCACCACCGCATCGAGGGTATTTTCAAAGCGCTTGCCCGCGCGCTGCGCATGGCAGCTCAGCGGGATGTGCGCCACCTCGTCCTCCCCTCCAGCAAAGGCGCTTTATAACCCCCCCCAGTCCGCCAGATGAAAGTAGCCATCGTCAAATACAATGCAGGCAATATCCGCTCTGTTGTCAACGCGCTGCGCCGCGTGGGCGTGGACCCCTGCGTGACAGATGATCCCGAGGAGCTGCGCCGGGCAGACCGCGTGGTTTTCCCGGGGCAGGGAGAAGCCGCCGGCACCATGGCCTACCTCCGCGAATCCGGCCTGAGCGCCGTCATCCGCTCGCTCACGCAGCCGGTGCTCGGCATCTGCATCGGCCAGCAGCTGCTCTGCGAGCACTCCGCAGAGGGGGACACCCCATGCCTCGGCGTCTTCCCCGGCACACAGGTGCAGCACTTTGCCGAACTCTGGCCCGGCGCCCCGGCCAAGGTGCCCCACATCGGCTGGAACACCATCCGCAACCTCTCCTCACCGCTCTTCGACGGCGTGCGCGAGGGGGATTTCGTGTATTTTATCCACAGTTACTGCGCCCCGCTGAGCCCCTACACCACCGCCACCACCGAATACGGCGGCGTGAAATTCAGCGCTGCCATGCGCCGCGGCTCCTTTTACGCCACGCAGTTCCACCCGGAAAAGAGCGGCGCCGTGGGCGAGCGCATGCTGCACAATTTTATTCACCTCTGCCATGATTGAGCTCATCCCGGCCATCGACATTATCGGCGGCAAATGCGTGCGCCTTGCCAAGGGCGACTACGCAGCCCGCACCACATACTCCGACAACCCGCTCGAAATCGCCCTGCGCCTGCAGGAGCAGGGCTTCCGCCGCCTCCATGTGGTGGATCTCGACGGCGCCAAAGAAAACCACATCGTCAATCTGCGCGTGCTGGAAAGCATCGCTTCGCAAACCCGCCTCGTGGTCGACTTCGGCGGCGGCATCAAAAACGAGGCCGCCCTGCAAGCCGCCTTTGACAGCGGCGCCGCCATGGTAACCATCGGCAGCCTTGCCGCCACCAGCCCGGAACTCGTGGCAGAGTGGGCCGCCACCTGCGGGGCAGATCGCCTCATCGTCGGCGCAGATGCCATGGAGGGCCGCATCCGCATCAAAGGCTGGAAAGAAGACGGCGGCATGAGCTTGGAGGAATTTGTGGCATTCTATATGCAGCGCGGCATCACACGCGTGCTGTGCACCGATATCTCGCGCGACGGCATGCTCAGCGGCCCCAATATCCCCCTCTACCGCAGCCTCATGCAGCGCTTCCCCGGCTGCCGCCTCATCGCAAGCGGCGGCGTAAGCTGCACGCAGGACATCCTGGCGCTGGACTCCGCCGGAGTGCCCTCCGTGGTGTTTGGTAAAGCCTACTACGAGGGACGCTTGGATGTGTCTCAACTGCTTCAGCACCAATAAATCATAATATGTTGGCAAAACGCATTATCCCCTGCCTGGATGTCAAGGATGGCCGCACCGTGAAAGGCACCAACTTTGTGTCCCTGCGCGAGGCCGGCGACCCGGTGGAGCTGGCGCGCGCCTACAGCGAGCAAGGCGCAGATGAGCTGGTGTTCCTCGATATCACCGCCAGCCATGAAGGACGCAAGACATTCACCAACATGGTGAGCCGCGTGGCGGAGGAGGTGTCCATCCCCTTCACCGTGGGCGGCGGCATCCACGAGCTGGCAGATGTGGCGCGCCTGCTGGACGCCGGCGCGGACAAGGTGAGCCTCAACTCCGCCGCGCTGCGGCGCCCGGAGCTCATAGATGAAATCGCCGCACACTTCGGCTCTCAGGTATGTGTGGTGGCCATCGACGCGCATTGCGAGGACGGCTTTTGGCGCTGCTTTCTCAACGGCGGACGCGTGCCCACCGAAAGAGAACTTTTCGCCTGGGCGCGAGAGGCCAATGACCGCGGCGCCGGAGAAATCCTCTTCACCAGCATGGATCACGATGGCGTGAAACAAGGCTTTGCCAACAGCGCGCTCGCCCGCCTGAGCCGCGAGCTGAGCATCCCCATCATCGCCTCCGGCGGAGCAGGGAACATGCAGCATTTTGCTGACGCATTCCGGCAGGGACTGGCAGATGCCGCACTAGCCGCCAGCGTCTTCCACTTCGGCGAAATCCCCATCCCCACCCTCAAACACTATCTTCAACAACAAGGAATCAGTATACGCATATAACCCATGAACATCGACTTTGACAAATCCGGCGGCCTCGTGCCCGCCATCATTCAGGACGCCACCACCCGGCAGGTTCTCATGCTGGGGTATATGAACCGCGAGGCATATGAAAAAACACTCGAGCTCGGCCGCGTCACCTTTTATAGCCGCACCCGCCGGCGCTTGTGGACCAAGGGAGAAGAAAGCGGACACTTCCTCGAGGTCGTGGACATGAAAGTGGACTGCGATGCCGACACACTGCTGATCCGCGTGCACCCGCACGGCCCCACCTGCCACACCGGCACCGATACATGCTGGAGCGAGCAGAACACAGCCAACCCGCTGCTCTTCCTCACAGAACTGCAAGACTTCATCGAAAAGCGCCACGAGCAGATGCCCGAGGGCTCCTACACAACCTCCCTCTTCCGCGATGGCCTCAACCGCATCGCACAAAAAGTAGGAGAAGAAGCACTCGAAGCCGTGATAGAAGCCGTGAACGGCTCAGATGACCGCCTGCTCTACGAGGCATCCGACATGTTCTACCACCTGGTCGTACTCCTCACCGCCAAAGGCCTGCGCATCGAACAGGTGGCCGCAGAACTGGCAGAGCGCCACAACCCCGGCTGGAAAAAACACTAAAACACAACCGGCCGCACCCGGTGGTGGCGGGGGTCAGATAAAAAAGAGAAACAGCATCACCCCCGCTACCACAAACTTAGCGGCCATGCCCACCAGCGCGCCGATGAGAGCGCCGGCGCCGGATTTGAGAGACTCCTTCAAACTGCGCCCCTCCAGCCACAACTCACCGCCCCCAAAAAAGGCCCGATAAAAAGGCCGAGGGGAAAGAAAAACAACCCCACCAGCGCCCCCACCGCGCTGCACCAGAACGCCGCCCTGCTGCAGCCGAACTTCTTGGCACCCACAAGCGAGAAAATCGTGTCCAAAAAACAGCCCAGCACAGCCAGCAGCGCCAGCGCCACCCAAAGCAGCGCACTCGGGTAAGGCTCACCACTCGTATACGCCCACAGCACACAGCCACCCAGCAGAAACAAATGCCCGGGGTAGGGCATCACACAGCCCACCACCCCCACCACCATAAGCAGCAGCGCCAGCGCATACAGCAGCCAGGGCAAAGCATCTCCCCACCCAGGCAGCGCCCCCAAACACTCATAGAGAAACGACACAAGCATCTGCAGAGCGGGGAGGAGACATCAGGAAGGTTGGAACCCCGCGCGCTTGCGAGCCGTGGCATCCAAGATACGCTTGCGCAGGCGGATAAAGTGCGGCGTAGCCTCCACCAACTCATCCGGCTCAATATACTCAATCGCACGCTCCAGCGAGAACACACGCGGCGGTGTCAGCTGAATCGAATCATTCTTAGTAGCAGAGCGGTGGTTGGTGAGGTGCTTTTCACGCGTAGGATTCACGGGAATATCGATAGACTTGGGATTCTCCCCCACAATCATCCCCTCATACACCTCATCACCGGGAGCAATGAACAGCGGCCCGCGCTCCTCCATCGCCTGCAGCGCATAAGGACGCGCAATACCACTCTCCATACTCACCAGAGTACTCGTCTGCCGAGTCGTGATATCCCCGGCATACGGCGCGTATTCCCGGAAAAGATGCGAGAAAATACCCCGCCCACTCGTGAGATTCACCAACTCAAACTCAAAACCAATGAGCCCGCGCGTAGGAATCACCGCCTCAATCAGCGTGCGGCCGGAGCCCTTCGTCTCCATACTCTCAAGAATCCCGCGCCGATTACCCAGAATACGCACCGTACTGTTGGCGCACTCATCAGGCACCTCAATGTAGAGCGTCTCAAAAGGCTCACACATCACACCATCCATCTCACGCATAATCACCTTGGGGCGGGACACCAACACCTCATAATTCTCACGCCGCATCTGCTCCACAAGAATAGCAATCTGCATCGTACCGCGAGCCGACACCCGGAAAACACCCGCCAGCTCCGTATCCTCCACCTTAATAGAAATATTCGTACGCATCTCGCGCATGAGGCGCTCACGGATCACACGGCTGGTCACATTTTTGCCATCCTTGCCACCCAGCGGCCCATCATTAATACTGAACTCCATCTGCACCGTAGGCGGCTCAATATTCACAAACGGCAGCGGAGAATCCTCAGGATCCGCCACCAGCGTCTCGCCGATATCGGCATCCTCAAAACCGGACAGCCCAATAATATTGCCGGCCTCACCCACCGTTGAATCATTCGTCTGCAAGCCACTGTACTCAAAAAGCTTCGTCACCTTAGCCTGCACGCGCGAACCATCGCGGCGCAAGAGATGCAGCACATCCCCCTTGCGCACGCGGCCACTCGTAACACGCCCCACCGACACACGCCCCACATAATCATCCCAATCAATATTGGAAATAAGCATCTTGAACGGCAACTCCGGATCCGCATCCTTAGGCGCCGGAATACGCTTAATAATCTGGAAGAGCAGGGGAGAGCAATCCACCGGCGGCTCATTCTCCAAACTATTCATAAAATAGCCATCGCGCGCGGAACCATAAACAAACGGCGCCTCAAACTGCTCATCCGAGGCATCAAGATCCATGAGCAGCTCCAGCACCTGGTCATGCACCTTCATAGGATCCGCATGCGGGCGGTCAATCTTATTAATCACCACAATCGGCAGCAGCCCCTCCTCGAGCGCCTTACGCAGCACAAAACGCGTCTGCGCCTGCGGCCCCTCATAAGCATCAACCACCAGAATCACACCATCCACCATCTTCATGACACGCTCCACCTCCGCGCCGAAATCAGCGTGACCGGGAGTATCGACAATATTGATCGTATAATCATTCCAACGGATAGACGTATTTTTCGCCTTAATCGTGATACCCTTTTCACGCTCCAGATCCATAGAATCCATAGCGCGTTCCTGCACCTCCTGATTCTCGCGGTAAGCGCCGCCGGCCTTCAGCAGCTGATCCACCAGAGTCGTTTTACCATGATCCACATGCGCAATAATCGCCAGATTCCGAAAAGAAGAAGCCGTTTTATCCATAGAAAAGCAAAGGGCGCCACACACCCGCAGGCGCATCATATCACATCTTCATCCATCTGAAAAGGAGAATTTCCTTGTCAAGCGCGACTAAATATGATTCAATGCCTGCACAAACACGCCGTGGTGGCGGAATGGTAGACGCAGGAGACTTAAAATCTCCCGGCCTTCGGGCTGTACGGGTTCGAGTCCCGTCCACGGTAGACTTGACAGCGAGTCTCTTATGCGGTTTGTGCAGAAGGGTATCTTCATGCTGCGGCCGCCGCGATAGGCGAACTGAGGGGGGTATGCGCTTATGCCAGCAGGATGGATTCTTCACGGCGATAGGCTGCTTCCATGGCTACGTAGCGAGTGCGGAGCAGGTCGGCTGAGCGGTGTCCCATCTCTAGCTGTAGCTCGGTGTAGTTGCGGAAGATGGCTAGGTGATGGGTGGCAAAGGTGTGGCGTAGCACGTCCGGCTGCCATGTGGTGAATCCGGCCTTGCGGTGCAGTGCGGCCCAGTGCTTTGGCCAGTTTGGTGGGCATATAGGTGCGTCCGGGGCTTTCTGTATCTCGCGGAGTATCTTTGCCAAGGGAGGATGAATGGTCACACACCTTGCTCCGCCTGTCTTGCTGTGCTGTGGGGAGATATAGATTACGCCCATCCTCCGTTCTTTTCCTTCGGAAAGATCTCCCGCTTGGCAAGCGTCATCCAGGTGCACATCCTTCCAGCGCAGTCTTGCGGTCTCGTTTGGGCGCACTCCGGCATAGAGCATGATCGCCGTTGCCGCTAGGCAGGAGCCATCATCATAGCTCTCAGCCGCACTCACCACGCGCTCGATTTCTTTCTTGGTCAGCGGCTCGATGCGCTTCTCTACCACCTTTTCTGGCTCCACCTTGCGCACCGGATTCTCCGCGCACCAGCCCCTCTTCACTGCCGTAGAAAAGATGCCGCTGAGGATGAGTCTTGCCTTGTTTCTCTGGGATGGCGTGTTAAAGGCCTCATGCAGATACGCCGTGCATTCTTGCGGGGTGATGCTTCTCAGCCGCCTTTTTGCCAATCCTTTGCAACGCTTCATAAAGCGTTTGCAGATGTAGCGGAAGTCGTATACTGTGCGCCTTCGCCTGTCCCTTCGCGCCGCCAATGCCTCCTCTACGGCGCGTTCAAACGTCACCGTCCTTTCCCTCCGCTGCAACTCCTCCACCCCGGCCGATATGCACTTGATTGCTCGCCTCACCCGCCCGCGTCCCGCTTCGATTGCGCTCTTCGCCACAAGTGCAGCGTCCAATATTGCTACCCCGGTCTGCCTCAACACTTCTATGGCTGCCAATTCCTGATTGTTGTATGATATAGTATTCATGGTTGTTTGCGTATTAATAATACGTAATGCAAGCATAAAAAACGTTTGTTTATAAACACGGAATTTA
>JAFLSS010000024.1 GCA_022510805.1 Akkermansiaceae bacterium
CTCTTTGAGCTGGAGATCACCCCCAACCGCCCGGATCAGCTGAGCCACTGGGGCATGGCGCGTGAGCTCGCCGGCATCTCCGGCCGCACCCTCAAGAGCGACCCCGCCCCCGCCGCCTGTGAAACCACCCCCGCCGGTGAGAGCATCTGCCTCTCCGCGCCGGAGGTCTGCCCGCTCTACACCGCCACACGCATCAGCGGCGTGAAGATCGGCCCCTCCCCGGAGTGGCTCGCAGAGCGTCTGGTCTCCATCGGCCTGCACCCCATTAACAACGTGGTCGACATCACCAACTACTGCCTCTTCGAGCTCGGCCACCCGCTGCACGCCTTTGATGCCAAGCACGTGAGCGGCGCCATGCACATCCGCCGCGCGGAAGAGGGTGAGTCCTTCACCAGCCTCATGGATGAGCAGTACACGCTCACGCCGCAAGATCTCGTCATCTCCGATGCCTCCGGCGCAGCCCTCGCCCTGGGCGGCGTGATGGGCGGCAAAAACTCCGGCGTCACCGAGGAGACCACAGACATCATCCTCGAATCCGCCTGGTTCCTGCCCGGCGCCGTGCGCCAGACCAGCCGCCGCCTCGGCCTGAGCTCTGACTCCTCCTACCGATTTGAGCGCGGCACCTCGCCGTGGAATGTCCTGCGCGCCGCGGCACGCGCCATTCAGCTCATCCTGGAGTGCGCCGGCGGCACAGCAGAGCCCACCCGCGTGGCCGGGCAAGCCCCCTGCCTCGTGCCGGAGAGCAAAGCCCCCCAGGCCACGGTGCTGGAGCAAGGCACGCAGGCCAAGATCTACTACGCGCTCGACCAAGTGCAGCTCGACTGGGCTGAGCTGGATGTGATGACCAACGCCTCTATCCCCCATGAAGAGGGACGCCGCATTCTCAAAAACCTCGGGCTGAGCGAGGTGACACCCGGCACCTGGGACTGCCCGCCGTGGCGTCTGGACCTCAAGCGCAGCTGCGACCTGCTCGAGGAGATCGTGCGCGTGTACGGCATCAACAACATCCCCGCCACCAACACGGCAGTCTTTGTGCCGGAAACCCCGCACGACCGCGCACATGATTACCGCACCACCCTCTCGCACCGCTTGGCCGGCGCCGGTTTCTGGGAGGTGCAGACCTTCAAGCTCATCGCTGAGCAGAGCATTGACCCCACCATCGCCTCCGTGCAGTATGCCCTGCCCATCCGCCCGCTGCAAGAGGGGGACATCATCCGCGTGGCGCTGCCCATCTCTGAGGATCACGCCGTGCTCCGCCCCTCGCTCGCGCCGGGTCTGCTGGCCGTGGCCGCGCGCAACATCAACCAGGGCATGGAAGTGCTGCGCTTCTTTGAGTGCGGCCGCGTCTTCCGCAACACCGGCGGCGGCAAGGGCCGCGATATCGAGAATGAGGTGCTCGGCATCCTCATGGCCGGCAAGCTCACCCCCGCCAGCTGGGCCACCACCAAACCCGGCCCCGTGGGCACTGAGCACCTGCGCGCCGTGCTCGACACCCTGGTTCCCAAGGCCGCCCTCAGCATCACCCCGGCTAAGCAAGGGCGCGAGGCCGCCGCGCTGAGCGCCGACATCCTGCTCAACGGCCAGACCTGCGGCTACATGGCCCGCGTGGCGCCGGCAGTCTGCCGCGCCCTCGGCTTGCCGCAGGAGTGCTGCTACGCAGAGCTCGACCTGCGCAAGATGCAGCAACTGGCCACAGCGCCTTTCAAAGTGCGCGAGCTGCCGCAGTTCCCCGGCTCCTCCCGCGATGCCTCGCTGGAGCTCCCCACCGGCGCAAGCCATGCGGAGGTGCTCAAGGCCATCGAGGCCGCCAAGGAGAAGCTGCTGGAGTCCTGCCGCCTCAAGGACATCTTCTCCGACCCCTCAGGCGAGCGGCTCCCGGCCGACCGCAAGGCCATGACGTACAGCTTCTTCTACCGCGACCCGAAGAAGACCCTCACCGCCGCAGAGGTGGACGAAGCGCACAAGAATGTGCTCAAGGTTCTCTCCGAGAAGCTCAAGGGCGTCAAGTTCCGCTGATCCCTACCCACCGGCAGGTGCATCCCCCGGCTCCGCAGCTCCGCGCCAAGTGGGCGCCCGCTGCGGAGCCGCTTGCTTTTTGCCTCCCCACCCCGCAGCAAAATCACGCCACAGGCGCAAGCAGATGCGCGCTGCTGCTTCAGGCTTGGCTGGACACAGCAGGCGAAATATGCTAGGATGGCGCGCGTATGAATGCAACGGATGCTTATCGAGTAGCGGATATCGCCCTCAAGGACTGGGGACGCAAGGAAATCGAGATTTCTGAACACGAAATGCCCGGGCTCATTGCCTGCCGTGAGAAATACGGCGCCTCCCGCCCGCTTGCCGGCGTGCGCATCACCGGCTCGCTGCACATGACCATCCAGACCGCCGTGCTTATCGAGACCCTCGTAGCCCTCGGCGCTGAAGTGCGCTGGGCCAGCTGCAATATCTTCTCAACACAAGATCACGCCGCCGCCGCCATCGCCGCCGCCGGGGTGCCTGTCTTCGCATGGAAGGGTGAGACCCTCCAAGACTACTGGGACTGCACCTGGGCAGCGCTGAGCCACCGCGATGGGCTCGGCCCGCAGCTCATTGTCGATGACGGCGGAGACGCCACGCTGCTGCTGCACAAAGGCTACGAGATGGAGGAGGGCTCCGACTGGGTGCACACGCCCGCCGCCGGGGAGGAGGAGGCTGTCATCAAAGCCCTGCTGCGCCGCATTGCCGCAGAGCAGCCCGGAGTCTTCCACCGCTGGGTGCCGGAGGTGATGGGCGTGTCCGAGGAGACCACCACCGGCGTGCACCGCCTCTACCGCATGCAGAAGGAGGGCACCCTGCTCTTCCCCGCTATCAATGTGAACGACTCTGTCACCAAGAGCAAGTTTGACAACCTCTACGGCTGCCGCGAGAGCCTCACGGACGGCATCAAGCGCGCGACAGATGTGATGATCGCCGGCAAGGTGGCGGTGATCTGCGGCTATGGCGATGTCGGCAAAGGCTGCGCGCAGGCGCTGCGCGGGCTGGGGGCTCAGGTCATCGTGACAGAGATTGACCCCATCTGCGCGCTGCAAGCCGCCATGGAGGGCTACCGCGTGCTCACCGTGGAAGACACGCTCGGCATGGGAGATATCTATGTCACCACCACGGGGAACTGCGATATCATCACCCTCGAGCACATGCAGCGCATGAAAGACCAAGCCATCGTCTGCAACATCGGCCACTTTGACAATGAAATCCAAGTCGCGCGCCTGCAGGAAGCCGCCACTCGCACCAACATCAAGCCGCAGGTTGATCAATACACATTTGCAGATGGGCACTGCCTCTACCTGCTGGCAGAGGGACGCCTCGTGAACCTCGGCTGCGCCACCGGCCACGCTTCCTTTGTGATGAGCAACAGCTTCACCAACCAGGTGCTCGCGCAAATCTCCCTCTGGCAAGGCCGCGGCACCCTGCCGCGCAATGAGGTGCGCGTGCTGCCCAAGAAGCTGGACGAAGAAGTCGCGCGCCTCCACCTTGCCAAGCTCGGCGCCCGCCTCACCACCCTCACCCCCAAGCAGGCGGACTACTTGGGAGTCAGCATCGAAGGCCCTTACAAGGACGACGCCTACCGCTACTAATCCCCACCCACCTCACCGCTTCCACAGCCATGCTCAACTGGTTATACTCCACACAACTCTTTGGTGTCAAGCTGGGCTTAGCCGGCATGCAGCGGCTGATGGAAGCCTGCGGGGTGAGCCACCCCAAGGCGTGGGTCATCCACGTGGCGGGGACAAACGGCAAGGGCTCCACCTGCGCCTTTGCCGAATCTGTGGCGCGCGCCGCCGGCTACAAAACAGGGCTTTTCACCTCGCCGCACCTGGTGGAGTTCTACGAGCGCATCCGCGTGAATGGGGAGAACCTCCCCCCCGCGGACTGTGAGCGCCTCCTCCGCCGCCTGCACGACCTCGTGGAACCCTGGGAAACCAAACCCACCTTTTTTGAGCTCACCCTCGCGCTGGCGCTTCTCTACTTCGCGGAGCAGGAGGTAGAGCTCATCATCCTCGAGACGGGGCTGGGCGGGCGGCTGGATGCCACCAATGCAGTGCCCAAGGATGTGGCGGTGCTCACGCCCATCGGCTTTGACCACACGCAATACCTCGGCTCGACTCTCTACGAGATCGCCCGGGAGAAGGCCGCCATCTTCTCATGGCACCGCCCGGCCCTCACCGCCCCGCAAGAGCCTGAGGCGCTGCGCGCCATCCACGAAACAGCCCGGCAGCGCCATGTCGACTACCGCATCATCTCTGAGGAATGCCTGCTCCCCCTCGGCCTGGTGGGCGAGCACCAGCGCCGCAATGCAGCCCTGGCGCTGGCGGCTCTGCACGCGCTGCCTCATTTTCTCTGCTCCGCTGAGGAGGAAGCGCGCGGCCTGGCAGAGGCTCGCTGGCCCGGCCGTTTTGATGAAATAGAACCGGGCGTCATCATGGACGGCGCCCACAACCCGCCGGCCATCCGCACCCTCGTGGCGTGCTGGCAAGCGCGCTATGGCAGCCTCAAAGCGCGCTGCCTCTTTGCCGGCTCAGCAGATAAGGACCTCGACCAAGTCATCACCCTGCTGGCGCCCATCGTGCAGGAGTGGATCCTGCCGCCGGTGCAGTCCCCGCGCATCCTGCCGCAGCAAGAGCTGCGCGCCAAGCTGCAAGCCGCAGGAGAAAGCGCCATCTCCACCCCGCCGAGCATGGCAGAAGCGCTGCGCGCCCTCTCTGCCCCGGCGCTCATCTGCGGCTCGTTTTTCCTGCTCGGGGAAGTGCTGGCCCACCGGCGCGGCCAAGCCTACCGCAGCACAGCCCAATGAGCCCCTTCCCCCCCCCCTGCGGGCACTAAAAAAGCGAGGCTGGTTTCCCGGCCTCGCCTTTTAGGCGCCCGCGTGGCTTATCAGGCAATGCACAGCCACACAAGCGCAGGCAATAACCTCCCATACGGGAAGCTGATCACTTATTGTTAAACGCTTTATCTCGCAGCTTGAGCGACGCCGAAGTAAGCGCAGCAAGCTCCTCTTCAGAAAGAACAGAAGTGAGCTCTGACATCTCGCGCAACAACACAGAATGCGTCTCACGGAAAATCTCTTCACCCCGGGGAGAAAGGCGGATGCAGATCGCTCGGCGATCCACCTGGGATGGGGTGCGCACCAGCAGACCTTTGGTCACCATGCCCTCCACGAGGAGAGACGTGGCAGACACAGCCATTTGCAGATGCTTGGCGAGAGTTTTGAGAGACACACCCTCCGGTTGGCTCATTGTCAGGACCATCACTTGATTGATGGCCGCGCCTTGGCGCAACGTAAGACCATACAATTTTTTCTGAAGCGGAGCAGCAGAATCATGCAGGATCTTGCGGCGGATATCGTCGAACACAGTAAGAATACGATGAAGAGCCATAGCTGTTTTATCTGTGGATGACTGTTCCATGCCCCATATTATATCATATAAGATAAAGAGGTCAAGTGCTTAATGCAAACTATCTCACACTTTTTTTCTTCGAATCGCCCGGAATGCGCATGAATAGCGAGTTTGCGGCGCTAAAAAAATTTTCATTTTCTTTCAAAAATACCAGATTTGACGTCAAAATACTTATAAAAAATGCCTAAGAACACCCCCCTACAATACCCCTTTTTCATATCAAATTTCAGAGCATGATATTTTCGCCGGCGCGCGAGTTGAAATTGTTTATACTCCCCCCCTGCGCAGAGGCGCGCCACCGCCTCAGGCTGTCAGGAGCTCCAAGAGGCGGCGCAGCTCTGCATCCCGCCCCTCGGCGCAGGCGCGCAAGAGCCATGAGACCACCACCACGCGGTGCGCACCGGCGGCCAAGACAGCAGGCAGAGTCTCCAGATTCACCCCGCCGATGCAGAAGATGGGCATGGCGCCGGCAAGGCGGTGCGCCTCGCGGATATCCAGCAGGCCGATGGCGGGCCGGCCGGGCTTGGTGCCTGTGGGGAAAAGGGGGCCGAAGCCTATATAGTCCGCCTGCTCAGCCACAGCGCCGCGCACCTGCTCCAAGCTGTGAGTCGAGCGCCCCACCAGCAGGTCCTCCCCCACCACGCGGCGCACCGCCGCCAGGGGGCCGGCATCTTGGCCCACATGCACCCCATGCGCCCCCACTTCAGCAGCGGCTTCGGGGTAGTCATTGAGGATGAAAAGCGCGCCGGCATCTCGGCAAAGAGGCAGCACCACGCGCGCAAGGCGCAGCACCTCCGGCAAGGGCACTCCCTTGGCGCGCAGCTGCAGCACGCGCACCCCCAGCGCCAAGAGCCGGCGCGTGCACTGCGCCACCTCATCCGGGCGCACATAGCCCATATCAACAATGCCATACAGCCGACAACCCGCCAAGATATCTTTCATCACGCCCGCTAGTATGCCACAAAACACCCCCCTTGGCAACGCAAAAGCACACGCGCGCCCAGCCAGCGGGGGGTGTGATACAATAACTCATCTTGATTGCCACTCAGTCCTATGGCATGATAGTAGCCTATGGCTAACCTACTCATGATCACCTTTCGTTGCAGGCGGGATCTGTTTGAGCGGTTGGAGCAATTTGCGATCGAGCGCAACATCGACCGCACATCAGCCATCAAGCTCGCCCTGCACTATTATTTGAACCTGCGCGAGAGCTCACTAACCCGGCGCCCAAGCTCGCCCCCAGTCCCCCGACAAGAGACCCAATCCCCGAGATAAGGCTGCTGCGCGCAGCGCTTTTGGCGCGCTGGGAGGCCAGGCGCGTGTTCCACGCATTGTAAGCGCCTTGGTCGCGCGTGGTGTTGGCCTCTTGGAGCGCCGTCTGCGTGCGCAGGTTGATATCATCTTGCAAGCGCGTGGCAAGATCCGTCTCGCGCACGGCCACAGAGCCCTCATCCGCCAAATTGGATGCAGCGGCATCAGCCCGTGCGTGGGACATCTGCTCATTGGCATTGCGCGCCTCAGCGCGGGCATTGCGCAGGGCGGTGTTGATCATCACCTCCGCTTGGGCATTGGAGAGGCGCTCCTGCTGGTCAGCAGCGGCAGCGAGGTTGCGGCTCTCTTGGCGGTAGGCGCGTGATTCGAACACCTTGGGCAGAGCGGTGGCGGCGGTGGCAGTGGCGGCAGCGAGTGTTGTAAATCCCATAGTGCCACCAAGCTACGCCACTTTTTCCGCCTCGGCAAGCGCCGAGCGCTGCGGCGCGCAGGCTTTCCGGGGGCGGGCTCAGCGCGCGCGGCTCATGCTTGTGTCACGAAAAAGTTCTCGGCGTATTTGGCCAGCATATCCCACTCCAGATTCACCCGCATTCCGGGGGTATAGGCAGGCATGAGGGTGCGGCGCCAGGTGTGCGGGGTGATCCAGAACTCCAGCACACGCGCCTCGCGGTCGATGCGGGCAATGGTGAGCGACACACCATCCAGCGCGATGCTACCTTTGTCGATGACATAACGCAGGCCGGGGGACTCCGGCACGCGCACGCGCACCAGGTGGTCCTGCCCCTCAGCGCGCACGCTTTCTACCTCACCCGTGGTGTCGACATGGCCGCTCACCATGTGGCCGCCCAGGCGGTCGCCCACGCGCACGGCGCGCTCGAGATTGCAGAGGGAACCCGGCTCCAGCAGGCCCAGCGAGGTGACGCGCAGAGTCTGCGCCAACAGGTCAAAACAGGCGCAGCCCTCCTCCAGCGCATCGACAGTGAGGCAGCAGCCATTCACCGCCACAGAATCCCCCAGCTCCAGCTCCGCGGCAAAGGGGGTCTCTATGGCATAGCGCGCGCCGCCTTGGATGCCTGTGCATGCGCGCACCCGCCCTGTGCATTCTACGAGACCGGTAAACATGCTGCGATTCTAGCCCACGGGGCGCTAAAGTCAAGCCGGATTTGCGGCAAGCCGCCCTCTCTTCCACCGGGTGACGCCTCAGAACAGGGTGAACATGAGGAACATGATCACCGTGGGCAGCAGCGCCCAGAGCAGCAGCAGCCCCGCGCTGATGCCGCCCTTGAAATACTTGCCCAGGATGGCCTGGCCGGCGGGATTGGGCGCGTTGGCAATCACAGTGAGGCCACCGCCTGTCACAGCGCCGGCGACAATGGCATAGCGTATCTCCTCCGGCAGGTTGGGCACGGTGCTGGAGAGGAAGGTCACGGAGGCATTGTCATTGAACGCCGTGAGCACGCTGGCCACACACATGGTCGCCTCTGCCCCCAGCTCCGCCAGCGCCTGCAGCACCGGCTGCATCCACCACCCCTGCACCCCGCCCAGTATCAGCAGCCCCGCCAGGAAGAAGGCCACCATCATGGGCACCTTGAACGAAAAGACATTCTGGTACTGCGGAGTTGCTGCCGTGAAGCCCAGGAAGAACAGGAAGCCCCCCACAAAGATGGCCGGGTGGTGAGAGAAAAATACTGTCCAGCCCAGGAAGAAGATCGACACCGCATACACCCACAGGGGGATGACATCTTGGCGGTCCTCCCACGCGGTGGGCACGCCGCCCTCTGCTGTGACCAGCCGGCTCTGCACCTCAGCCAAGCGGCGGAATTCTTTGCGGAATACCACAAAATACAGCATATTGGCCACGATGATGCCCACCACGGCCTTCCACCCGAAGTGGGTAAACATGTGCGCCATGTCCCAGTTCCACTTGCCCGCGACCATGACGATGGGCGGCGCGGCAAAGTGCGTGAGTGTGCCGCCCACGGACACATTCACAAATAAGAGGGCGATGGTAGCGTAGCACAGGGAGGCGGAGGGCTTGAGCTGGTAGATTTTCTTGCCCAGCAGGATGGCCGAGAGTGTCATGGCGGCGGGCTCTGTGATAAAGGAGCCCAGCAGCGGCGCCAAACACAGCACCGAGAGCCACCACGCCGCGGGCGATCCCTTGCCCAGCGAAGCGCCGAGCTTGAGCGTGTTCTCCGCCAAGCGGTAAATGGGGCGCGAGGAGGCCACCAGCATGACCACGGCCACAAAGAGCGGCTCGGTGAAGCTGGTGTCGTGGTCAATGTAGCGCAGAAAATCCTCCAGCGAATAATAATGCACACACACCAGGCAGAACGGCACCACCCACAGGCCGAAGACAACCTCTACCTCCCCCAGAAAGTGCAGCAGAGTCGACATGAGGGACACGGGTACGCGCTGGTCGGGGTGCAAGATGGTGAACTTGCTGCGCAGCAGATTCTCCTTGTGGCGCTTCTGAAGCTTGTGCGCCATTCTTTGGAAGATGGGCGTGGCAAAGGTATGCAAAATGGCCAGCAAGAACACGATGGTGGCCGCGAGGTTGAACGGATCCGCCTGCACGCGGTGCACGAGAATCTGCCAGAGGCTCATGCCGCTCTCCTCGGGCGCATAGGTCGACAGCGGCACCGGGAATCGGCTGTACTGCTCCTCCTTGCCGGTGTAGTGGCTGCCCCACGCCGGAGAGCCGGCATGTGAGTGCACCGCACGCACCACCTCACCGCAATCCGGGCACAGCTGGCCCTCCTGCGGTTGAACAAAGTGCACCTTCATGCGGGCGTGGTCGAGCGCGCTGTGACCATCATCAAAGCGGTGCGGAGCATCCTGTGCGCTCAGCCCCATTGCCGCCACCACTGTCATAACCAAGAGAGAGAGTATCTTTTGCATGATGATGATATACCGCATCATACCGCCTCTTTTCTTATATGGCAAGCAGAAAATTCTCCTCCGATTGCGCGCCGTCTGCGCGCCGCGCGCGCTGGCAGGCTACATGAAACTGTAGGCGTCAATATCCAGCGAGATGATGATATCCTCCCCGGGGTTGAGGCGCGCGATCTCGCGCGAGACAGTGTCCGCCACGAGGCGCGCCTGCGGGGATTTGATGGTGCATTGGTAGCGGTACTGCCCGTAGGCCTTGGCGATGGGCGCCGGCAGCGGCTCGCTGAGCTCGACACTCGGCGGCAACGCGGCGCGCAGGTGGCGGTGCAGCGTCTGCAGGGCAAAGGCCGCCAGATCCTCCTGCGGAGAGCGCGCCGTGAGCACGGAGAGATGCGTGTAGGGCGGGAAGCCGAACTGCTCTCGCAGCCCGAGCTCATTCTCGGCAAAGCCATCCGTATCATGCCGGCGGGCATATTGGATGGCGGCGGATTGCGGCGTGTAGGTCTGGATGATCACCTCACCATCCACATCCCCCCGCCCGGCGCGGCCGGCCACTTGTGTCAGCAGCTGAAAGGTGCGCTCCGCCGCGCGGGGATCCGGGATGCAGAGGCCGAGGTCGGCATTCAACACGCCCACCAGGGTGACGCCGGGGAAATCCAAGCCCTTGGAGATCATCTGCGTGCCGAGGAGGATATCCGTTTGCCGCGCGCGGAAGCGCTCCAATATTTCGCGCAGGGCGTTCTTGCGCGCCGTCACATCAGCATCCACCCGCTGAATCCGCGCCTCCGGGAAACAGCGGCGCAGCACCGCCTCCACCTTTTGCGTGCCGTAGCCCTCAAGCAAGATGCTGCGCGAGTGACAATCGGGGCAGGTCTGCGGCACCACGCTGCGGTAGCCGCAGATGTGGCAGATGAGCCTATTTTCCGTGAGGTGGTATGTCAGCGGCAGCGAGCAGTGCGCACAGGACACCACAAACCCGCAGTCCGGGCACTGCAGCGCGCGCGCAAAACCGCGCCGGTTGAGCAGCAGGATAGTCTGCTCCTGCCGGCGCAGGCGCGTCTCGATGGCCATGCGCAGGCGCTCCGAGAGGATGCCCAGGTAGCGCTTGTCCTTGGGCTCGGTGCGCATATCCAACACGCGGGTGAGCGGCAGGCGCTGCCCATCTGCCCGGTGGTCCATGCGCAGCAGGCTGTACTTGCCCAAGCGCACGTTGAGCAGGGACTCGAGCGAGGGGGTGGCCGAGCCCAGCACCACGGTGGCGCCCTCCATGCGCGCCCGCAGCACGGCGAGATCCCGCCCGTGGTAGCGCGGAGAGTTCTCCTGCTTGTATGATGAGTCATGCTCCTCATCCACGATGATGAGGCCGAGCTGCTGCACCGGCGCAAAGAGCGCCGAGCGGGGGCCGATGGCGATGCGAGCCTGCCCGCGGTGGATGGCATGCCACTCATCAAAGCGCTCACCATCGCTCATGGCGCTGTGCAAGATGGCCACCGCCCCCGGCTGATCCGCAAAGCGGCTCTTGAAGCGCGCCATGGTCTGCGGCGTGAGCGATATCTCCGGCACGAGGATGAGCACCCCCTTCCCCCGGGCCATCACATGCGCCGCCGCCTGCAAATACACCTCCGTCTTGCCGGAGCCGGTGACTCCCTGCAGCAGGAGGGGCTGCGTTTCCCCGGCATCACAGGCGGAGATGATGCGCGCCAGGGCGGCTGCCTGCTCTTCATTGAGCTCCAGCGGGGAGGACAGGCTGTACTGCTCTCCGGCAGCAGGATCCCGGTGCACCACCTGCTCAGAGATGCTCACCACACCCTGCTTCTCCAGCGAGCGGCAGGCCGCCAGCGCGGCTGAGCCCCCCAGCTGCGGCAGCGGCGCCGCCCCCTCCGGCTCTGCCAACAGGTAGCGCACGATCGACGCCTGACGCGGCGCGCGCGCGTTGAGCTTGTTGAGCTCGTCATCCTCCGGGCGCCGAAGCAGCGTGATGAGCTTCTGCGTCTTGGCCTCATGGCGCTCCCCGCGCACAGGCTCCGGCACAATGCAGCGGATCATCTGCTCCACCGGGGTGGCATAATAACGCGCCGCCCACTCCGCCAAATCCATGAGCACAGGAGAAACCACCGGCGCCTCCGCCAGCAGGCGCGTGAGAGGCCGCAAGCGGTGCCCCCACTCTGCATCCGGCTCCACCAGGGCAATCACTGTGCCGGTGGCCACGCGCCCGCGCAGCGGCACCTCCACCCGGCACCCGCGCACCACACCCTGCATCCCCTGCGGGATGGCGTAGTCGAGCGCCATATCGCTCAAGCCATCCACCAACACCCGCGCCGCAGGCGGCACAGGCCCTTGGTCAAACAAATCCATGCCCGGTGTCCTTGTTCCGGCTTCAGGGGAAGCCCGGTTCAGGCCTCCTCCACCTCATCGCTGGAAATGATGCGCACCACCACGCGCACACCCGCTTTCTCCCCCGCTGCCTTGGCCAGGGAGCGGATGGCCGACGCCGTCATCCCATTGCGGCCAATCAGCATGGACACATCCGCCGGATCCACCACCAGGCGAAAGCGCAGCATGTTCTGATCCTTCGCCTGCGCCACGCGCAGCTGCGCTTTCTCCGGGTGCTTGAGGAGCGGAGAGGTGACTGTGAGGAGGTATTTACCGATTGTTTCTACGAGCTGCTGCATGGCCGGATAAAAAGTGAAAACCAGAGATTCGCCTATATCATACCCCCGGCAGCGCCCCTTTGTCAAGCACATGTATTTTATGCTTGTGATGGGGGGTGGCTACATGGTAGAATCAGGCGTTCTCCCTATCCCTTCTCCGCATGCGGTTGCTTCTTCATTTTCTTGCTCTGTGTTTCTTGGCTTTCCTCGGCTCAGGCAGTGTTGTCTTTGCTGCTCAGGGGAAGTGGGATATCACGCAGTTCAACGGCGTGGAGTATGTGAACCTGCGCGATGTGTGGAAATACTACCAATTCACCCCCAGGCAGGGCGGCAAACGAGGCTGCCTGACCTACGGCTGCAAGGACCGCATCATCTCGGTGCGCCCCTTTAAGCAGGACTTCTACGTCAACAACTTCCGCTACATTCTCTCCTACCCCATCCAATCCCGTGCCGATGGGCTCTACATCTCCACCATTGACATGAAAAAACTGGTGGATCCCGTGCTGCGCCCGCGCCTCACGCACTCCGCCCGCCTCACCACGGTGGTGCTGGATCCCGGCCACGGCGGCCACGACGCCGGCGCCAAGGGCGTGTACGCCAATGAGAAAGACTGCAATCTCGCCCTCGCGCTCAAGGTGCGCGACAAGCTGCGCCGCGCCGGGTTCAAGGTGGTCATGACGCGCGACCGCGACTTCTTTCTCACGCTCGGTGAGCGGGTCGCCATCGCCAACCGCACGCCGGATTGCATCTTTGTGAGCATTCACCACAACTCCGGCCACGGCGGGGCAGAGGGCATCGAGACCTTCACCCTCGCGCCCCATGGCACCTCCTCCCCCTTCGCCCGCACGCGGCTCACGGAGGAGCTCTCCGGCAACAACCAGGACAGCGAGAACATCGCCCTCGCTACGGCGGTGCATGCCTACGCCATCCGGCGCACCGCTGCTGTGGATCGCGGCATTCAGCGCGCGCGCTTCTCTGTGCTCTGCACGATCAACCGCCCGGCTATCCTCTTCGAGGCAGGCTTCATGACCCACCCGAAAGAAGGCCGCAGTGTGGCCTCGCCCTCTTATCAGGAAACTCTCGCGCAAAGCATCTGCGACGGCATCCTGCAATACCGCGCCGTGGCGCGCAGCGGCAGCGCCACAAGCAGCCCCGACCGCCGCCCCCCTGCCCCGCGCGGCGGCTCCGCCACCCTCGGCGGCGGGCGGATCACCCAGCACTAACACCCCACCTCACCCCGTCTTTTCCCCCATGCGCCACCTCTCATCCATCTTCTGCTGCCTGGCTGGGCTCGCTGCCCTCACAGCCCGGGCAGATGACGCCTGGGCGCCCGGCTGCCTCGTGCAGGGCGTGCCCTACCAAAGCGTGGAAGAGCTGCGCAGTTTTTACAAATTCTCCCCCACTGACAAAGCCTCCCGCAAGGGAGCGCAGGCTATGAGCCTCGGGGACGTGAGCCTGGAGCTCGGCCCCGGCCTGCGGGAGATGAGCATCGCCGGCATCCGGCTCGTGCTCGCACACCCCCTCATGCGCGATGCCTCGGGGCACCTTCTCATCTCCCGTGAGGACTGGGTGAAATGGGTGGATCCCATCCTGCGCCCCACCTACATCCCCGACCGCTGCGCGGTGCGCACCGTGGTGCTGGATCCCGGCCATGGCGGGCATGACTCCGGCACCCCCTCCGACCACCTGCGCGAGTCCGACACCACGCTGCAAATTGCCCTTGCTCTCCAAGCCGAGCTCGAAAAGATCGGCTACAACGTGCTGCTCACTCGCACGGGGGATTACTTTGTCTCGGACCAGCAGCGAGTCGACACCGCCAACGCGGCCAAAGACGCCATCTTCCTGAGCCTGCATCTCAACCGCGGCCGCTCAGATTACCACGGCACGCAGGTGTACACCGCCGCGCCGGCAGATCCCGGCAGCTCCCCCACCCCGGGCAATGCGCATGACGCCACGCAAGCAGCCCTCGCCTACGCCCTGCAATCCGCGCTTGTATCCACCGCCGGAGCGACAGATGGCGGCTGCCGGCGCGCGCACTACAGCCTGCTGAACTCCATCACCTGCCCGGCAGCGTGGGTGGAGCTCGG
The DNA here is from genome assembly GCA_022510805.1 of Akkermansiaceae bacterium. GTDB lineage: Bacteria > Verrucomicrobiota > Verrucomicrobiia > Verrucomicrobiales > Akkermansiaceae > Akkermansia. Next base: position 14,338 of record JAFLSS010000024.1, read on the forward strand.
CTTTGCCACCCATGAGCAAGAAAGCGCCTCACTCGCCACCCCCGCCTACCGCGACACCCTGGTGAAAGCGCTCGCCCGCGGCATCACCACCTACGCCGCCGTAGCCCACCCGGAAGCGCGTATCCCCGTGCAAGCTCTGCCGCCCAAGACACAGGCCACCACCAGCGGCAGCAGCACCTCGCGCACCACAGGCAGCACCTCGCGCACCACAGGCAACACCTCACGCACCACCGGCAGCACCTCGCGCACCACCGGCAGCACCTCGCGCACCACGGGCAGCACCTCGCGCACCACAGGCAGCAGCACCTCGCGCACCACAGGCAGCAGCACCTCACGCACCACGGGCAGCACCTCGCGCACCACAGGCAGCAGCACCTCGCGCACCACGGGCAACACCTCGCGCACCACCACTCCCGCGCGCCGCAACACCACACCCACGCGGGGCCGCACGCGCTGAGCAGCGCGCACGCCGCCCGCTCCTTGCGAGCAAAGAGCAGCGCAAAGAAGAGGGGCGCCCCGCGGCATCCACACGCCGAGCTGTCAAGCCCGCTTCAAAATAGCCAGGCGGGCGGGATCCAGCACCTCCCAAGGCAAATCCGCCTTGGTGAAATGGCCATAATTCGTGGAGCGGCGGAAAATAGGCCTCCGCAGGCCGAGAGCGGCCTCCATATCCGCCGGCTTAAAGGAGAAAGCCTCTTTCACGCGGGCAATAATCTCCGACTCATCCACCGAAGCCGTGCCAAACGTATCCACATCAATCATGATCGACACCGGCGAAGCCTTGCCAATCGCATACGCCACCTGCAGCTCGCAGCGGTTTGCCAACCCGGCCGCCACCACATGCTTCGCGACCCAGCGGCACATATAGGCCCCGGAGCGGTCCACCTTGCTGCAATCCTTGCCGGAGAACGCCCCGCCGCCATGGCGTCCCATGCCGCCATAGGTATCCACAATAATCTTGCGCCCCGTCAGGCCGGAGTCCCCATGCGGCCCACCCACCACAAAACGCCCCGTGGGATTCACGAAAAACTCCGTCTCCTCATTCAGCAGCTCCGCCGGCAGCACACGCTTCACCAAGTCAATGATGAACGCGCGGATCTCCGCCAGCGACACCTGCTCACTATGCTGCGTGCTCACCACCACATTCACAATCCGCGCCGGGCGCCCATCCGCCCCATACTCCACGGCCACCTGGCTCTTGCTATCCGGCCGCAGCCAAGGCACCTCGCCAGAGTGGCGCACACGCGCCAGCTCCTGCATGATGCGGTGGGCAAACATCACCGGCGCCGGCATCAGCTCCGGCGTCTCATCCGACGCATAGCCGAACATGATCCCCTGATCCCCGGCGCCCTGTTCTGCGCCCTCCTTACCCTCAGCCTCCCGGGCATCCACCCCCTGCGCAATATCCGGGCTCTGCTCGGAGAGGTAATTCACAATCTGCACACTCTGAGCATTGAACACCTCATCATCCTCCGCAGTCGCGTAGCCGATCTCGCGGATCGTCTCACGCACCACCTGTTCGTAATCCACCTGCGCCAGAGTCGTGATCTCCCCGGCCAGCACCACATGCCCATCCTTCACCAGAGTCTCACAGGCCACACGGCTCGCAGGATCCTGCGCCAGGCAGGCATCCAAAATAGAATCTGATATAAGGTCTGCCACCTTGTCCGGGTGACCCTCACCGACTGACTCCGATGTGAATATATGAACCGTTTTCATCATGATAATCTCTGAAATAATATTAAAAATCTACAGTAGAAAAGAAAGACAAGCCGGAGGGTAGGCTCACCGCCGACTCGCGGATATGCGCCATGGCCGCCCCCATGATGAGAGCCGCCCGGTTGCTCAGCTCCGGCTGCGTGCGGAAAAGGTGCGAGAGGAGATCATAATAGAGCGTGAGCTCATTGCGATACGCGACCGACTGCACCACAAATGAGCGGATGCCGGCCTCATACAGCGCGGCCTCCTCCCGCTGCGTCAGGCAGCACGCAGGCGCCGGCTTCCCAGCCTCCGCCAGCGACAGCAAGCGCTCCTGCGCGCGCAGCAGCGCCGCATCCCACGGCCGGAGCCGCAGCGCCGCCATCACCCCCAGCAGCTCGCGGCGCGAGGCATAATTGCGCGGCAGCGGGTCATTCACCACCGCCTCATAGCGCTCCACATGCTGCAGCTTGCCGAACAACTCCGGCACCACAGCATCCCGCGGGTGCAGCACCACCCGGTGATACAGCTCCTCGAGCTTCTCGTAAAACTCCGGCGAGCGGCGCCCCGGCTCCACAATGGCGCGGTGAGGGTGGCACATGAGAGTGAGGCGCGGGTATTTCTCACGCAGAGTTGCCGCCAGCGCATCACTCGCCACACACACAGCATTGGCCCCGGTCGGGTTATACTCCGCAAGCAGCAGCTGCTGCACCATGCGGTGCAGGCCCTCATCCCGCAAGCTGTCCGCCGGGAGAGTGGGGTTATCAAACACCAGCACCACCCCTACCTGCACTCGCGCATACGCCTCCAGTAACGCCCGGTAATACACCTCCGGCACCGGCGGCAGCACCTCGCGGTGCACCAGCGACCACGCCCCCTGCACCACACCCGCCACACGCCCCACCGCACGCGGCGGATAATAGGTCTTCAAAAACTGCAGCAGAACCAGCAAATTCCGATCATAGCGAAACGCGCCGCCCACCATCCAGCGCGCCTGCGGCATGTGCCCGCGCGTTGTCTCATCCAAAGGCCGCACAGCATCTGTCGCGTCGTTACTCATGCCACCCTCCCGGAAGTAAGAGATTCAAAAAAGCGCAGCGCCTGAGTCTGCATTTCATTCTCCTCCGGCCCATCTTGGCGCCAGATCAGCCGCACCAGATCAAACAAAATACCCGCCGCATTCGCGTGTCCGCGCCCCTGCAGCTTAAAGCGGCGGAACCCCATCTCATACAAATGCGCCAGCTCCAGCGTGGTGAGGGCCAGCACCTCCATGCGCGGCTCTATCAGCATCCTCATCAGATCCCGGCAGCCATTCTTCGACTGCCGCTTCTCAAACTCTGTCCCATCAAAGCCGAAGAAGTTGAGTGACATCTCCGAAAGCGTCTTGTAATGATACGGACGCAGCGGGCAATTACGTATGCAGTATTCATTTACCAGCAGCGTGTAGCGCCCCTTGTCCTCCAGCGTCTCCAGCAGCGCGTCATTCAACACGTCATCCGGGTGCACCATCACCTCATCATACTCCTCCGCCAAGCGCTTATACACATCCGCGCGCCCCTTCCCGCCCCTGTTCACGATGTGCAGAATACTCGACACGCAGCGCAGCCCGGGGAACTCCCGGCGCACATAGGCCCGCAGCGCCTCACTCGCCATGATCACCCCGTTCTTCTGCGTTGGGTTATGGCGGTCAAAAAAGCGCAGCAGGGCATTGCCCAGCGGATCCGACAAATGGCTCTCCTCTATCAGCAAATTGGAGAATGTCAAATACACGGCAATGCGCCGCTGCTCATAGGCTTTGCCCACCGCATGCATCTCCGGCACGGAGCGCAGGAGCTGCTTGAGCACGCGCCCGCTGTTCCAATTGCACAGCGGCGCCCCGTGCACCAGGTGAAACGGCTCAAACCCCAGCACGCGCTTCGTGTAGTCAAAAAACGCTATCAGCTCGCGATCATTGACAAACGCGCCAGAGACATCCCACTCAGCCTCAGGCCACAAGGGATTAATATATGGAGAGAGCTCACCCATGAACACCTCCAGTTTACCAACAATCCCCCACCCATGCAAGCCCCAATTATGTCCCGGCACCTGCAATCTTTTGTTCCTCATTCTCACTTTTCACTTGTTTTTTAATAGGCATTTGTGTAAATTCACCCTATACTCTTCATTTCTCGCTATGCTGAAGCTTTTTACACCAGTCTTCTCAGCTCTCGCTGTGTGCCTGGCACTCCACTCTCCGGCCGCGGCCGAATCCTCTGATGACCTCTTGAAGGAGCTGTCCAACATGGCCAAAGACCCCTCAGCACAGAAATCCCCCCTCTCGGCCAACGTGCCGCAGGGTGAGTCCACTCCCCTCGCTGCGCAGGACAGCGAGCCCACCCTCCGCGTGGACCCGGCTCAGGATTTCGTGTTCCCCGAAAACCCTGATTTCAGCCGGCTGGTCGAGTCGCTGACTCCCCTGGCGAACAAGGAAGATGTGGCGGAGTTCAACAAGAAGCTGGAGGCATTGAAAGACACCATCCGCCCGCGCGGGCTGCTCATCACCCAACCGGCAGAGAAGCGTGATTTCTCCACCCTGAGCGCCGAAGAAGCCCGAGCCGGCGGCAGCTGGTACTCCGCGCCCGAGTCATATTTAACGCTTGATCCTGAGTGGATCTCCTACTTTGCCAACACTGTAACCCCCAAGCTGGATGCCCTGCTGCGCCCCCTCGCGGTGAAGGTGCTGGAGTCAGATGAAACCCTGACCATCACCAAGACTAGCGGAGGCTCGCTCACTGTTCGGCTGGGAGATGACAAGGTGTCGGATCTGCTCAAGACCATCCCGCGCAATGCTGATTATGCTTTCTTCTACTGCTGGACTCCCACCAAGCCGGAGGAGTTCCGCAACCTGAAGGAGGGGCGAGCCATCCACACGCGTTTCACCCTGTACTGCCTCCCCAAGCCCTATGCGGTCAATCAGAGCTACAAAGTCAATTACATCAATGTGTTCATGCATCTGTACGACTCCGAGAAAAGGCTGATCCCCGGCAAAAAGCAGCGAGTCTACGACATGACATGGACGCCCGGCGTCACCAACTCAGCCTACAAACCGGGCTGGGGGCTGAGCTGGGCGTTCAGATCCCGCAACGGCATATTATATGTCGCGCTGCGCATGCCTGAGCTCAGGGGCAAATACACCGATAGCTTCCATGTGCCGGCAGATCGCACATATGGCGGCATCATCGCCACCTTCCGAAAAGCCAACGAATGCTTTGAATAAGAACTGACATGAACAAGTGGTTCTGCCTCATCCTGCAGCTCTTCCTCGCTGCCCTGTGCTGCCTCAGCACAGCGACTGCGGCGCAGGAGGTCAAAGGGGCAGAGCTGTTTTCGCAGATGCGGGATCTCGTGGTCGACGGCTTTCAGCACTGGGGCGTCTTCAACAAAGATGAGGCCTACGCCATCCTCTCCATCCCCGTGCGCGAAGTCGGCAGCGGGCACTCCATGACCGTAGAGTTTGACGAGGGGCGGCAGCTCGTCTTCCGCATCTCGGCCGATGTGTCCACCGAGCACTTCAAACAATTGGCCGCCTCGAGCCAGACTCCCGGCTCAGGCATCACCGCCACGGCAAGCACCGCCGCCGTCCTTGTCAGCCGCATCATCGGCCAAGCCGACTTCCTGCGCCGACTCCCCGGCCCTGAAGTGGCAGCGCTTGTCCCCGAGCGCACCCTCCGCGGCTACGCCTTGGCCTTTGAGATCTCCGCGGTCAACATCTATCAGAAAAAGGCTTTCACTTTTGACTCCTACAGCGGCAGCACCCCCTCGCTCACCAGCTACATGACCTCCGGTGACGGCAGCCACCTCATCACCGCTTACAAGAACCACTACACCCCGCTCTACAAGCCCAACCCCACCGGGCTGCAGGACGAATGCGCCCACCTGCTCCGCCGGCTACGCACCGCCGAGCAGGCTCCCCCGCCGGCAGAGCCTCCCCCTACCTCCGAGCCCAAGCCGGAGCAGGCGCCGGATCCCGCCCCCACCCCGGCTGCTGCCACGCCCCCGCTTCCCGCAGCTCCCACCACCCCCGCAGCTTCGCCCGCAGCCACACCGGCAGCTTCGCCCGCAGCCACCCCGGCAGCTTCGCCCGCAGCCACCCCCGCAGCCACCCCGCACCGGGAGCCGGGGCAGAAGGTCGGCGCAGCGGCCCTCACCCCCCTTGTACTCGGCGTGGCCGCCCTCACCCTCTACATGGTCATCCGGCTCCTGCATGACCTGTGCAGCCGTTGCACCCTGCACCCCCTTCCCCGGGGATACGACCCCGCACAGAGCAGCGCCGCAGCCGAGCTCATCCACCCCGCCCTCGGGGAATGCACCACCCTTGTGCAGCAGCTCACACGCATGCCGGCCTCCCAAGGCGGCAGCGCCCGCTACTGCATCACCCTAGCCACAGAGCTGAGCCAACTCCGGCAAAGCCTCCGGCGCGCCGGCCTCATAGCGGATCTCACCAACCTCGAAAAACACCACCTCAACCAACTGGGGCAAGAGATCAACCACTCCGCCCGCCGGCGGCTCAACGCCTCATCCGCCCTCCTCCTCATCGCCCTCATCAGCTCCACCTCCCTCTACGCCTACTACGAGCACCCCGGCGTCTTCATCCTTCCCCTCTTCTACGGCTGCGCCCTCCTCTGCCCGGCCTACAAATGGCACACCCCGCCGCCCGCAGGCCTGCGGCATCTCCGCCGCTTCCTGTGCACCCTCGCTCCCTCACTCGGGCCTCTCTTCTCCCCGCAGTTGCAGCACCCCCGGCCCAGCAGCCGGCCGCGCCGCCTGCTCGCCATCCTGTGGCTGCTCCTCCTCATGCCGCTCATCATCCTGCTCGACGGCACAGCCAACCTCATCCGCAACTATCTGATGGTCAAATAGCCTCCTCCCCCCATGGATACCCTCACCTCCGTCATCGGCGCCCCGGACAAGCAGCTCCCCTACTGGGAGATGCAGGGGTGGGTTGACAACTGCGCCGTCGCGGCGGAGGTCAGCCTCATCAACCAATTCGGGCATCGGCTATCCCAAGAAAACGCCAACATCATCTCCTCCACCTGCGGCTGGTACCAAAAAGGGCAAGGCACCCCGTTCCACCACATCGGCAAGCTGATGGATCTCTTCGGCATCCCCAATCACTCCCGCCGAGGAGCCACCACCGATGACCTGCTCCACGAGCTCGCCTCGGGCCGCGGCATCATCGTGGGGCTCAGCACCCCGGCCCTCCGCGCCCCCCACCGGGACACCCCCGCGCCAAGCCCCGGCAGCCACGCCGTCGTCGTCACCGGCTTCCGCTCAGAGCACTTCATCATCAATAACCCCGGGCACGATGGCGGAGCCGGAGAATCCTACCCGAAAGCGCAATTTGAACAAGCGTGGGATACCTGCGGCCGCTACTACACCGCGACAGATCTTCCGCTCCCCTCCATCCGCGCCGCCGCTGCCGAGGAGCAGTCCCCCGGCGGCTACGCCTTTTACGGCATCAGCAACACAGGCAGAATCCCCTCATCCCCGGCCGGTGAGGAAGACTATATTGAATCCCTATTTGAGGATTCGGACATGATCCATTTCATATAACGCGATGAAAGATCTGGCTGCCACATTCTTGGATGCGATCAAGCTCGAAAGCCGTATCACGGAGCGAGCAGACACGCGCCGCGACCTGATAGCGCAGATCAAGCTGCTGGGCGCCGGCATTTTCCGCCTCGTCGTCATCGGCGATGTCAAACGCGGCAAGTCCTCTTTTATCAACGCCCTGCTGGGGCAGGAAGACCTGGTGCCCATCAGCGCCGGTGTCGGCACCTCCACGATCTTCAAAATCCGCTACGGCAAGCAAAAATCCTACCGCGTCCACTTCCTAAAAGAAAGCGGGCGCCCCCCTCTCGTGCTGGAGGATCCTGCCCAAATCGCGGATTTTGGCACCAAAAAAGGCAACCCGCACAATGGCAAACAGGTGGATTTCATCGAGGTGACGCTCGCTTCCCCCCTGCTCAAAAGCGGCATTGTCATCATTGACACACCGGGGCTCGGCGGCCTGCACCGCGACCACACCCGCATCACCAACCAATATATCCCCCGCGCGGATGCTGTTTTTTTCGTGCTCGACAGCTACCAAGCGCCCATCACCCAAAACGAGAAAGAATACCTCCGCCTCATCCGGGAGCGCACCTCAAAAATCTGCTTCGTGCAGACAATGACCTCCACTGTCGATGAAGAGACCTACCTCACGCTCAAGCGCAAAAACCTCTCCATCATATCAGAGCTCTTTCAGCTTCCGCAAGCCGAGATACCCTATTTCCTGGTGGACTCCTCCCTCTGCTTCCGGCACCGCAGCCACAGGCTCACGAGCGCAGAATCGCATGATTTCATAGAGAATATCAGCGATAGCGGCATCGCCCACATCAAGGGCTACCTGTCCAATATCCTGCAGCCGGAGCAGTCCCGCATCCTGGCAGAGCGCGCCCTCATCTGCATGCAGCCCATCCTCAAACACCTCTGCATGCTGATCGAAAATGAACGCCAGCAGCTGCAAGCCTTTTCTTCAGGGGAATACGCCCGCTGGAAGCAGGATCTGGAATACGCCCGGGGCGAGCTCCATGACTGGCAGGCCCACAAGAAGCCCGGCCTGCTCTCCCTGCTTTTCCGTGAGCTCGACACCATCAAATCCGAGGTGGCTGAGTGGTTCGACTGCGCGTATTCGGATGCGCACATCTTTCAGATGCTCCAACACGCCTGCGCGCAGATCGACCTCAAGCACGAGGCGGCCCAATCTCCTGAAAGCCTGGCAGAGATTGCTTTTTCCGAGGAGAAGGGCAAGATCGGCTGCCGCCTGCAAAGCATCGTGGATGAAAAAATCAACAAGCTCCAGTTGTCGCTCCACGATAAAATGAAGAACTTCGCGTTCGACAGCTTCATCCTCTCCTCCTCTCAAGGCGCGGATCCTCAATCCACAAGCTCCCCGCGCTCCTTCCTCTCCTCCCTGGTTTCCGGGCATGAGTGGCTGCAAAAATACTACTCCTCAACCCACTTTTATGTGCAGCTGAGCAGCGCGTGCTTCTTCCCCATGAGCGATCTCAATCAATACCTTGTGTCCGCCCTCATCTCGGGCGCTGTCGCTTCCCTGCACCCGCTTGTCTCTCTCATCAAAGAAAAAGACTCCACCTCCCAAGCGCAGTCCAAAGAAGCCATCCAAAAACTGGTGACAGAGCTGCGGCACGCCGTCCACCACTCGCTGGAATGCTTCTTCTCCAAGCAAAAAGAAAAGTGCGAGCAAGCCCTCACCCGGCAAGGGCACGAGCTGCTGGCAGATCTCCGGCTGCAGCAGGACTCCCTGCAGCAGCAGCAAACCCTCAGCCCGGAGGAGATGCGCGCTCACAATCAAGCCCTCAAAGACAAACTGGCCGAGCACGAATCCGCCATCAAAACCATCTTCAAGAATATCAATCTATTCTACCCCGCTGAAGTCACCTCATCTCTCCCCGGCATCGCATGACCCACCACCAACAACCCGCCAAGAGTTTGCAACTCAGCGCCGCCTTCTGCCGGGGGCTGCGCGGCATGGCGAACCTCCTTCACGCCTATCCCCAGCTCCGCAAGCAGGAAGAGGCGCTCCTGGCCCTGGCGGAGGAGGATTCCAAGCCTTTTCAGCTGAGTTTGTTCGGCTCAGTTTCCGCAGGCAAAAGTTCTCTTATCAATGCGCTGATCGGCGAAAAACTGGCCATTATCGGGGCAGATGAAACCACGGCCACAATCAACCACTTCAGCTACGCTGACAAGTATGACTCCGAGCGCCTGAACAGCTTTATCGCCCACTGGAAAGACGGCTCGCGCGAGGTGTTCTCCTCTCTGGAGAAGCTGCAATCCATGTGGAGCGGCGACTCCCCGGAGGTCCTGCGCAATATTCAAAATGTGCGCCACCTTGAGTTCTTTGCCAGCTATGAGGCGCTCCGGCACATCCGCATCATTGACACGCCGGGGCTCGGCAGCACCATCGCACAGCATGAGGCCGAAACCCAGCACCACCTGACCAGCTTTGAGCCGGATGCCATCCTCTACATTTTCTCGCCCGTGGGCAAGACTATTGATGAGGAGGCGCTCCACAAATTCAAATCCACCTGCCTGGACCACTCTTCGCCCTACAATATCATAGGCGTGCTGCACAAGTGGGATCGCATCTACTGGGAGCAGGACTCCGGCGCAGACACCCTCCTCAGCATGCTGCAGGACCTCAGGCACAGCATGCAGGACAAGGTGGTCGAGGTCCTGCCCGTCAGCGCGCCGCTCGCTTACGCCGCCAAGAAAGCCCCCCTCTCCTTCTGGCAGAGCTGCCTGCTCCTGCTCTCAGAGTTTGCGGATGAAGACTCGCTGAAGCATGCCCTCGGCTTTGCCCGCCGCTGGGACAAGACTCCCGCCCGCAAGGAGATGCGCGAGGCCGCCAAAGCGCACGAGCTCCCATGGGCCAGCTTCCGCAGCATGCTCCTCTTCCTGTTCCGCCACCGCCGGGAGGCGCTTTCCCCGGAAAAAGCGCAAGCTCTCGTCCGCGATTTCAGCGGCATTGACTCGCTCCATAAGCTTTTGGATGAGTATATCCTCGCTCACCGGGCTGTCATCCGCCTGCGCCAAAAGCTTGCTCAGGCGCAAGCCCTGCTCGACTCCTGTGACCAGTATTTCGCGGAGGCTCTCTATGAGGCCGGGGAAGACGCCGCCTTCATGCAGCGCCTCTCCTCCTCCGCCGCTGCGGCTGAGGCTGATTTGCACTCATGGCTGGTGAGAAAAATCCACGCTCAGCAGGAGCTGCAGGAACGCCTGCGCCGCCACAAGCTTGAGTTGTCACAGATGCGGGTGGATCTTGAATACTGGTTCAGGCCGATAGATGACGTGTTCACCCTGGTGTGCTGGCTTGACAATGCGCGCAACCTGCGTCTCGATCAGGAGGACATCCGCATGCTCAAGCGCATCTTGCGCGGGGATCTGAGCGGCGTGCGCTACCGCAGGGATGACCTGCGCTCCAACTTGCAGACCCTGAGCCGCTTTAGCCTGGGCACGAACAGGGAAAACGCGAAAAAAATGGACAAATATCTCGAGCAGCTTGTCCTGCCCTCCGCCCTGGAGGACCTGCCCGCTGATGCGGCGGCTCACATCTGCCTCCTCACCCAAGCCCGGCAGCTGAGCCCGGAAGAGCAGGAAGGCCTGGCCGAGCAGCTGGCGGCCCCGGAGTCCGGGAAAGATGAACAAGTGCTCTGCCGCTTCATGCTCCGCATGAAAAGCATCCTCAAATCACCGCAGTCCGAGCTGCACGCGCCGGCAGCCGCCCTGCTCCGCCTCATCAAAGACTGCATCTGATCCCCTTATCCGCCTTATCAAGCCCATCACGAAGCGAACATGAAAAAAGAGATCTATGTCGGAATCGACTTCGGCACCACCAACACCATGCTCTCCTACGTCAACGAGCAGAGCCGGCGGGTCGAGGCTATTCGCATGAAAGACAGGAGTGATTATGCGCCTTCCTGCATCGCTCTTTCCAAAAAGGAGGATCGGATTGTCTTCGGGGTCGAGGCGGATGAATACAACGGCAACCGCGACTGGGAGTTCCGCGATGACTTTAAAAAAGAACTCTGTGATCACAAATACTCCGTTTCCATCCCCTACGGAGAAAAGTTCACGCCCCATGATCTCGCGCGCACCTACTTCAAACTGCTGCGCGAGTACTGCGAATCCCAGGATTTCCTGATCAAAAAAGCCGTCATCACCTGCCCCGTCAACGCCAAAGACGCCTGGCAAGAAAAGCTGAAATCCGCCGTAGGCATTGATGATGTGGTGGTGGTCAGCGAATCCACCGCCGCCGGATACGCCTTTTTCAAAGAAAATCCGCATACGCGTGATAACATCCTCGTGGTCGACTGGGGCGGCGGCACGCTCGACTTGTCGTTTATCTCCAAACAGCACATTCTCGCGCTGCGCCACCCCCAAAAACGCCTCGAATCCGGCCTCCCCATCGGTGGTGAGGACTTCAATATTCTCCTCTACCGGCATATCGAAGACGCCTTGTCCGCCCAGGGCTATGGCGACCTGCTGCAGCAGGATCTCGCCAGCCCTGCCTGGCACAACAAGGCGCTGAAAAAAACGCGCGCTATCAAAGAGCAATTATCCTCCCGCGCGGTTGATTCTTTCACGCAAAGCAGCGCTGTCGACCCCAGCTTCACCTACTCGTTGGAGATCGCGCGCGACACCTTCGAGCAGCTGATCAGCGACATTCTGGAAGAAGCCGAAAAACTGGTGCTCCACTTCATCCAAGACAACCAGTTAAAGCCGGATTTCATCCTCCTGGTGGGCGGCTCATGCCGCATCCCCGCCGTTAAGAAAATGCTGGCCAAAGCCACCGGGCTGGAGTGTGTCCACTGGGACAAAGCGCTGGATGCCATCAGCTACGGCGCCGCCTACATCGCCGCTGATAAATGGCTGCCCGCCCCGCAGTCCCCCGCGCCGGACTTGCAAGCCCCGGCGCCCAAGCCCGAGCCGCTTCCCGCTGCCGCGCCCATCCCCACCCCCGCACCTGCCCCCGAGCCAGCCCCGCAGGCAGAGCCGCATCCCCAACCGGCGGCCGCCCCGCAGCGCCCCTCGCTCTCGCTGCCGCCGTTCCCCGCAGTGCCGGCGCAGCGGCTTTCCCCGCCGGTATCGCGCGCGGGCATGCTGCTGCGGCAACTCCTGCTCATCCTGGCCCTGGTGGCGGCCTGCTTCGTGATCAGCAGTCTTTTCGCCTGAGCGCAATAAAGCAGCGCCCCGGTGTTTTAGGCTTGCGCAGCAGGGGACAACGCGCTATAAGAGGGGCATGCCTGTCCCTCAAAACACGATTGCTCTGATTTTTGATTTCGATAAAACGCTCAGCCCGCACAACATGCAGGAAGACACCATCTTTCCTGAATATGGGATTGACGCAGAGCGCTTCTGGGAAAAGTGCAACACGCGCAGCCGCGAAGAAGGCTGGGATGGCGAGCTGAGCTACATGAAAGAGCTGCTCGACACGCTGCGCATGGATGGGGTGAGCAATGAGGATCTCAAGTCCCTGGGCTCGAAAATCACGTTCTTCCGCGGGGTGCCGGAGTTCTTCCGCCACTTTGAAGCGCGCGCCCTCTCCCCGGAACACCGCTTCTCCGGGGTGCGCGTGGAGTTCTACATCATCTCAAGCGGCCTGAAAGCGCTCATCGACGGCTCGGCGCTGCGCCCCTACATGAAAGAGGTCTTCGGCTGCGAATTCTCTGAAAGTGAGGGCTGCATCGCCTTCCCGAAACGCGTGCTCTCCCACACGACAAAAACGCAGTTCCTCTTCCGCATCAACAAAGGCATGCTGAAATATACGGAAGATGTGAATGACCACATGGATCCCGAGCTGCGCCCCATCCCCTTCAACCACATGATCTACCTGGGAGATGGCCCTACGGATGTGCCCTGCTTCACTGTGATGCGCCGCCAGGGGGGCTACAGCATCGCCGTGTATGACCCGGATGACAGCACCCGCCAGAGCTTCCGCAAGGGCTACAGCCTCAAATACGACCAACAGCGCGTCGACTTCTTCGCGCCCGCGGATTATACGCCCGGCAGCCACCTCTGCAACATCCTGGAAGAAACTGTCCGCCAGATTGCAGATTCCATCATCCACCACCAGCGCAACGCTGTGGATGACAGCCGCACCGAGCGCGCCTGAGCCGCGCGCGCCTTCTGCTACGGGTGGCGGATGATGCGCCTCTTGTCGGGGTCAAGGCTCTCCGGCGGCGCAGGCGCGACACTGCCATAATCCGCCCGTGTGGGGTGCGTGGTGATATCCGGCAGCAGGATAAGCCGCTGCGGCTGCATGCGGCGCAGATATTCCGTATCCAGCACAGGCTCGCGCGTGTTATAGCCGCAGATGAGCAGATCCGCCCGCAGCTCCTCGGGCGGCAAGGTCTCCAGGGTGCTCATGGCCGCACGGCCTATATACATCACCCGCTCCCCGCTGCAGCTGCGCCACACTACAACCGGCTGCTGCTCCGACACACCAAGGCGCGCCATACTCTGCTCCGGCGGGTAATAGAGCGTGTACTCCCCCGCCCGGGTGGTAAAGCGGCGCACCCGCCCCGCTCCCGCGCGCTGCACCGGGCGCATGCGCGGAAAATGCGCCCGGTAGGGCCCGAGCCTCTCCTGCGCCCGCGCCCCCTCCCCACACACCACTACCGCCGGGCTGAACCCGGCGTGAAAAAGCGCCGGCGCCACCGTGTAGCGCGCATCTCCCTCCTGCTGCACATCCCCCAACAGCAGCCCCGGATTTCCCAGCACACAAAAACTCTTGCCGTGCCCCAGCGCAGCGATCATGTACGCCTCCGGCGCCGCCGGCTCACACGCTGGCAAATAGGCCGCCGGGTGTGCCCCCATCGCCGACACGAGGCTGATCAACCACCCGCTTGTCAGCACAGCCAGCTGGTGGCACACCGCCCCCAGCCATGGGATGGGCGCGAGCAGCAGCGCCAGCAGCCCGCAGCTCATGACCACCGGCAGCAGCGGCGCGATGAGGATATTGGTCAGATAACTGCTTGTGTTGATCGTATGAAACTGCGCGATGCAGATAGGTAGGGACACGAGCCACGCACTCAGCGACACGAGCACCGTGCCGCGCACAAACAACTCCGCCACAACACCAAAGCGCTCCAGCCGGGTGCGGATGCGCGTGGGGATATACGCATCCGGCCCAAACCACGGGCGGTCGTGCATGGCATACTGCACCGTGAGGCAGATGGCGGCATACACAACAAATGACAGTTGAAACCCCGCCATGTAGAGCTGCTGCGGCTCCACCAGCAAAATGAGCAGCGCCGCAAAGCACCAGATATTGAACAGCATCGCACGCCGCCTCAGGATAAGCCCGCACACGATCGCCGCCAGCATCAGATACGCCCGCAAGGCCGGCACGGCCATCCCGGTCGCCACCACATATACCCCCGTCAACCCCAGCACCACATACCGCCCCACCGCCGGTGGCACCCGCAGCAGCCGCAGCAGCAGGTAGATGATCCCCGACACCAGCCCCACATGCAGCCCACTCACAGCAAAAGCATGCATGCAGCCACCCCGGCGGAAGACCTCCATCGTATCCGCCTCTGCGCGGCTCTTTTCGCCCAGCACCAGCGCACACAGCACCTGGTGGCGGGCATCACTCCCGGCGCCGGGCGGCATGAGCACATCCGCCATGTGAGCGCGCAGCCTGCCTGCCCATGCGCAAAGGCGGCTCCAGCCCATACTCCGCCCCACGCGCTCCCCCTGCAGATACGTCAAATTCGCACACAAGCCCTGCGTGCGCATCCACTCTACCGCCGAAAACATGCCCTCCACCGGCGGCGGCTGCACAGGAGCCTCCTGCGCCGTGAGCCGCACCACATCCGCTACTCGCCAGGGCATCTCCCCCCGCACCACCACACGCACCCCCGCCCAGCCCGTTTCCACAATACACCCCCGCCCCAGCTCCTCCACCACTGTCCCCTGCAGAGAAACCACCCCATGCTCCGCCAGCGCCTCCCGCAGCGCCTGCTCCTGCTCGTGGCGCAGCGCCTGTGTTGTGCACACAATCAGCCCGCTCAACAAGCAGCACATGCAGATCCGCCACATGCGCAGCAAATGAGCCGTCAGCAGCGAGGCGAGCGCCAGCACCCACCCGAGCGAGCTCCCCCAGATCACCCCGCCGACCACAGCCAGCGGCAGCAGCATCGGCACACGCCACATCAGCACCTGCACCGCCTGCCTCAAAGGATCCGTTGGGCGCGCATTGCTGTTCTCTTGGCGGTTTTCTCCCGGCATATATATTTCACTCCTACCTAAAGCATAGCAGGCAGAGCTGCCGACGTCAAGCATGCACACGCATGCGATGCATTGGAAGTACAAACGACGAACGACGAATGGCCTGGGGTTGGCGGGGGGTGGGGGAAAATAACGAGGTCGGTCAATCTGTTGACTGACCGACCCCGGCGTGATTGAAGCAGACACTCGCCTCTTCAT
>JAFLSS010000025.1 GCA_022510805.1 Akkermansiaceae bacterium
ATTCAGGTTTAATTCAATGAAGAGCATTAGCGTTCTCCCGCAGCAACCCGCGCGCGTGCTTGCTTGACAATGGGTAGCGCATTCAGCTCCGCAAGCTTGGCATCGGGAAGATACCATCTAGCTTCGTAGGGGTATTTCTCCCGCCGGGGCGAGAGTTGTTTGGCCTCCGACTCAGGCATGACGGACTCGGGCCTGATGATGGAAATGCCGGGGGTGAAGATGCTGATATTTCCCTCACCATCAGGGAAGCAGATTTCTGCGGCGGCCAACCACCACGCGTGGATGAAGTAAGGCTCGCCCATGGCCGGGGGCACAGGGCGCAGGTGCGAGAGTATCTCTTTCAGCTGCGACAACTGCTCCTGTGGTACGGGCAGATTCACCTTCGTTCTTCCCTGAGATTCGGGGTTAAATATAATGCAGACCTCTGCCCTATCCGCCGTTTGAACGGACTGCTGAAGAATTGCCAAACTCTTTTCACGATCGGCAAATGCTGCGCGGTACTCCGGAGATTGGCAGGATACGATAAAGCACGCTACGCAAAGCAGCATCCACAGGCTATGTTTCATATACGTATCCGGTTAATTATGTTTCGTTCAGATTTTTCGACAAGGGGCGTGGAAATGCGCGTTTATCAGGCTGAGGCACGTCAATGCTCAGGCCTTGGGGTTGTCAAATGAAGCACGATGAGCAGCAGAGCCTTACTGCATGCTGCCCGAGTCAGCATACTGCTGCGCCTCCATCTTCGGGGCGCGGATCAGCTCCATCGTATCCTCACCGGGTTCAGCAGCCTGCGGCAGAGGCTCCAACTTCTTGGACTCAAAAGGCTTGAACCCCTCCTCCGGCCGGATATCACCACCCGTCGCAAGCGAGAAATACCCGCGCTCCGGGTTGAGGCGGCAGTTGATATTCTGATTCGGATTCGCATCGCGCGTGAACGTGAAGACTGACGCTTGGCTCCAAGCTCGGCCATCCCAGCGGAAAGCCGGGCCGAATGTAGCGCGGCGCTCGAGAGCCTTGGACTCAACATTGCGGCGGAAATCCTCCACAAAGCCGCAGCCACCGCCCAGCCCGCGGCGCACCGCCTGCACACGCCAGCAACTCATCAGCTCCCACTTATTCGTCTCCGGGTTTTTGATATAGCCGGCAATCTGGCGGAAATCCTCACCATCTTCCTTTTCAATGACCAGAGTGCGGATCACCTCCCCCTCCTTCCAGTTGAACAGGCGCATGGATTTGCCACCCGTGCCCTCACCACCAAAGCGCTCCGTGCGCACCTTCTCACCGCGAGCCACCAGCTTGGCGCGCTCCTCCTCAGGAGCAGCGTGCGGGTTGTCCCCACTATCCTTGGCATCCCATATGGAAAAGATTGCCACACGGATAGGTGAGCCATCAGGATTCTTACCGGCAAGCTCTTGCACCCCGATATAGCCATTGGAAAAATTGTTGCACGCAAAATAGGTGCCGGGCGCACTCTTCTCCACCACCATCTCCGTATATGCGGCAGAATGCTTGGGGATACGCGGCTCATAACCAATATGCACCGAGGTGCATTGACGCTTGGCCATGTTCTCCGGCAACCAATAATCAGAGTTGCGATCCGCTTTTGCGCTAGGCACAGCCACCGCGCCGAGCACGAGGGCCCCTATCAGGGTATGAAATGCAATTTTCATCCCGTGCATGTTAGCAAAACACACGGCTCTTGACAAGAAAAAAAAGAGTCTCGCCCGGCGTTCTCTGACAAGCTTTTTACGACGACGGCGACGAATCGAGCAGAGCTGCCTCATCCTCGCGCGTCCCTGCGGCAAGGTGCAGGATATTACCCATTTACGCCCCCCCCCATTGATCAGGGTATGACTTGTGTGAATGGATGACACAGGGAACACACTACCCGTGCACACTTAGCTCTTACCGTAAGGGGAACGCGTTAGATCATTTTGTTGCATCTGTTCATTGATGATTCGGAGGGGGGGGGCATCTCTTCCCCTTCTCCGCTGCACCCGGTTGAGAACTCTCAAAATGGCGGACGAAGCCCGATTAGAATTGCCAAAAGCGCGCAAAAAGGGTATCATAGCTGCGGCCATGAAGCTTTCCTCCCTCAAGATATTTGCTCTGAAATTGACCATTTTCAGCGCGATGCTGGCGTATATGGGCATCGACCTGTTCCTGTGGCACGGGCCGCTGTGGCGGGCGCTCTACCCGCCCCGAGAGGCAGAGCAGGAAGCCGCCGCGCCATGGGTGGCGCAGGTGCACGGGGAGAGGATTTCTGAAGCTCAGTTTCAACGCTATGTGGCAGAGCAGAACAAGCTGCAGGGGCGCGACACCGCGACACGGGAACAAAAGGTGGTGATGCTGATGGATATGGTGCGCAGCTCGCTGCTGCGCCTGCGCGCACGCTACAATGACAAGAACCTGCCGGACTATGCCGAGGCGGCAGAGGCGGAGATGCAGCGGCTGGCCTCGCGCGCGTCCTCGCCTGAGCAGTTTGACCAATGGCTGGCCAGCCAGGGCTATGACCGCGCCCAATACACCCGCAAGCTGCAGGCCATCATGAAAGCCGCAGCCCTGCTGCAGCGCGCGGTGGAGCCGCTGTGCGAGGTGAGCGATGAGGATGTGGCCAAGCACTACGACATGCTCAGGGATGAGCTCATCTTGCCGGAGAACCGCCCGCTCAAGCATATTTTCCTGGCGACTCTGGACCAGGACACCGACGCTGTGCGCGCTAAAGCTCAGCAGCTACTGGAGCAACTGGAGCACGGCGAGGCGGAGTTTGACGAGCTCGCACGCCGGCACAGCGAGGATGACCGCACGGCGCGCCTGGGGGGGGACCTGGGGGTGGTGATCAATGATGGCAGCAGCCCCCTGCCCGAGCTGCCGCTCTTTGGCGCGGAGGCCTTGCCGGCAGGTAAGCCGGCGCTGGCACAAAGCCGCTGGGGATGGCACATATTGCTGCCGGGAGAAATCACACCGGAGCGGCCGCTGCAACTTGAGGAAGTGCGCGAGAGCCTGCGCTCCGCCATCCGAAGCGCGCAGAGTGAGCTGGCGGTGCAGCGCTTCCTCGACGAAGCTGTCCGCGAGAGTTTCCACAAAAAGCATCTTCACATCCAAAACAATGGCAAGTAACACCATCAGCATCACACCGCAGCAAGAGGGCTTGCAGGGAGATTTCTGCGTGCCGGGCGACAAGAGCATCTCCCACCGCGTCGCCATCCTCGGCGGCCTGGCCGGCGGCTCCACCCAAGTGCGCAACTTTCTCTGCAGCGCCGACTGCCTGAACACGCTGCGAGCCATGCAGCAACTGGGAGCCCGGGTCAGCCCTGAGGCCAACCCCACCTGTTTTACCCTCACCGGGGTGGCGCAGCAGCCCACCCCCCCGGCACAGCAGATTGACTGCGGCAACTCCGGCACAGGCATGCGCCTGCTCGCGGGAGTGCTCGCGGCGCTGCCGTTTGCCAGCAGCCTGTCGGGTGATGAATCTCTGTGCAGCAGGCCCATGGGGCGCATCATCACCCCACTCTCGGCCATGGGCGCCCGCCTGCAAGCCTGCGGCGCCAAGCCCGGCTGCGCCCCGCTTCACATAGAGGGCGGCCGCCTGAGCCCCATTGATTACGAGCTCCCCATGGCGAGCGCCCAGGTCAAGAGCGCTGTCCTGCTGGCCGGCATGCTCACCCAAGGCACCACCAGCGTGCGCCAGCCCGCCATCACCCGCGACCACACGGAGCGCTTGTTCAGCCACTTCGGCATCCCCTGCCGCGTGGAGGACGCCGGATTGCGCGTGAGCGTGGAGGGCCCGGTGACCCTGCGCGGGCGGGACATCACCATCCCCGGCGATATCTCCAGCGCGGCATTTTGGCTGGTGGCGGCCGGCATTGTGCCGGGCAGCTGCCTGACCCTGCGCCACGTGGGGCTGAATCCCACGCGCACCGCCATCATAGACGTGCTCCGGCGCATGGGGGCAGACATCAGCATCTCTCAGCGCGTGGATGCGTGTGAGCCCTATGGTGATATCACCGTGCGCTCGGCCGCGCGGCTGGTGGGCACAGAGCTCCGCCCGGAGGAGATACCGAACCTGATAGATGAGATCCCCATCCTCGCGGTGGCAGCGGCCTTTGCCGAGGGGGAGACCTCCATCCGCCACGCGGCCGAGCTGCGCGTGAAGGAGAGTGACCGCATCGCCACCACGGCAGGCAATTTGCGCGCCATGGGCGGCTGCGTGCAGGAGTATGATGATGGCATGGTCATTTCAGGCGGGGCGCCGCTGCAGGGAGCGGTGCTCGACAGCTTCGGCGACCACCGCATCGCCATGAGCTTCCTTGTGGCGGGCATGCGCGCCGCCGGGCCGACCACCCTGCTCCGCTGTGAGAATATCTCCACCTCATATCCCGGCTTTGAAACCCACCTGCACAGCCTGATCCACACCGCCTAATCCCCCCCTTCCCCCACCGCCCATGCCCCGAATCACAGAGGAATGTGTTGCACGCATCAAGGACAGCGCTGATATAGTGAGCGTGGTGCAGCGCTACATCGAGCTGCGGCGCGCGGGGTATTCCTGGAAAGCCTGCTGCCCGTTCCACAACGAGAAGACCCCCTCGTTTCACGTGAACCCCACGCGGCAGAGCTTTCACTGCTTCGGCTGCGGCGTGGGTGGAGATGCCGTGAAGTTTCTCATGATGTATGAGAACATCGACTACCCCACGGCTCTGCGCCGCCTGGCCGACATGAACGGCATTGCGGTGATTGAGGAAGAGGAGAACCCGGAGCTCGCCCGCCAGCGCCGCTTGCGCAGCCGCATTATCGAGCTCAATGAGCTGGCGGCTCAGTACTACCACCAACTCCTCTGCCGCAGCCAAGAGGCCGGCCATGTGCGCGAGTACCTCAAAAAGCGCGGCGTGAATATCGAGATCGCCAAAGCGTGGCAACTGGGGTGGGCCCCGCCGGAGTTCGGCACCCTGCGCCGCATGGCGGAGACGCGCGGTTTTCCCCCGCGCCTGCTGACAGATGCCTACCTGCTGGGGCAAGGCGGCTCCGGCGCCTACCCGGTGTTCCGTGACAGGCTCATGTTCCCCATCCGCAATGTGCGCGGGGAGGTGGTGGGCTTTTCCGGGCGGGTCATGGAGAATGACCGCGACCCGCGCAAATATGTGAACACGAGCGAAACGGCGGCCTTCCGCAAGGGAGAGCTCCTCTTCGGCCTGTACAAAGCCACCTCAGCCATCGCCAAAGCGGGCATGAGCGTGGTCATCTGCGAGGGGCAGTTGGATGTCATCGCCTGCCACGAAAAGGCAGACATCCGCAACGCCGTGGCAGGGCTGGGCACCGCTTTTACTGAGGGGCATGCCCGCATCTTAGCCAAATACGCCAAAAAAGCCACCCTGTGTTACGATGGCGACCGCGCCGGCATCGCCGCCAGTGAGAAGACCTTTCGCAAGCTTGCCCAAGCGGGGCTGGAGGTCTACCAGGCGGAGCTGCCCCCGGGGGAGGACCCGGACTCGCTCATCAGCACCCGCGGCGCGGAGGCTCTGCAGCATGCCATCGAGCACGCGCGCCCCTACCTCGAAATCCGGGTGCAGCAGGAATTAGCCCTCGCGCAGGGAGATACAAATGCCCGCGCCGCCCTCATCCCCCGCATGGCGGATCTGGCCGCTGAGGTGGCGGATCCCGTGCGGCGCGATGTCGCGGTGGTCGACCTCGCGACGCGCCTGAACCTCGGGCTCGAGGCCTTCCGCGCGACAGTGGCGCAGCTGCTCGCCGAGCGCAAAAAGGCGCCGCAGCGCCCGGCAGCGCAAGAGGCAGTCTACTCCGAAGAAGAAGAAATGCTGCAGCAGGAGGCAGAGCCCGCCGGCGTGATCCCCCTCGCCCTGCACCCCTCCATCCGCGGGCTCATCAGCATGGCCGGCAGCAGTGAGGGCGCGCAAGCCCTGCTCATCGAGCGCATTGAAGAGCTGCAAGAGCCCATCCACCACCTCCCCGGAGGCGTTATCCTGCAGCGCCTGCTGGAGGTCCTGCCCACCCCGGGAGACAAGCAGGCCTGGGAAGCCTTTGCCCAGGAGCTGCCGCCGGAGCAGAGGCTCGCCATCAAAGGCTTCGAGCCGGAGCCCTACCACACCTCCGCGGAGCAGCTGCTGTTCTATGTCGACCAGGCATGCGAGCGCGCCGCCCGCGATGCCATGCAAGCCAAGCTCGACCTGCTGCGCGCCCGCATCCGCTCCCCCCATCTCGAACAGGAGGAGATCACCGGCATCATCCAAGAGCTCAACAACCTGCAAAAAATGCTTGCAGCGGGCCCCGCTGCCCCCCTCTCATGAACAGCATGGAACAAGGCATGAGCCAGAGCATGGTGGCCGGCGCCGCCATGCAGCTCTACCTGCGCGCCCTCCAAGCCTCACACATGGAGCTGGCGCAGCTGGTCACCCATGCGCTCAATGCCAACCCCGCGCTGGAGGAAGTGCCGCCACCCCCGCCTGAGGATCAGGAAGGAGGCGCGCCTGATTACGAAGCCACGCGGCGGCATGACTTGTTCATGGATTCACTGCCTCAGCCCATCACCTTATCTGACCACCTGGAGGAGCAAGTGCTGCGCTCTGCCCTGCCGGAGGAGGTGGAGGCGGCCGCGCTGGAGCTCATTGCCCACCTGGATGCGCGTGGCTTTTTTACCGATGCGCCGGAGGGGCTAGGGCTGCCGCCCGCTATTTTCAAGCAAGCCCTGCAAGCCGTGCAGGACCTGGAGCCCGCGGGTGTGGGCGCGCGGGACCTGCGCGAGAGTCTGCTGCTACAGCTACAGCGCGAGGGCAGCTCGGGCACCCTGCCCGAGCTGCTGGTGCGCCACCATTGGGAGGCCCTCATCCGCCACCGCTATGCTGAGGTAGCGCGCGAGCTGGGCACCTCAGAATCCGCTGTGGCGGATGCGGCTCACCACATCTCCCGCCTCACCCCCGACCCCGGCAGCAACTTTGCCCCGGTGGAGCGGCTCGTCATCGTGCCCGATATCCTCGTGCAGCGCCGCGAGGGCGGAGAACTCAGCGTCAGCCTCACGGGCGAGCATGTGCCGCGGCTGGAGCTCTCCCCGCAGTATCGCGACATGCTGGCTGAGCAGGGAGACAAGCCCGAGCTGCGGCAATACCTCTCCCGCTGCTTCCGCGAGGGGCGAGAGCTCATCCGCGCCATAGAGAAGCGGCAAAGCACCATCTTGGCGGTGGCAGAGGCGCTTGTGCAGAGGCAGCGCGCGTTTTTCCTGCGGGGGGCGGCGCACCTGCTGCCGCTCAAGATGGAGGAAATCGCGGCGGATACGCAGCTGCATGTCTCGACCATCTCCCGCGCGGTGAACGGCAAATTCCTGCGCTGTGACCACGGGGTGTATGAGCTACGCTCCTTCTTCTCCACCGCCCTCCCGGCAGATGAGGGTGAGGGTGTGTCCTCCGCGCGGATACGCGCCAAGATCAAGGCCCTGATCGAGGCGGAGGACCCGCGCAAGCCGCTCAGCGATGCCAAGATCGAAGCTCAGCTGGCGGCAGAGGGCATCCGCATCGCCCGGCGCACCATCGCCAAATACCGCGACCAGCTTCATATTCTGCCCGCCTCGATGCGCAAGCAGGTGTGATACACGCCCCCGGCATGCGGCTCACTCGCCGCGCCGGGTCATTCATCGAATATCATTTTTTCATCCTCACGCGGCGGCTCCAGCTTCAGCGCAGCGGCGGTGAGGGGATAGTGGGTACAAATCGTCTCGCGCTCTCTCACCCCCCAATCGGCCGTGAACGCGACGGCGGCAAGCTGTTTCGGCGAAAGCTGAGAGAGCAGCGCCGAGAAGCGCTCATCACCTATGATGCACAGCGCCTGCAGGCACAAATTGCCGAATTCCGTTATGGAACATGGCTCTTCATCCGGATTCTGCTCATTGATATACTGCGGATAGAGCAGCAGAAACAACACGGCGGCATCCTGCTTCCCTGCGTCCTCCCCCGCCAGGGCGCGGAAGATGCGGATGGCATCCTCAAAAGGCATCCAGAGCGGCTCGCCACCATAACCACGCCGGAGCGGATAACAGGGAAAATCGCAGGGGTGTCCATCATTCATGCTTAAAAGCTTGGTCATCAGCTGCGCTATACCGCCGCGCTCGTAGGCCTCCCAATCCTCCTTGGTGAGAACACCCGCCTGCGCGATGAGCTCCATAAATTTCTCCTTCTCGCCATCGAGCCAGGTGTTTTCGCGTATGTTGATCAGGAAGATGATCTCCGACTTATGCAGCTGCGCATAAGGGGTCTCGCTCATCAGGAAGCGCAGCATCTCCGGGCTGCGAGCATAGGTAAAATTCGCGATATAGCCGAACTCTATCGGCGCTTCATCCTCACGCACAGTACCGCCGGCCGCCAGCAGCTCCTTGAGCATGGGCAGACGATCATGCACGATGCACCATTGCAGCCCCGTGGGCGCCGCCCCGCTGCTGAGCAGGTAGCGCGCCATATCCTCGTGCCCGCTGATCAGCGCCTCCTCCACATAGCCGCTCGGGTGGCAGTCGAATGAGCAACAGCAATCACCATCGTGCTTATCCTCTGTGTATGCGCCGAACTGCAAGTCATCCCCCAGCGCCCGCAGCTCATCCACCGAGGCGCGGTCATTCAGGCGAATGGCGTAGCTCATGCCCGTCATGCCGTACTCATCCGTCAGCGTCTTCACATCTTCCCCGAGCGCGTAAAGCGCTTTAAATGCCGCTAGGCGCGCAGCATCACTTGCTCCATACTGACGACCAGGCGCACTAAAATCAAATGAAACCGGCTCCGGTCTGGCGGAGCTGTCATTGGGGTATTCTTGAGCCATTCTCCGCTCATAATCCTTTTTGTAACCCAAGGTAGACGAATTCAGCACATCGAGATACACCTGCTTGCCGGGAGTGGGTGCCGATTCTTCCCCACCCACCATCCCTACGCTCAGCAGAGCTATGATGATAGAGCACACCTTCATACTCTCCGCATGATACCGCAGCCCACCCCACGCATCAAGCGCAAACTTGGCAGCCGCGCGCTGATCTGCCCACGCACGGCTCCCCCCCCAAAAAAAAGCGGAGTTTACGCTGAGCTCCCACTATTTTTTTGCTTTCGACTTCAGCGCATTTTTACCCTCCATCACCACAACCTCCATAGGCTGAAGAGTTATCTCCACCGGGGCATCCACATCCACCGCTTGGCCAATCAGGCCGGGCAGCGGGCGCTGGTCAGCAAAAGAGGAACGCAGCGTGATGCTGCCGCGCATCTTGGCCGGCACCTCAAAGAGAGCGCGCAGCGTGGTGCGCAGCGTCTTGGGAGAGGCCGAAGAATTGCGCAGCGTCAGCGTGCACTTTTTCTTATTCCATGCAGCCCAGCCGTACACGGCACCATCCTTGCCATTCCACGGGTTGCCCCCCACCCAATGCACATCGGCCAGCACATCCTCATTGCGGCGAATCCAAGCAATACAGGCGGCCAGCTCATCCCACAGGCGGCCATTCTCCTGATTCAGCAACTCGGCATCTGCATAAATCTCCTGCAAGCCCGAGCCGGAGCCGAAAGCCGCGCGGATCTCCTTGATGCAGTTGGCAGGCTCTGTGCTCATGCACGCCGGGGGGATATTGACACCCGGCTGGCCTTTGGTGATGATCGTGCCGTGTGTCATGATGGAGTTGATGGGGCAGAGAGGCGCCCCCTGCACAAAGACCTCATGCACCAGGCGGTCGCGGTAGGTCATCCAGCGGTCGCGGTTGTCACCGGCATTGCCCACGCGGTCAAAGTCATTCTCCTGCCGCCAGATAGAATCCACATATCGGAACCAGAACGGGCTGGCCCAGGTGCCGACGGTCGCGTTGATAAACACATCCGGCCGCGCCCGGCGCAGGGACGACACCACGCGGATGATCCCCTCGGCATCCTCCAGCCCGGCGGGGCCATTGGCATGAAACTTGGTGGAGATGCCGTCGAACTTGAAATAGCGCATATCGTACTTCCTGATCATGTCGCGGCAGCGGCCGACAAAGGCATCGAAATACTCCTTGTTGGACAGCTCGAAATTGGAGATGCGGTTGCCGGGGTGCTTGCTGTTCCAGTAATCAAGGCGCATGCGCTTGGCCGCCCCGTAGCCGCCCACCGGGCCGAGCCAAGTGCCGATGCCGGCTTTCATCTTGAGCGCGCCGCGGTTGATGGCAGCAAAGCCATTTGGGAAGCCGGCGTGGAAATCCCACAGGCTGTTAAAGTCATCCCAGCCATCATCGATGACAAAGGCATCTATACTCGTTTTGCGCTTGGTGAAGAGCTCGCGCTCCCAATGCTTGAGAATCTCCATCCAGCGTTTTTCGGAATTGCGCTTCAGCGGGTCGCGATTATTGTTGACGCGGATGCCCACCTCATACCAGTCATTATAATGCACAAAAGCGCGGTAGGGCACCGGCCTCTCCCGCTCACTATAAGCGAGGAAGGAGCGGCGCTCCTGCCCCGACTCCAGCAGGCCAATCACGCTCGACACCTTCCAGCTCTGCCCCTTGGCCAGCGTAGTCTTGCGCACCCAGGTGCCCTGCACCAAGCTATCAGAGCCGGCTCGGGCGGCAGGGGCGGCTTGCTCGATGGGCAGCGAAAGCTCGATCTTGCCCCGGCTGGTGATACTCTCCGTGCGCGTCTCCACCCAGTATTGCAGCGAATACTTGCCGGCCTCGGGCACATTGATCTTGTAGGTTGTGTTCTGTGGTTTTTCACCGGCATGCCCCGCGTGAGCATCCACACTCACCACCTTCCCCGCAGGGCTCACCAGAGCCACGCCGAGGATATTCAGGCGGTGGGTACCCCCGGTGTAGCGGAACGTCACCTCACAGGGGCCCTTTTTCTTGAATACAACTTCGCCGCCGGCCATCTTGACATGCTGAGCCACAGGCCCGTTGGACTGCCGGCACCAGTTGCCGAATTTCTTCACCACAGCCTCCGGCACATCCTCACCAAAAACCTCCTGAAAAGCCTCGGGAGTCCACGCCGCAGGGTTCCACCCCTCCGCAGCAGCAGAGTCCCCGCCCACACTCATCTGCGACATCGGGGTCTCCAAGCCCATAAACAACTTATCATTCACCACCAGCGTGCCGTGCGTCGTATTGCCGGAGATGCGGGGCGCACTGCCATCCTCCACCACATACTGCATGGGAGTGATGGATACGAACGGCACATCCCTGAGCGCTTTGATGGTGAACTCCTGGCGCAGGTAGTGCGAGCCATCGCGCAGCTCAGCCTGCCACTCCACGCGCAAGCTGCCATCCGGCGCGGTGAAGGTGGCCTTGATCACCTTGCCCGGCACTCGCTCACTAAGCTTGAGCGACTTGGGATCCGCCGGCAGCTCCCCCCAGTCGGGACGGGTAGGCATCTCACTAGCTTTCAGTTGCTTACCATTAGCCAAGCGGAGAGTAAACAACTCTGTCCCGCCGGACAAAAGCGGACTCTCGTACCCGAAGCCGCCTTCGCTGGGCACAATAGGACAAAACCCGCCGAAGCGCAGATTGTTCTCATTGCTGATATATTCGACACCGAATGACAACACATGATTGGCCACCGCCATCCCCGCCTCGGTGCAGGAGAGCTCAGCCTCACCGGGTTTTCGCCCCGGGAACTCCACCTCAGCACGCAGCGGGAAAAAACCCACCCCCACAGCACAGGCCAAACATGCTATCATTGTTTTCATCGGGAGGTATTCTACCATCGCCGCCGGACGATTCAACCCAAAAAATGGAAAGCTCGCGCGTGCGGCATCCATTTTTGCCTTGCAAATTCAGATGGCAAGAGTCATAATGCCGCGCGATATGGCACGCATAAATGACAACTTCCTCAAATTGCAGGCGGGGTACCTGTTCCCCGAAATCGGCCGGCGCGTGGCTGCTTTTGCCGCGGCACACCCCGACAAAGCGCCCCGGATCATCCGCTGCGGCATTGGCGATGTGACGGAACCCCTGCCCCAAGCCGCTATTGATGCCATGCACAAGGCGGTAGATGACCAGGCGCACCGCGAGACATTCCACGGCTACGGCCCGGAGCAGGGCTATGCTTGGCTGCGTGAGGCCATTGCCAAGGTTTCCTACCAAGATCGCGGCATTGATGTGTCGGCGGATGAGATCTATGTGTCCGATGGCGCCAAGTGCGACACGGGCAACATCCTCGACATCTTTGGGCATGACAATGTCATCGCCGTGCCGGATCCGGTGTACCCCGTGTATGTGGACACCAATGTGATGAACGGCAACACCGGCGCCGCCCGCGAGGACGGCTCGTATGAGGGGCTGGTGTACCTGCCCTGCACGCCGGAGAATGACTTTGTGCCCGAGGTGCCCGCGCAGCATGTGGATCTCATCTACCTCTGCTTCCCAAACAACCCCACCGGCGCTGTCGCCACGCGCGACCAACTGCAAAAATGGGTGGACTACGCGCTGGCCAATGATGCGATCCTGCTCTACGACAGCGCCTACGAGGCCTTCGTGACAGAGGAAGGCATCCCGGCCTCCATCTTCGCCATCCCCGGTGCGCGCCAATGCGCCATCGAGTTCCGCTCCTTCTCCAAGCAGGGCGGCTTCACCGGGGTGCGCTGCGGCTACATCGTCATCCCCAAAGAGCTGTGCGGCAAAGATGCCCGGGGCAACTCCGTGCCCATGGCCCGCCTCTGGAGCCGCCGCCACACCACCAAGTTCAATGGCGCCAGCTACATCGTGCAGCGCGGTGCGGCCGCCCTCTTCACGCCTGAGGGCATGCAGCAGACCCGCGCGCTCATCGACCACTACCTCGGCAATGCCAAGCTGCTCTGCGATGCCTGCCGCGAGGTGGGGCTGCGCGTGTGGGGCGGGGCCAATGCCCCCTACGTGTGGGTGCAGACCCCGGAGGGCATGGGAAGCTGGGAGTTCTTCGACAAGATGCTCAGCGAGGCCTTGGTCGTCATCACCCCCGGAGCCGGCTTCGGGGCGCATGGCGAAGGGTTCTTCCGCATCTCCGCTTTCAACAGCCGCGAGAACGTGGAAGAGGTGTGCCGCCGCCTGAAAGCCTGCCTCTCCAAGGGCTAATCCCCCCGCGCGCTCCTCACGGGGCGCAAGATACAGAAAGCCCCTTTTCCGCAAGCGGCGGGAAAGGGGCGCTTCATTTATTCTGCGGTGTCAGCGGCAGGCGCCTCAACCTGCTCCGCAGGTGCAGCGGCGGGTTCTTCAGCAGGCTTCGCAGGTGCGGCGGCAGGTTCTTCAGCAGGCTTCGCGGGTGCGGCGGCAGGTTCTTCAGCAGGCGTGAAATCCACCACGCTGCCGCGGCAGATGGTGTACACCCCCGGGCGGAAAAGCACCGCCTGCGGCTCAGCATCACCGCCAGAAATCAGCACCCCCGGAGCCGCAGCAGAGCCCGCCCCCCTGATGGTGATCTTCAGCGGCGGGGCGCCACCTATCTCACGGCGCAGCTTGGAGAGATCAGTAT
This sequence comes from Akkermansiaceae bacterium, assembly GCA_022510805.1. GTDB lineage: Bacteria > Verrucomicrobiota > Verrucomicrobiia > Verrucomicrobiales > Akkermansiaceae > Akkermansia. Next base: position 13,440 of record JAFLSS010000025.1, read on the forward strand.
ACAAAAAGGCCAGCATAGCGAGGATGAGCATCCCGAGGCCGACGATGAGAGTTTTGGACATAAGAGGTAGAGGGATAGGCGTTAGGGTTGATCAGGCGCGGCATCCGGCAGAGCCGAGGTTTCCTCCGGCGGGGGCTCGGGCGCGGGGGCATCCTGAGCCGGCGGCACCTCAGCCGCAGCCGCAAACACCTCCGCCTGCAAGCAGTAATCTCCCGCCTCCGCCACGCTTTTCCGAAGCATGTAGACCTCACTGCTCAGGAACCCCAGCAGCACCAGCACCGAAATCTCAAAGACAAGAATGACAGCCTTTATCATAGCAACGCACCCATTACACCACACATACCCGGCTGATTCAAGTCTCAAAATTGCGGTTGGGGGCATTCTCTTCCCTTGACATGTTACGGCGGCGCGGTATAATATGGCGCGGTGAAGGGACGCATCATCAAATGGGGAATAATCATCATCCTGCTTGTCGTGGGGGTGGCCTCGTTTGTGCTGTGGCGGCGTGTTGATTCGCAGGTAAAAGGGCTACTCTTACCCAATGTGCCTCAATACGCAGGATACTCTGACCTACCCGAGAAAACACAGGGTGTCCAGCTCACTCCTTTTGAAATAACCGGCTGGGATGGCAAGCCTCTGCAGGCATGTGTGGTGAGCCAAGCGCCACAGGAAGAAGACCTGACGCCGCGCCAGCACGCGCTGCTGGATCGCCTGCGCACCACGGAGCTGGAAGACTTGCCGGCCATTGATTATGCGCTGGTAAGCGTGAATTGGGATCACGGCATCCGCTCTGCCCTGCCCCTGGCTGAGCAGCTGGCGGCAGCCGGTATCACCTGCGTGCTCTGGGAGCCGCGCGGCAGCAACTCCGCCCGCCCATGGTGCACGCACGGCTTGCAGGAGAGCAAAGATATCCCCCTGCTCATCAATGAGCTCGAAAAAATGAGCAACAAGAAAAGGCTACTGCTGGTGGGAGTGGGACAAGGCTTTGGCGCGCAGCTGCTGCTGCAAGCGGCAGCCAAAGAGCCCCGCCTGCGCGCCACAGTCGCGCTGGATCCGGCGGCCTCTCTCAATAAATCACTCAAGCGCGCCCACATCTCCACCCCCATGCGGGAGCTCATCGGCCGGCGCATGAACCAACTCACCGGGCTCGAGCCGTTCGACATCGCAGCGGCAAAAAGCGCCGCCCTCATCCCGCGGGAAGCCCCCATCATGCTCATGTACACCGGCAGCGCGCAGAACAACAGCGTGCTGGATGACGCCATCGCCATCTACACCCAGCTTCAAAGCGACCGAAAGCGCATGGTCACGCTGCGCACCCCCGGTGACGCGCCGGCTGCCACCACCCGCAGCATCATCTACTCCCCGGAGGGAGGCACCCACGAGGTGGCGCAATCTGTAGATGTGGAGCTCATGCCGGATGCGGAGGAAGTGCCGGTGGACATACTGCGCTGGCTCAACTCCTGCGTGCGCCCGCTCATGGAAGAGCCCGCGCCCACAATCTTACCCACTCACCAATCATAAATGGCATTCAAACGCACATATGTGCCGCGCGCACACCACGCCAACCGCCGCCGCCAGGAGTACACCCTCACGCAGCAGCGCTACATGCTGCCGCTTGTTCTCATGGCCGCGCTGGCAGCCGTGCTGGTGCACCTGCTTGTCATGCGCGCTGCCCCTTGGCTCTATGATGTCATGGGCTGGAACTACCCCTCCATCGAGCGTCCCGACAAGGTGGAGGACAACGAAATCGCGCGCGTGGTGGTGCGGGAGGAGCCGGTGGAGCTGCCGAATGCGCAGGAGCAGCCCCTGCCGCCGGATGAGCCAGCTGAGATTGATGATGCCGCCCAGCGCGAGGCGCAAGAGATCGACCTGCTCGACATCGACATACCGGAGCTTGTCATGGCGCCGGGGGAAACCAACCTCACCATGCCGGAGCCGGAACCCGAGCAAAACGCAGACGAGAGCCCGGTGGATGATCTCGCCCCGCGTGAGCTGGATATGGCGAGCCTCGGCACCGATGCTCTGCCCGACCAGGAGGCCCTGCTGCCCGAGCTGACGCCGATCAACACCAACAGCGTCACCATCAACGCCACGCCTCAAAATAAGGTGATTGATGATGCAGAAGCCCTCATCGAAAAAGAACTGCGCCGACAGGCGAAAGACGGCCGCAACAACCTGCCCGGCGATACGCGCAGCCTGGCAGACCTGATGGGGGTGCGCAACCCGGGCGCCAGCTCCGGCGTGGCGCGGCTCGGCACGGATCTGCTGTTTGGCTTCAACCAATGCACCCTCAAAAACTCCGCCCGCATCTCCATGCTGCAGCTTGCTGCCCTCATCCACAAAAACCCCAACACGCGCTTTATCATTGAGGGGCATACGGACGGCATCGGCAGCGCGGACTACAACAACCTGCTCTCCCTGCAGCGCGCTGCCGCTGTGTGCCAATGGCTCAGGCAGAACGGAGTCCCCACCACCAATGTCTACATGCGCGCCTGCGGCAGCCGCCAACCGCTGGTCGATGTGCGCGCCTCACGCGATGCCCAAGCGCTCAACCGCCGCGTGGAGATCCACATGCGCAAGGCGGAGGAAGCTCTGCCGCAGGGGTGCCTGCCCGCCTCACACCACGTGGACCTCAAAACCCCGGTGCAAACCCAGCTCAAAAACAACGCACGCCCCCCGCGCTCGGCTCACTGAGCAGCCCCCGCCCGGCGCGCGCCCCACGGGAAAACACCGCGCGAGCGCAGGCGCCGCCACTGCCTATTTATGCCACAATCTCCCGCCAGCGCCCCGTGCTACACCCTCAGCAGCCCAGAGGAGGGAGAAGCATGCCTCCCCCTCTGCCCAACCCCGCGGCCGGCCGGAGCGGCAGAGTGGCGCTACCTCATCGCGCTGGACTATGATGGCACGCTCAAGCCCGACCGGGAGCACGCCCCTGCCCCGGCTTTTTTCGAGTACATCCTCCGCCTGCGCGCACAGGGCGTGTGCTGGGGCATCAACACCGGGCGCAGCCTACAAAAGCTGGCACCGGAGCTTGCGCAGTTCCCCCTGCAACCCGACTTTGTGTGCACCTGTGAGCGCTATGTCTACACCGCCAACCCACAGGGAAAACTCACCCCAGCCGCCCGGCACAATGCCCACTGCCACCGGGCAAACCACCGCCTGCGCACCAGCATCCTGCCCGCGTGGCAGCAAGCCCTGAGCGCCCTGCGCCGCGCCTGCCGGGAATGCAAGTGGGAGCTTGCGGCAGATGATCCGCTCTCCATCGAAGCGGAGGACAGCGCGACGATGGACCGCCTCATGCCGCACCTCGCCCCCATGGCGCAGGGGCAAGTCGGCATTCAGCGCGCGGGGAGATTCATGCGCCTCTGCGATGCGCGCTTCAGCAAGGGCAGCGCCCTGCGCTATGTCCAGCAGCAGCTGGAAGTGCCTGAGCCGCGCCTGTGCATCATGGGAGATGGCCACAATGACCTGGATGCCTTCCGCCACTTTCCCAAGGCGTTTTGCGCCGCCCCCGCCAAGGCTCATCCAGATGTAATCCATTGGCTGCGAGAACACGGCGGCTACATCTCCCCCGAGTCAGGAGTGCTCGACGCGCTGAAATACTGGGCGCGGCAGCACCGGCTTCTCCCCGCGTGACACAAAAAAAATAGCCCTCAGCGCTTCTTTCGGCTTGACAATTTCTCGAAAAGGTAGTTATATAGCGCGCCGACAAAATCGAACAGGCTCACCCCTGTCGCAAACGAAGAAAACTAATCTACAAGCATTATGGGATCGCTTAAAAAGAGACGTAAAGCCAAAATCAACAAGCATAAGCGCAGCAAGCGCATGCGCCAGAACCGCCACAAGAAGCGTTTGCGTTACAAGTCCTGAGCCTCGCGCGGAGGCCACGGCTTGCAGAGCCGGCACCTGCCAAAGTTTTCCAACTTCACGGCACCACTTCTCCACGAAGCGGTGCCGTTTTGCATCCTCTCCCACCCCGGGCTGGCAGAGCAGACCCCGCGAGAAGTTGCGTCATTTCCCCGGAAAAAACTTGCTTCTTGCGACAGAAAAACGTAGAATTCCGCGCATGAGCACCGAGGACAAACGAGACTTCATACGCGAGTGGATAGCAGGAGACATCGCAGAGGGGCATTGCCAAGTCCCCATCACGCGCTTTCCTCCTGAGCCGAACGGATATCTGCACATCGGCCACGCCAAGGCGATATGCCTCGATTTCGGCATCGCCAAAGAATATGCCCACCTGGGAGCCGTGTGCCACCTGCGCTTTGATGACACCAACCCCTGCAAGGAAGACATCGAGTTTGTCAACTCCATCCAAGAGGACATCCGCTGGCTGGGCTTTGACTGGGGCGAGCACCTGTATTGGGCGTCCAATATCTTTGATTTTTACTATGACTGCGCTGTGCATCTCATCAAAAACGGCTTGGCCTATGTGGATGAGCAGGACCGCGAGACCATGCGCCGCCAGCGCGGTGACTTGGTGACCCCCGGCCAGCACTCCCCCTACCGCGACCGCACGGTGGAAGAAAACCTGGCGCGATTTGAGGAGATGAAGGCCGGCAAGTTCCCCGAGGGAGCGGCGGTGCTGCGCGCCAAGATCGACATGGCCAGCAGCAATATGAACATGCGTGACCCGGTCATCTACCGCATCTCATATGACCCGCACCACAACACGGGCAACAAGTGGTGCATCTACCCCATGTATGACTTCGCCCACCCGCTCGAGGACGCATGGGAGCACGTGACCCACTCCCTCTGCACGCTCGAGTTTGAAAACCACCGCCCGCTCTACGACTGGGTCATCGAAAACTGCCCCGTGCCGGCGCGCCCCGAGCAGCGCGAGTTCTCCCGCCTCAATATCACCTACACCGTGATGAGCAAGCGCAAGCTGCGCCAGATGGTGGAGGAACACTATGTCTCCGGCTGGGATGACCCGCGCATGCCCACCATCTGCGGCATGCGCCGCCGCGGCTACCCGGCCAAGGCCATCGTGGACTTCTGCGAGGGTGTGGGCATCACCAAGTACAATGGCAACACCGACGTGGCGCGCCTCGAAAACGCCGTGCGCGCCGAGCTCAACGCACACGCCGAGCGGCGCATGGCGGTGCTCCACCCCCTCAAGCTCGTGCTCACCAACCTGCCGGACAACTACGAAGAACAGGTGGAGGTGCAGATCAACCCCGAAATGCCGGAGCTGGGCAACCGCTCCCTCACCCTCACCCGCGAGGTCTGGATCGAGCAGGAGGACTTCATGACCGACCCGCCCAAGAAATACAAGCGCCTCTCCCCCGGCGCCTGTGTGCGCCTGCGCGGTGCGTACTGCATTGTATGCACTGGCTACACCGCCGGAGAGGATGGCCGAGTCACGGAAGTGCAGGCCGAGATACTGCCCGGCACCATCGGCTCCATGCCGCCGGAGGGCATCCGCTGCAAGGGCGCTATTCACTGGGTATCCGCCACCTATGGAGTGCAGGCTGAGGTGCGCCTCTATGACCGCCTCTTCAAGGACGAAGCGCCGGATGCCAACCCGGAGGGCTTCCTGGCCTCGCTCAATGAAGAATCGCTCACCACGCTCACCACGGCCTATGTGGAGCCGGCGCTCGCCCAGGCGGCACCGGAGTTCCTCTGCCAGTTTGAGCGCTTGGGCTACTTTGTGGCCGACCGCTACGACCACTCCGCTGAGCACCCCGTCTTCAACCGCTCCGTAGGTCTGCGCGACTCATGGGCCAAGATCAACAAGTGATGGAATCTGTCGAGTTTTCAGCCAAGGACGGCGTGTTTGACATGTCCGCATTCATCTCCCGGTGTGATGCGGCCGTGAGCGGCATGGAGCTGCCGCCGGAAGAGCCCGCAGCCGCCGCGCCGGCACAGCCGAAGCAGCAGCCGGAGGAAGAGGTGCCTGTGGCAGATGGTGTGGATCCCATCGTCTACTCCCCTCTGCAGGAAGTCATTGAAGAGCTGCGTCTCGGCCGCATCATCCTGGTGACAGATGACCCGAGCCGCGAGAATGAGGCAGACCTCATCTGCGCCGGCCAATTTGCCACGCCGCAGAATATCAACTTCATGGCCACACATGCCCGCGGCCTCATCTGCGTGCCCATGGCCCCGGAGAGGGTGGATGCCATCGGCCTGCCCATGCAGGCGCAGCACAACACCGAAAAACTGCACACGGCATTCACCGTGAGCGTGGACGCCAAGGAGGGCACCACCACCGGCATCAGCGCTTTTGAGCGCTCTGCCACCACCATGAAACTCGCAGATCCCCGCGCCTCACTCGAGGATTTTGTGCAGCCGGGGCATTGCTTCCCGCTGCGCGCCCGGGAGGGCGGCGTGCTCCGCCGCGCGGGACACACCGAGGCCACAGTCGACCTCATGCGCATCGGCGGGCTCGAGCCAGTGGGCGTGTGCTGCGAGATCATGAAAGAAGACGGCACCATGGCGCGCCTGGGCGAGCTGGGGCATTTTCAGCGCGAGCACGGGCTCAAGGCCTGCTCGCTGGCGCAGATCATCGCCTACCGCAGCCACACCGAGACACTGGTTCACCGCGAGGAGACAGTGAAACTCCCCACCGATTTCGGGGAGTTCACCTGCCACGCCTACCACTCCATCGTGGATGGGCAGACCCACCTCGCGCTGGTGCACGGCGAGCTCGACCCCGCGCAGCCCGTGCTCTGCCGCGTGCACAGCGAGTGCCTCACGGGAGATGTCTTTGCCAGCCGCCGCTGCGACTGCGGCAGCCAGCTCCACCTCGCCATGCAGCGCGTGGCGCAGGAGGGGGGCGTCATCCTCTACCTCCGCCAAGAGGGGCGCGGCATCGGCCTGGCGGCCAAGCTGCACGCCTACAAGCTGCAGGAGCAAGGGCTCGACACCGTCGATGCCAACATCAAGCTCGGCTTCCCGCCTGACCTGCGAGACTACGGCGTGGGCGCGCAGATCCTGCGGGATCTCGGCATCCGCCGCCTGCGCCTGCTCACCAACAACCCGTGCAAAATTGTCGGCCTCTCCGGCCACGGCCTCGAGATCACCGAGCAAGTCCCCCTCAGCATCCCGCCGCATGACGACAACCGCCGCTACCTCGACACCAAGCGCGACCGCATGGGGCACCTGATCTAACCCCCACTCCACCCCCCGGGTCATCCCACCCCTCCCCACCGCCCGCCCCACGCCGCCCGCCCCGCTGCCTCGGCCTCTAAATAAAGCCATTTGTCTGCGGGTATGACTCGAAATGGCGTTTTCAGGCAGGGAATGTTGGGGTAAGATGGGCACAAGACGCACCAGACGGAAAAGAATTATGCCAGACTCACCAGACCAAAAGCCCGACGGGCCGCAGCCCGTGCCGCCCGCTTCTCAGCCCAATTGGGGGCTGTGGCTGCTCATCTCCGTGATAGCCGGAGTCATCCTGCTCGCCTTTGTGTTCGATGGCGAGATCGGCCACAGCACCAAGAAGATGAACTTGGGGGAATTTGAGCAAGCCTACCGCACCGGCAATGTGGTGATGACTGATCCGAAAGACTACCCCATCGAAGTCATCACCCGCGACAACTCCGCAGAGGGGCTCCTCACGGCCTACATCTACAAAGAAACGCCCCACTACACCTACAAGCGTTTCTACATGCCCTTTACCAATAGTGATGAGATCAAAGCGCTCTGCAACCGCTTCGGCATCACCTCCACCACAGAGGGTGACCTGACCCCACCGGCAGATGCGCACCGCGTGAGCTCCACTCAGGAGTTCCGCACGCTCGGTGAGGAAGGGCGCATCGACCTGAACGCGCCGCATGAGCCTGTCATCTACCTGAGCGGCAAAGGCGGCGGCGTGATTGTGGGCATGTACCGCCAAACCCCGCAAGAAAAAGTGAGCCGCCGCGAGGTGCAGCCCGTCTCTGTGGTCTTCAACCGCGCCTTCCAGGGGGACAGCATCAGAGAAATGCTCGGCACGCACGCCGTGTACAAAGTGGAAAGCAGCACCCTGCAGTCCATCCTCATCAACTGCCTGCCCATCCTCTTCCTCCTCATTATCTTCATCATCTTCTTCCGCATGCAGAACAACGGCCCCAGCGGCGCGATGAAATTCGCCAAGAGCCGGGCACGCCTGCTGGATCCCACCCGCAATTCCATCTCCTTCAATGATGTAGCGGGCATCTCCGAAGCCAAGGAAGAGGTGTGGGAGATCGTGGAGTTCTTACGCAAGCCCGAAAAATTCCGCGCGCTGGGCGGCAAGATCCCCCGGGGCGTGCTCATGGTCGGGCCTCCCGGCACGGGCAAGACCCTCTTGGCCAAGGCCATAGCCGGCGAGGCAAAAGTGCCCTTCTTCACCATCTCCGGCTCAGACTTTGTGGAGATGTTCGTGGGTGTGGGCGCCAGCCGCGTGCGGGACATGTTTGCCGAGGCCAAAAAGCACACGCCGTGCCTGATCTTTATTGATGAGATCGACGCCGTGGGCCGCCACCGTGGGCACGGTGTGGGCGGCGGGCATGATGAGCGCGAGCAGACCCTCAACGCCCTGTTGGTGGAGATGGACGGCTTCACGGATAATGAGAATATCATCGTCATCGCCGCGACGAATCGTGTGGATGTGCTCGACCCCGCCCTGCTGCGCCCCGGCCGCTTTGACCGGCAGGTGATGGTGAACCTGCCGGATGCCGCCGGCCGTGAGCAGATCCTGCGCGTGCACGCCCGCAAAGTGAAGCTTGCCCCGGAGGTGGATCTCTCCATTGTCGCGCGCGCCACCACCGGCTTCTCCGGCGCTGAGCTGGCTAACCTGATGAATGAATCCGCCCTCGTCGCCGTGCGCCGCGGGCACGACACCGTGCAGCAGGATGACCTGGAGGAAGCGCGCGAGAAAGTGCGCTGGGGCCGCGAGCGCCGCTCCCTCGAAATCACCGAGCGTGAGAAGCGCATGACGGCCATCCACGAAGCCGGCCACGCCATCTGCCTGCTGCGCACCACACTCGCCAAATCCCTGCCCCTGCACAAGGTGACCATCATCCCGCGCGGGCCGGCTCTCGGGGTCACCATGATGCTCCCGGACGAGGACAAGCACAGCGAGTACAAGAGCGAGCTGCTCGACTACATCGTCATGGCCATGGGCGGGCGCTGCGCCGAGCTTGTCGTCTTCGGCGATATCTCCGGCGGCGCCAGCGGAGACATCCGCCAGGCCACCGCCATCGCGCGCAAGATGGTGTGCGTGTACGGCATGAGCGAAAAGCTCGGCCCCATCGAATACGGCTCGAGTCATGGGGAGGTCTTCCTCGCGCGCGACCTGGCCCAAACCACGCGCAACTTCTCCGAGCGCACGGCTCAGCTCATCGACGAGGAAATCCAGCGCCTCGTGGAGGAAAACTACCGGCGCGCCCTGGACATCCTCACCGAGAACAAGGAGCGCCTGCTGCTCATTGCAGACAAGCTCATGGAGTACGAAACCCTCAGCGGTGAGCACATCCGCGAGCTGCTCGACACCGGCAGCATGACCAACCCGCCCCTGCGCGAGCTGCCGCCGGAGATTCCGCCCGGGCTCGATGCACCCACAGATCTGCAAACGCCGGATGATGAACCGCCGCCGGTCAAGCCTTTTGTCAGCGATGCGGACAATGATTAACCCCACCTCTCCCCCTCTTTTTTACTTACACTTATGACTAGTCTCGAACTCGCCCGTGCCTGCGCTCAAGCGGCAGACGGCGCCAAAGCCTCCAATATCGCCATCTATGATCTGCGCTCCACCTCCACCCTCACCGAATACGCCGTGGTGTGCACAGCCACCTCTGTGCCCCACCTGCGTGCCGTGCTGCGGGATGTCAGCAAGGACGTGGCAGAGCAGCTCGGGGTGGATCCCGTGTATGCCGAGCGCACCCCGCAGGCGCTCTGGTCTGTGCTGGATTATATTGATGTGATGGTGCATATCATGGCAGATGAAGTCCGCTCTTTCTACAATCTCGAAGAGCTCTGGCATGAGGAAAACCGCATCAGCTGATCCCCCCCTCAGGCACGCACAAAAAAAATCGGGCGCCCACGCTTCACAGCGGGGCGCCCTTTTTATATGTTGATTCTATTTACACTAATAATATGAGAAGAAGCCACACTCACTCAGAGAGCGGCATCAGACTCTGCGCAGAGAATCTTCACAAAGCCCTCCTCCTGCAGGCGAGTGGCGCCGCAAGCGAACTTGGCGCGCACCTGAAGAGCTTCATCAAGATCATCACGCACAGAAATCTTGACCTTAAAGTCATCCCAAATACCAAACTGAGCACGGCTCTTCACCCACGCAAGGCAGGAGCGAGTCCCCGTAGCCAGCGGCAACAACTCCGTGCGGATGATGCGGAAGCCCATGAACGTATCCACACGGCCCTCCACCAGCGCACGCACCGAGTTGTAATCGAAACTGCCGACCTCCGGCTCCATGAGCAGGGAGTTGATCTGGCTGCTCGTGCAGGCCAGCACCAGCTCATCGCCATAGGCGCGGCGCTCCTCGCTCCAAGCCTCGCTGGCCTGCAGCATGTGCAGCGCGCGGCGCAGCTTGGCCACGGTGAGATTACTGTTCTTCTTTGAGCCGGAGTCCACAAAGTCAGCGGCGATCTCCTGCGTCTTGGGGAAAGCCACCTCCGTGGTGCCGTTCTCGCCGGTGTGGTTGGTGCCCAAGAAGGCATCCAGCATCACCGAATCCATGCTGCGCGCCGCCGCCGCGCGGAGACTCTCGATCGTCTTGCTCACCGGCACATCAATCTGCGCCAGCTTCTTCGCATCAAACTCATCGAAGCCCACCGCCTTGGTGAAAACGCGCGGGAACATCACACGGCGAAACGTGGGCGCCTCTGCGAGGGAAGTCTGCCCCATGCGGGTCGACTTCTCATCAAACGAGAGCGTGCCATACTGGTCGAACGCCACCATGCGCCCGCTCAGCCCGGTCTCCACCGTCACATATTTATCGAGTCGCGAGGCCTCCTGCTGGAGGTAAGAACCCCACTTCTCGCTGTATTTCACTTGGTAATTCTGTTCGATATCTGCGGAACTTGCCATATTCTGTAATAATTTTGAGTGCTATCATCATAAAGCAGCAAATCGGCCGAAGGGATTTTCCCACCATGCGGGATCCCACCGCGCGGCGTGCGCTACCCCGTTCCCTCATGCAGGAATTGCGGGGCGAGCAGCGCTCTTGCTGCCCCTATTCAAGCACAACTCCCCGCATCGCGCAGCAGTCAGCCCCACCGGCGCGCATGCATTCCACCCCCGGAAGCGGCAGCGGCAGCTCCATTTTCCGCGCTTGACACCGGCGCCGCTCCTCCCTACAATAAGAAATCATTCGCCCCCATCTCCCCTTCCCTATGAAACTCCCTTTCTCTCAAGGCGTCACCATCCTCACCCCCCTTTGGGTCAGCCTCCCCGCCCTCCTCTTATTCGTGCTCAAGCTCGCGCTGGATCCGGGCACACTGCTCTGCACCCTGCTGCTGGCGGTCTTCCTGCTGCTGCTTCTGCTGCTGAGCTCAAGCTGCATCACGCAGACCCACTATCGGCGCCTCCTCCCGCGGCGCAGCATCCCCTTGGCTGAGGCAGAGCTCACCCTCTGCGGCGAAACCCGCGCCCAACTCCGCTGCGGCGACACCGCGGCAGAGCTCACCCTCCCCTGCCTGAGCCGCGCCTCGCGCGCCGCGCTCATCCACCGGCTGCGCACGGCCTGCGCCTCCTGCACAGAGGAGCCCGCAGCACCGCGCCGCCTGCTGAGCCACACCGCCCGGGCGGCGCTGGTGAGCCTGCTCATCTGCCTGGTCAACCTCGCGCTGAGCAGCTGCCTCCCCGCCCCGACCGCAGCAGAGGAAGCAGCGCGGCTCACGGGTGAGCACTCCACCCCCTACTACACCCGCCAATGGCACCGCGCCGGCACCGCCAAGAAAGTGGGCGACCAGCTCTACCTCATCGCCACAGAAAAGCAGTTCCACCCCGAGCGCAGCTACAGCGAGGAAGAGCTGGCGCAGGCGCTGGGGCTGGCGGCTGTGTGGTACCGCCGCGCGGCGGACGCCGGCAATGCCCACGCCGTGGTGATGCTGGCCTACCTCGAAAAGAGCGGCGCCCCGCTGCCGGAAGTTGAAGGCGCCCAAGCGCAGGCGGCTGAGGCATTTGCACAACTCGCGGCACTCACCTCACCCGGCGCGGAAGATCTGGCCGCCCTCCTCACCTGCTATCGCTTCGGGCTCGGCACAAACAAGGACGCGAAAAAGGCGGCGGAGATCCGGCAGACTCTCCTCGAGCTGAAAAAATAACCCGCCCTCGGCGGCACCACTCCCCGCCGTGTGGGACACGCGGCAGCGCTTGACATTCGGCGGGGCTTGGTCTATCATGAATGCACCCCCCATAGCCCCGCCATGCTGAAGATGCTTACAACCATAACCTTGCTCGTGCTGAGCAACGCCGTGATGACTTTTGCCTGGTATGGCTTCCTGCGCAAACCTGGCGAATCTGCCGGCATGGCGATGTGGAAACTCGTGCTCATGAGCTGGGGCATCGCCTTTTTCGAATACTGCCTCATGATACCTGCCAACCATCTGGGGCGCTCGATCGGCATGTCGCTCGCGCAGCTCAAAATCATGCAGGAAGTCATCACGCTGTGCATCTTTGTGCCCTTCATGATCTTCTACATCGGCGAGCAGTGGAAGTGGGACTACCTATGGGCTTTCCTCTGCATTCTGGGCGCTGTCTTTTTTGTGAACCGCGAGGCGCTCTTGGCCTCTTGATCCGCGCGCTGCATGGAACTCCGCCTCACCACCCTCGGCGCCTACACCGAGCAATTCCTGCTCAGCCTCGCGGCAGAGCGCGGCCTGAGCGCAAACTACCGCAGCTCTGTGCGCCAAAGCCTCACGCACTTCCGCCACTGGCTTGAGGCGCGCCGGCTGGAGCCCGCCGAAGTGCAGGATGCCCACTTGGTGGAGTACCACCACGACCTGCTGGCTGAGGGGCATGCCCCCTCCAGCAGCCGGGTCATGATGGTGCACCTGCGCATCTTTTTCCGCTACCTGGCAGCCACACACGCCCTGCCCTCCAACCCGGCAGAGCTCATACAGGGCGGCAGAGCCGGGATGCACATCCCGCAGACTCTCTCAGACGCTGCGGTGGAGCAGCTGCTGGAGAGCATTGACCCGCAAGAGCTGCCCTACGGCGCGCGCGACCGCGCCATCCTCGAGATGCTCTACGGCAGCGGCCTGCGTGTGAGCGAGCTCGTGGCGCTGCGCCCCGAGCAGGTGGACTGGGATGAGGGCTTCCTGCGCATCACGGGCAAAGGAGACAAGACGCGCTTTGTCCCGCTGGGGGGAGAGGCGGCGCGCGCCCTGCGCCACTACCGCGAGCACGCGCGGCCGCTCCTGCTGCGCGAGGGCAAGCCCGCCCCGCGCGTCCTTTTTCTCTCCAATCGCGGCAGCGCCCTCACGCGCGAGCGCATCCGCCAGATCATCAAGCAGCGCGCCCTCGAAGCCGGGCTCAGCGAGAATGTATTCCCCCATATCCTGCGGCACTCCTTTGCCACCCACTTGCTGGAAAACGGGGCAGATTTGCGCGTCATCCAAGACATGCTCGGCCACGCAGACCTGGCCACCACGCAGATCTACACCCATGTCGAGCAAAAGCGCCTCATCCGGCTCCACCAAGCCTTCCACCCGCGTGGCCGCAAGCACTAATGCCCCGCCCGCATGAGGGTGAGCACCCCCACCTTCTCCACCCCCGGCAGCGCCCGCAGCACGCGGGCACAGGCGCGCGCGGTGGAGCCGGTGGTGTACACATCATCCACCAGCAGCACATGCCGCCCCAGCCGCCGGCGGCCGGCCTCCCACGCCGGGCGGGCAGCATAAGCCGCCAGCGCATTTTTCCACCGCTCAGCGCCGGAGAGGCGAGTCTGGCTATCCACCCCCGTGGCGCGGCGCTCCAGCGCACACACCACGCGCAACCCGCGCCGCCGCGCGAGCGCCCGCGCCAGCTCCTCCGCCTGGTTGTAGCCACGATTGAACAAGTGATCCTTGGCCGCCGGCACAGGCACCAAGCACCACTCCGGCTCCTCCAGCAGCAGCGGTGTCTCCTGCCAGAGGCGGTCCAGAATCCCGCCGAGTGCACCTGCCAGGTAGTTGGCGTGGTGGTATTTGAGGCGGTAGACGAGGTGGAGCGCCCGCTCGCTCATGGCGAGGGCCGAGCGAGCAAAGTCAAAACTGCGGGGGCGGGGCGAGCAGTTGCGGCAGTGGTAGGGATCCGCCAAATCCCCGGCGGCAGGCGCGCCGCAGTACAGGCAGATAGGCAGCGGCACGCGGGGCAAGGCCTCCGCGCATGCCTCACACAAATCCAGCTCACACGGCCGGTGGCACAGCTCACAAACCCGCGGGTAGATCCAATGCAGCATCAGCGGTGACGGCGCAAAAACTCCTTTGCCGCATTTTTATAAGCCAGAGAAGCCGTGCCCTCCGGGTCATGCTCCAGCACCGTGCGCCCGAAACTAGGCGCCTCCGCCACACGCACCGAGCGGGGGATCAGCGTCTCATACATCTTCTCCGGCAAGTTCTCACGCACCTGCTCCACCACCTGATTCGCCAGGTTGGTGTTGTTGTACATGGTCATGAGCACCCCTTCGTGCAGCAGGCCAGGGTTGGCGCCACTCTCGCGGATCTGGCGCATCACAAACACAATCTTGGACAAGCCCTCCAGACTCAGGAACTCACACTGCATGGGCGTGAGCACCTCATCACACGCGCAGAGGGATGAGGTCATCAGCACCCCCAGAGAGGGCGGCGTGTCCAGAAACACATAGTCAAACGCCCCGGAGTCGCGCACACCCTCCAGCGCATCGCGCATGCAGGAGGTGTGGTTGCCCTCTTGGGTGAGCTCCACCTCCACCCCGGAGAGATCCATGTGCGCCGGCACGAGGGAGAGGTGGCGCCGCTTGGTCGGGATGATCAGCTCCTCGAGGGGGCGCTCGCCGATGAGCGCGCGGTACAGGCTCTGCTCGCTCGCCGCCGCATATCCCAGCGCCGAGGTGGCATTGGCCTGCGAATCCACATCAATGAGCAAAATCTTCTTCCCCCGAGCAGCCAGCGCAGCTGCCAGATTCACGGCGGTAGAAGTCTTGCCCACTCCTCCTTTTTGATTGGCTATGGCGATCACCTTCACGGCGCCTATTCTACAAAAAGGCGCCGAGCAAGGCAAGCCGATATTTTGTTGGCCATGGGGGTGGTTTTGTGGTAGACTTGGGGCATGTCCTGCGTCGATGATGTCCTTACAGCTGCGCGCGAGCTCTCTGCGCGCATGAACTCGCTCAGCTTTGCCCCGCCCGTCGCCTACACCTACAACCCGCTCGACTACGCCTGGGCGGGGCATGAGGCCTACATCCGCCGCTTTGCCACCACCCCCAAGCAAGTGCTCTACCTGGGCATGAATCCCGGGCCGTTCGGCATGGCGCAGACGGGGGTCCCCTTCGGCGAGATACCGGCTGTCACCCTCTGGATGGGCATCAGCGCCGCCGTCGGCCGGCCGGAGCGCATGCACCCCAAGCGGCCGGTGCAGGGATTTGCCTGCCCGCGCTCTGAGGTGAGCGGCCGCCGGCTCTGGGGGCTTTTTGAGGAGATGTACGGCAGCGCTGACGCCTTTTTTGCTCAGGCCTATGTGGCCAACTACTGCCCGCTTATCTGGATGAGCGAGAGCGGGGCAAACATCCCCCCCACCCAGTTGCCCAAGGCGCAGGCAGAGCAGATCGACACCGCCTGCCAAGAGCACCTCGTGCGCCTCATCACCGCCCTGCAGCCCCGCTGCCTCATCGGCGTGGGGGCCTATGCCCTCAAGCAGCTCGAGCACGCCGCCGCCGCCCTCCCCGGCCGGGAGTTCACCCTGGGCACCATCCTGCACCCCAGCCCCGCCAGCCCTGTGGCCAACAAATGCTGGCCGGAGAAACCGCGGGAGCAGATCCGCGCCATCCTCGCGCAGGCCGGGCTGGCCTGATCTCCCCGCCCCCACTTGCCCCTTGCGGCAGCGCGTCTCCGGCGTGCGGCTCTGTTTGAGTTTTGCTGGAGTGTTAGAGAGATTAGAGCAAACAAAAAA
>JAFLSS010000026.1 GCA_022510805.1 Akkermansiaceae bacterium
GACTTAAAACGCTACAAACCCACCATCCTCCAAATGACTCCGTTCGAGAATGAACAAATAAAGGATGCTGAGTCTACTCGAATTGAATTCATGTATCCATAGCCTATCTTGCATGAGTATGTATACACTGTTATATGGGCACTTCTAAAAAGTGCCCCATTTACGATTTGAAGTCGGAGAGATGGCATTTTCAGAAACTTCCACGTGTATATCTCTTTTAGAAAGCGATAAGCAGTTTGATGTTTCAAATGTCGCTTGATTTGAATAATATACGTTAGCTGCCATCTTACGTTTATGGCAGCGTAGGCGCGCATATTTTCATGTCCCCTCTTTACACATGCCTTTTTTTGTAAGGGCATAAGGGTATAAGGACATAAGGGAATTTGTGCTGTACATCGCTTTCTAAATGAGATATACTGCGGGCATGAAGATGCTGAAAGGGTTTGCAAGCATGGCTCTAGGCGCACTAATTGTTGCAGCTGTATGTTTTGCTCCTGCAGAGGCGGCTTACAAGCCGAAGATTACAAGCAAAATGGGCGGGCAGGCCATGAAGGACGTGCAAAAGGCGGTAGCAACATTGAAGGCTATGCCGAAGCCGGTACGCTGGACATTCTGTGCTGAAAAATTGGGGCTTTTATTCATGCAGCCAAATGGAATCCCCGGTCATGACAGTAATTCAGGGCATATGCGAAATGGATCCCATTTCATAGGCATAGATGGTATGGAGTATGATGCGAAAGCTGAATACAATGCGAGACCATCGAAAGAGGGATGGACTTTTTGTGCCAGCGCCATAGATCGCCTCGGGCGAGAAATCGTATTCTCCAAACTGTCGAGCGAAGTGACGGCGCTGGTGCTGGAAAATGCGAAATTCCACTTGGACAGGATGGCGGAAAATATGCCGGAGATGAGGGATATGTACCTCGCGTTCATTGCCAAGCTCTGCTACTTGCCGGGAGGTAAAAGCCCCTACGATAAATTGAGTACAATAACAGGCCCCCACAAACAACCGATACAGTTCTACGAGATAGGGAAAAGAGGCTGCAAATTTGTCAATACTCAGGGGGTGGAGTGTGATTATGACGATGCACACAATAAATATGACTCTCTTTGCCCCGGTGGCTATCCCTGGTTCATCCTGAACGTCTGCACCCACCACGTAGGTGCCAAAGACATCCTCGCGCTCTACCCGGATGAGGTGAAAAAGCTGCGCGCCAACTATAAGAAGAAGATGCAGGAGTTAGGCGTCGGCGCCAACGAGGAGAAAGAGGATAAAGTGGAGGATACGAGCGAGCCAAGCGCAAAAGCTGAATCTCTAGCCAAAAAGCTCGGTATCACCTACCGCCCGAAGACAAATGCCGACAGGATGGGCGGGCAGTACAGGAAAGAATTGAATAGCGTAGCTTCGTATGTAAAGAAACTACCGAAAACGGTTCGTTGGATATTTATTGCTGAGCGGATGGGGCTGTTATTCATACCCTCGGACGGACAACGCAGTGGGCATGATAAGTATGGTTACGCCGAGAAAGGCTCTCACTATATCGGGGTAGATGGGTTGGAGTACGATGCACGAGCCGAAATAAATTCATTAACAAAAGTAAGCGCGGCGAGAGAGGTCTGGGTTTCTAATTCTGACGCCGCAAAGCGTATAGGGCACGATGCCGTATTCGCCCAATTGCCGGATGAGGTGGCGGAGCTGGTGCTGCAAAATGCCAAGTATCATTTAGACAAGTTGGCTGCGGAATGCCCGGAGGGAAAAGAATCCGTTTTGGCACGTATCGCACAGCTGGAATACCTGCCGAACGGCACATCCCCGTATGTTCTGAGACCATGGAAAGGGCCCCATGGAGACATGGTTAATGAATATAAAATGGATGCTCCATGGCAGAAGTATTATTTTACAGACACGGAAGGCAAGAAGCGGCTCACTGATGACGCCTATCGTAAGATCAAAGGTAGCTGGTGCGTACTGATCATCTGTGCCCACCACTTGGGCGCAGATGCCATCCTCGCGCTCTGCCCGGATGAGGTGAAGAAACTGCGCGCCAACTACGAGAAGCGGATGAAAGAGCTCAGGAGGTGAGCTTGCGGAATGAGGCGGGTATTTTTGCTGAGAGCGGGGAAAGAGAGGATCAGTGGGCGAGGGGCTTCTTCCTGTCGCGGTAGAAGCCCTGCACACAGAGGCACAGCGCCAACACTGCGCAGAGCAAAGGAAAGGCGTCTTTTATCTGGGGATAGAGCGCTCCGACAACCTTTGCACTAAAATTGACTTGCCGCCAGCTTTTGGCAGTTCTCGGCAAATTGGCGCATCGTCGGATTGAATCTAATGGGTGGCCCGGTGGTTACTCTTATTTTACCCTTTAAAAATGTTTGGATGTGGTCAGCCTTTGCCAAGGCTGGGGCGTGGCAGATAGAGAATTACGATCCCTGCTCACTCCTGAGGGGGGACGAGCAGGTGGGGTGCTTTCGTAGACTGATGTTTTACGAACGCTCCCAAAAACCTGGCGGTGAGGTTGTTTCTAAAGCTGTCGATTTGGTGAAAAAGAGGATAGAATCCCAGAGCTTTACTACCTAATTCACAGAGGGGTAAAGTAAGCGCCACCAGAAAAAATCTTTTTCATAAACGATGGTTTTATCCCGCAAATAAATGGATGCCTTTTGTTCCGGGGTAGCAGGGGCATATATGGTAACCTTCAATACTCGGTCATCTGTCAGGTTGACGTGCGATGAAATAAACTCCTTCAACTCAGCAGGTAGATCCACACTCCCTTTAGGCATCTCAGCTAAAATAATATTTAGCTCCATATATCTACCTCGTGAGCTTGGCGGACTTGAAATTTCTTCTAGCAACATCCCATTAGAAGCAAACACTTCATCCCAATGACACGCTTCATCTATCGCTATCCGATATGCATGAGCTAAATCCCATGCATACCCCTTGTTTAAACCTGACATCATACATGTTACCCATAATAGTGCACGATATAAAAGGAGTGCTAATATTGAGTATACAATAATCATTCGCTTTTTCTTCATATTGTCTCGTGCATAGGAGGTTCTGAACGCTCGTAATTTTGGGGTTGACCCTATTGTTGGTGGGGGTAAGGAGGGCCGGGGGGGGATGTGGTGGGAGGTGCGGTGGGGTGCCCGCCTTCGCGCTGGGGCGCTGGGGCGTGGCAGATAGAAAAAGGCCGCAAGGAAAACCTTGCGGCCTTTTTCTATCTGGAGCATAGCGGGCTCGAACCGCTGACCTCCTCAATGCCATTGAGGCGCTCTACCAGCTGAGCTAATACCCCGCTTGTCTGGTTGACGTGCGCAGTATACTCGTTTTCGTTGCGCTTGGCAAGTGAAAAATGTGCTTTTTTTCTCTTTTTTTTATTTTGCTCGCTCTTTGTGGGGCTTTATTGCTGTTTGCCGGGTGGCTGACACGGGTTGTTCTTGTTGGGGGCTCGGGGGGCTGTTATGATTTCCGGTATGCGTACGGTGTTGCTTCTTTCTCTTGTTTTAGGTGCTTTTGTGTTTGTGTGTGCGGTGCTTCCGCTGCGCTGTTCGCGCTGGTTGAAGGTGTTGCTGGCCGGGCTGATTCTGCTGGCGGCGCTGTGTTTTAAGGTGCTTGAGCTGCTTGGTGGGGGGCGGATTTTTGCGCCTGATTTGCCTGCGTGGTTTGTTTTGGGGTTGTCGTGGTTGTTTCTGGTGCTGGGGGTGTTTGCGGTGTTGTTGTTGGTGTTTGGTGTGCTGCGTTTGGTGCTGTGGCTGCTGGTGCCGCGGTGGCGGCGGCTGGAGGCGCTGGTGCGCTGTAGGTGGGTGTGCCGTGTGCATGCGGGGGGGCTGCTGCTGGCGGCGGTGATTTGTTCGGTGGGGATGTATGAGGCGCTGCGGTTGCCGGAGGTGCGGGTGGTGCCGCTGCAGCTGCCGGTGCGGGCTCCGCTGCGGGTGGCGCTGCTTTCGGATTTGCATGTGGATGCGGTGAAGGGGGAGGATTTTGTGCGCGCTTTGGTGGAGCGGACGAATGAGCTGGGGGCGGATGTGGTGCTGGTGGCGGGGGATTTGGTGGATGGTGAGCTGGCGAAGCGCGGGGAGGCGCTGCGGCCGCTGGCGGGGCTGCGGGCGCGGCTGGGGGTGTTTGTGGTGTTGGGGAATCATGATTATTTCTCGGGCGCGGAGGAGTGGACGCCGTTTTTGAGGTCGCTGGGGCTGCAGGTGTTGTGCAATGAGTGGGTGCTGCCTGAGGGGGCGCCGGCGGTGCTGGCGGGGGTGGCGGATCCCGCTGCTCGTTTGTTTGGTTTGGAGGGGCCGGATGTGGCGAAGGCGCTGCGCGGGGCGCCGCCGGAGCTGCCGGTGCTGCTGCTGGCGCATCAGCCGCAGGTGGGGCTGCGGGCGCGTGAGTGCGGGGTGGCGCTGCAGGTGTCAGGGCATACGCACGGGGGGCAACTGCCGGGGTTGGCTGAGGTGACGGCGCGGTTTAATTGTGGCTGGGTGTCGGGGCTGTATGAGACGCAGGGGATGCTGCTTTATGTGTCTAATGGGTCGAGTTTGTGGACGGGGATGCCGCTGCGGCTGGGTGTGCCTTCGGAGATTACGCTTTTTGAGATTTCACCTCTTTCGCGCTGATTGGTTATGTGGTTGATTTTGCTGTGTATGCTGGGTGCGGCGGGGGTGGTGTTTTGGTGGGTGGTGCGGCCGCTCAGGTGGGGCTGGTGGTGGAAGGGTGCGGCGGGGGTGGTGCTGGTGGGGGTGGCGCTGCGGCCGGGGTGGTTGTCGCTGGCGGGTGGGGTGTCGTCGATGGCGCCGGTGGTGCCGCCCTGGGTGTTGCATGTGTCTGCGGCGCTTTATGTGGCTTTTCTGCTGTTGTTTTGCGGGGTGTGCGGGGGGCTGGTTTTGAGGTGTTGGGTGCTCTGCCGGGTGCCGGCTTGGCGGCGGCTGGGGGTGGTGAGGCAGTTAGGGGTGTTTCACTGGGTGCATGCGGGGCTGATGCTGGTGGGGCTGGTGCTGGGTGCGGTGGGGGTGCATGCGGCGCTGGAGTTGCCGCGGGTGCGGGTGGTGCAGCTGCCTTTTGCTGTGCGTGAGCCGCTGCGGGTGGTGCTGGTGTCGGATTTGCATGTGAGTGCGACTCGCTCTCCGGAGTTTACGCGTGGTGTGGTGCAGCGGGTGAATGAGTTGCAGCCGGATTTGGTGGTGCTTGTCGGGGATTTGGTGGATGGGGCTCCGGAGTGTTGTGCGGAGGTGCTGGCGCCGCTGCGCGAGCTGAGGGCTCGGCTGGGGGTGTTTGGGGTGCCGGGGAATCATGATTATTATTCGGATTATGCGCGCTGGCGGCCGCTGCTGAGGGGCTGGGGGGTCCGCATGCTGGAGAATGAGCATGTGCTGCTGCCGCAGGGGGTGGTTTTGGCGGGGGTTACGGATGAGAGTGCGTTGTTCCGCAAGTTGGAGGGGCCGGATTTGGGTAAGGCGCTGCGCGGGGCGCCGCCGGAGTTGCCGGTGTTGCTGCTGGCGCACCGCCCTATTGTGGCGCGTGATGCGGCGCCCCGCGGGGTGAGTTTGCAGCTTTCGGGGCATTTGCACGGCGGGTTGGTGTGGGGGCTGGGGCTGGCTGTGGCGGTGCTGGATGCGGGGTTTCTGGAGGGGGAGTATGAGGTGGGGAATATGCGGTTGTTTGTGTCTGCCGGGGCGGGGTCGAGTGCGCGTACGCCTTTCCGGCTGGGGGTGCCTACGGAGGTGACGCTTCTCACGCTGGTGCCGGAGGGGCCGCCCTGCCCTGCCCGGTGAGGTGGGGCTCTGTGGGCGGGGCGGCTCGCGGTGGGAGGGTGGGTGGTCAGGCGAAGAAGCGCCGCGCGGTGGCGGAGGAGACGTGCCGGACGTTGAGGTAGCGGGTGCGCAGGAGGTTGCAGTCGCGGTGGCCCATTTCTTCCTGTAGTTGGGGGAGGTTGTGGAAGCATTTGAGGTGGTAGCTGGCGAAGGTGTGCCGCAGGACGTCGCGCTGCCAGTTGTGCAGGCCGGCGCGTTTGCGTAGTTTGCGCCACAGGCGGTTCCAGTTGCGCGGGGCGATGAGTTCATCTCCCGGGCGGGTGTTGTGCAGGAGTTCGCGTGCGGCGCCGCGCAGGGGGACGGCGCGTGGGCCGCCGGTTTTGCTGACGCGGCCTTCGATGTAGACGACTTTTTCGCGGCGGTCGATGTCGCGCCAGCGCAGGCGCCGCACTTCGCCCGGGCGTACGCCGCACCAGAGTAGCAGCTGCATGGCCGGGAGCATGGAGCAGAGGTCTTTGTGCCGGCAGGCGCGCATGAGGGCGCGGATTTGGCTGCCGGTGAGGGGGATGATGCGTTCCTCGTACACGGGTGGGCATTCGATGGCTTTGACGGGGTTGAAGTGGCACCAGCCGCGGCGCTGGCCGTAGGCGAAGACGCTGTGCAGCACGGCTTTGGCTTTGCGGAAGACGTGGGGGCTGTGGCCAAAGAGGCAGCGCAGCATGGTCATGCATTGCTCGCTGGTCATGCTGCGGAGGGATACTTGGTTGTACTCGGCGAATTCGAGCATGCGGTTGGTGTAGGAGCGGAGGTCTGCGATGGTGCTTGGGCGCCGGATTTGGCGCACTTGCAGGCTTTCGCGTACGGCTGTTTCAAAGGGTACGCTGCGCTCGGACTCGGCGACGCTGCTGACTCCTGTGCGGATGATTCGCCTGAAGGCTGAGATGATCTCGGCTTTGTCAGACTGGGTTACTGCGGCTTCCTCGGCAAATTCTACAAAGAGGCGCATGATGTCCATGGGGCTTACTGCCAATTTGCCGACCAATTCGTGATGAGGAATATTCTGTATCATAAAAGTTGCCCATTATCACACCTTACACGCGTATGACAATTCCGAACGCTCTGTTGTAAAAAAATAACTACATTTCTTTTCTGAATTATGCAAGTTGTTGATTTATGTGTGCCGTTGCCGCCAAGCCGCGCTGTGTCTGGGATAACATCGTATCACACGGGTGGTGTTTTGTGCCCGGTTTAATTATTATTTTTCTGTGTCAGCAATTCCGGGCTGAGCCGGTGTGGCGCTGCGGTGATTTTTCTTGCGTTTGGGGGGGAGTTGCGCTAGAGTGGGAGGTATGGCGGTGAAATGTATCCTGATTGCTGAAGATGATGCTTCTATCCGCACCGGGCTGGCAGATGTGCTCTCGGCACATGGCTATGGTGTGCTGGTGGCGGCGGATGGTGCTGAGGCGCTGGCTCTGCTGATGACGCAGGAGGTGGATCTGGCGCTGCTCGATGTGAACATGCCGCACATTAATGGGTTTAAGTTGTTGTCCCTCATGGCGAAGGAGTGTCCGGGGGTTCCGAGTATCATCCTCACGGCGCACGGGGAAGAGAAGGACCGGGTGCGCGGGCTGGTGGGTGGGGCGGATGATTATGTGGTGAAGCCGTTCAGCATGGCGGAGCTGCTGGCGCGTATTGCGGCTGTGCTGCGCCGCGCGCCGGAGCGCCGGGTGAGTGTGTGTGCGCATGAGCCGCTGCGTTTTCCGGGTGGGTGTCTCAATGCGGAGACGCATTGCGCCGATTGGGAGGATGGGGGCAGCATCCCCCTGCGGGAGAAAGAGTATGAGTTGTTTTACTATTTGCTTTCTCACCCGGGGCGGGTGATTTCGCAGGCGGAGCTGCTGCGGCGGGTCTGGGGGAGTACGGGGGATAGCCAGACGCGGACGGTGGCGGTGACGCTGGCGCGCCTGCGCGAGAAGCTTGGTCCTGCTGTGGCCGGGCGTATTGAGAATGTCCGCGGCCGCGGTTACAAATGGACGGAGTTATGAAAAAGAAGATGACGCTTATTTTTGTGCTTTTTGCGCTGCTGGCGGTGGGGGCGGCGCTCTGGCAGGCCTGGCAGGCGGCTACGCTGGAAAAGAAGCTCAGTGAGATTGACCGCCGTGCTCAGGCGCAGCGCCTTATCGAGCTTTCTCTGCCCCGGGTGCAGGCGGAGCTGGGGCGCCTGCTTGAGCTGGAGCGTGCTAAACTGGGGCAGGAGCCGCCCATCGGGCAGGCGTATTATGCGGTGGACGGTGGCGAAAGGGCGGATTTTAACTGTGGTTTTTTTATGCTGGAGCCGGCCGGTGAGGTGCAGGTGCCGCCGGGTGAGGAGGGGTTCGGCCAGTTGCTCCGCCAGGCGCCGCTGCTGACCAACACGATCCGCCGCAAGGCGTACAACCCCTCGGCTCCGCTGTATGATCCGCAGGAGAAGACG
The DNA here is from genome assembly GCA_022510805.1 of Akkermansiaceae bacterium. GTDB lineage: Bacteria > Verrucomicrobiota > Verrucomicrobiia > Verrucomicrobiales > Akkermansiaceae > Akkermansia. Next base: position 8,219 of record JAFLSS010000026.1, read on the forward strand.
AGGTTTGACCCGCGCACGCAGATGCCGGTGTTCGGGGTCTACGAGGTGCGGGATTATGATCTTGAGCACCCTATCCGCCGCACGGGGAAGCCGGGGCCTTTCTTTGCGTGGCATTACAAGGATAATCTTGTGTACATGCGCTCGATTCCTACGACGCATGGTGCGGTGGCGGAGGGGTTCATCATTGATGCGGCGAAGCTGGCCACGCATTTGCTGCCGCTGGTGGAGCCGGGGCTCGAGTCGGCGAGCATCGGTTTTGCGGAGGCGAGAGAGGTGCCCAATTTATCTCCCCTGCCCCTCATGCTGCGCCCGGGCAGCAAGGTGAGTCTGCCGGATACGGCGGCTCGGCGGGAGGCGCTGCGCGGGCCGGTGATCTCTGCTTGGTTGATTTCGATTCTCTCGATTATTATTGTCTTTGCGCTGCTGGCGTTCTACGCGCGCCTGGAGCGCAGGAGGTCTGACTTTGTATCGGCTGTCACGCATGAGCTGCGCACGCCGCTGACGAGTTTTCAGCTCTACACGGATATGCTGCGCAGTGGTGTTCTGGCGCCTGACAAGGTGCGTGAGTATCATGATACGCTGCACCGCGAGAGTTTGCGCCTCGGGCACTTGGTTGAGAACGTGCTGGCTTTTGCCAAGCTTTCGCGCGGCAAGGTGCGCGGGCGGCAGGACAAGGGCGCTTGTGCTCAGCTGCTGGCGCCGCTGCTGGAGAAGACGGCGGAGCACCTGAAAAAGGCGGGGTGCGGGGTGAGTATCAATATTGATCCCCGGGCTTCGCTGCTCTCGCTGCGCACGGATCTGCTCTCGGTCGAGCAGATTTTGATGAATCTGGCGGACAATGCTATCAAGTATACTGATGCGGAGCGGCCGGCCATCAGCATCCACGCGCTGCAGACGCACCGCACGCTTTCCATCCGCTTCAGTGACAATGGATCCGGCATTGATGCCGATGATAAGAAGAAGCTGTTTCGGCCCTTCACCCGCACCGCTAAGTCGGATCGCCAGCAAAAGCCGGGGATCGGCCTGGGGTTGGCTTTGGCGCGGGATTTGGCGCGCTCTATCGGCGGGAATCTGGCGCTGGAGCGCAGTGATGCGCGGGGGACCACGTTCTTGCTTACTCTGCCGCTGGGGGAATAATGGGGCGCTTCCCCTCCCCCCATGTGCCAATCGCGCTGTCGCTCAGCTGAGTGGGCGACAGCGCGTTGTCTTTACTTTTTTTGAGCCGGGTGAAGCTGCGGCGGGAGGCGGTATCAGGGATGCGCTTCCCACTCTCCCTTCAGGATGAGGGAGTCATAGAGCTGCTGGGCTTTGTCTCCCAGGTCGATGGAGGCTAGGCGCACGTAGCGGCGGGCCTGGCTCATATCCGCCGGGAACCCCTCTGCGCCTTTGGCGTAGAGGAAGGCGAGGTAGACATAGGCCTCAGGCGAGCCGAGGGCGGCAGCTTCTTTCAGCAGGCTTGCGGCGGCGTTGGCATTGGCCGCGCTGTCCAGGCCCTTGTAGCGTGCGTAGGCTTGCAGGATGAGGGCGTAGGCATAGCCGCTCTGCGCAGAGCGCTCCAGGAGGTCCATTCCCTCTTTGGCGTTTTTCTCTACACCATAGCCCATCAGCAGCATGAGCCCGCGTGCTGCCGCGCATGCTGAGGAGGAGGCGATCACGGGGTTGCTGAAGTGGAAATAGGCCATCTTGGGGTCTTTGGGCAGGCCGAGGGCGCCATCATAGTAGGCGTTGGCCAGCGTGAGGCTTGCCTGCACGTCCCCCAGCAGGGCGGCGGCTTTGAGCAGCAGGCGCCCGCGCTCCGGATCCGGCGTGATGCCGGCCTCGCGTACGTAGGGGTTGGAGGGGGTGTCCTCTATCAGCGCGGAGGCGTAGACATAAAGCGCCATGGGGCAAAAGCGCTGCACGGCTTCTTTGAGGAGCACCAGGCTTTCCTTGGGCTTGATGGTTGATGAGAGGGAGGCCATGGCAAAGAAGGCGTCGCCGCTGCCTTTGGTCGCGGCGTCCTTGAGCCATTGGACCCGGGAGGCCTCATTGGGCGCCATGGAGGCAAGGCGGTAGAGCACGTAGAAATTGCCCCGCTCGATCTCCGCTGCCACCTCCGGCTTGTCCTTGTCGGCATAGGTGGTGAACAGCTTGGCGGCCTGCAGCCATTGGTAGCGCGCCAGCATGCTGCCGGTTTTGGCGGCGGCTTCCATGCGCTTCATCGCCGCGGCGGTATCCTTGGGGATGCCAATTCCCATGCGCAGGCAGGCGCTCACATCGAGAATCGCCGGCACATACCCCTTGTCCGCCACTTTGACCAAGCGCTTGTAGGCGGCCTGAATCTCAGGCGCGAGCAATTTCTCATTCGGGATATCAGCCATGATAAGGCCGATCATCCAGCGCTCTGCCGCGGCGTTGCCAGCATCGGCCGCGGCCTGCATCCACTCATTGAGGGCTTTCTCATCCCCGCCGGTCGCCTCCAGCATGCACAGCACTGCGGAGCCGTAATCCGGGGTATTGTCAGCCACCTGCTTGTCGAGCAGCTGCAAAAACGCGGGGAATTTCTCATGCTTGAGCACAGGAGATTCCGGTTTTTTGGGTGTGTTCTTGGGGGTGTTTTTGGGGGCGGCGGGTGCCGGTTTGCGGGCGGGCGCCGGCTTGCGAGCGGGTGCCGGCTTGCGGGCCGAGGAAGGAGCGGCTTCTGCCCAGGAGGTGAGCATGGCCACACCGAGACATGCGGGAAATGCGAGGAAACGAAGCGAGGGAGTCATCATATACAAACCTAAAGGGGGGAAGAATCGGCTTCTATTGTACGCATTCTTTCCTGCTTTGGCAAGTGCGTTTTGTGCTCCAACACGCCATCATCTGCACGAGTTGGTGTGTCTTATCCAGTTTTTGCATTGCCAACAGAGAGGAAGTGTGCTACACTAGCGTCACCATGAGAGAGTTAAAGCTGCTGATAGCTATCGGGTGTGTCGCACTGCTGCCCATGTGCGACCAAGTAGAAGGACCGCTTCCCGCGGGGTCGGTGCAAGCCACTGATGCACAGGCAGATGCCCTGATGCAACAAGCAATCGCTGCGCGCGCCGCAGGCAAGATCGGCAAGGCCAAATCTTTGTTGGAGAAGGTAGCCCTCCGCCATGCTCTTGCCCCCTGCGCACCGCAGGCGCGCATCATGCTCGGCGAGATTGAGGAGCAGCTCAATGACCCCCGCAGCGCTTTCAAACAGTATGCCAAGGTTGTGGAAAACTACCAGGGCAGCGAGCTCTACCCCCAAGCGCTCAACCGCCAGCTTGCCATGGCCACGGCTGCCGCCTCCGGCAAGCTGAAAGGCCGCGTCGCGTGGCTGTGGGATGTGCCCATGGAGGAGTCGGTGGTGATCGAATGGCTTGAGAGTGTCATCCAAAACGCCCCCTATGGCGACATGGCCGCCACGGCCTGCTCGGTGCTGGGCGACTACATGGTGCGCCAGAAGCGCTTTGATGAAGCCGCGGCAGTCTACCGCCGCCTGGTAGAAAACTACCCGGACAGCTCATACGCGCCGGCGGCGCAGCTGATGGTGGCCAACCTGTGGGCCTCCAGCCACACGCGCGGCAACCAGAACCTCGTGCACCTGGACCGCGCCCGCGAGGCTTACGAGGAGTTCCCCTACCTTTTCCCGGGCCATGCCGACTCAGCTAAGGCCAAAGAGGGAGCGCGCAATATGCAGCGCCTGCTCGTGCAGCAGGAGCTGGAAGTGGGGCGCTATTACCTGGAGCGCGCTCGCGAGTACAGCTCAGCCATCTTCTGCTTGGAGAATGTGATCCGCCAGAAGAATGCGAACCCGGAAGCCGCGGCTGAAGCGCAGGAACTTCTTGCACGCGCCCAAGCGCACCTGCCGGCGGCAGCCCCCACCACACCAGCCCAATGAAGCGCCTCATCCTCCTCTGCTTCTCCCTGCTGCTGGTGGTTTCCTGCGGTTACCACCTGGGAGGGCTCAAGCGCACCTCCATGCGGGACATGGATACCTTCTGCGTGGACATGTTTGCCAACAACACCGTGTTCCCCAACGTCTCGATGCAGCTCACCACCGCGCTGACAGACAACATGCAGCGCGATGGCACCTACCGGCTCGCCTCCCCGGCAAGCAGTGACTTCACCATCTCCGGCGCTGTCACCTCTGTGAATGCCAGCAGCCTGCGCACCAACTCATCAGACACCTACCTGAGCTCCGAGATCGGCCTCACGGTCAATGTGGCCTACCGAGTGGTCAACAACCGCACCGGCCAGACTCTCTACACCTCCACCGTGCGCGCAGAGGGCAGTTATTTCAATGACAACAGCAACGCGCAGACCGCGCGCGACACCGCCCTCTCCTACGCCACGCGCCGCGCTGCCGAGCTCATCGTCCAAGCGCTCACAACCCCATGATCGCCTACCCCGTCAGCTTCGTGCCGCTGCCCATCGGGAACCGCGAGGACATCACCCAGCGTGCGCTGCGCGTGCTGAGTGAGGCAGACTGCATCTGCTGCGAGGACACGCGCCACACCGGCATGCTGCTGGCGCACTACGGCATCCACAAGCCGCTGCTGAGCATGCATGAGCACAACGAGCGCCAGCGCGCGCCCGAGATCGCCCGGCGCGCCCAGGAGGGAGAATTATTCGCCGTGGTCACCGATGCCGGCATGCCCGGCGTGAGTGATCCCGGCTACCGGCTCATCCAAGAACTCAAAGCGCAGGGAGTCGCCTTCACCGTGCTGCCCGGCCCCTCGGCCGTGGTCACAGCCCTTGTCGGCTCCGGCCTGCCGAGCGATGCGTTCTACTTCGGCGGCTTCCTGCCCACCAAAAGCGGCAAACGCCGCCAGGCGCTCGCCGCCGCCGCCGCCGCGCCGCACACCAGCATCTTCTACGAATCCCCCTTCCGCATCGGCAAGACCTTGCGAGAGCTCGCAGAGCTGGCGCCGGACGCACCGGTATGCGTGGCGCGGGAGATCTCCAAACTCCACGAGACCTACCACCGCAGCACCGCAGCAGAGCTTGCCGCCGCCTTTGAGAGCGCCCCGCCCAAGGGTGAGATGGTGCTGCTCATCGGCGGCACCAACGCCTGATTCCCGACTTTTTTACAAGTATGTCAAAGAAAAAGCTTGTCAGAGCCAACATAATTTGGTAATCTGCCGAAGCATATTGCCGCAAAAAGCAAAATGACGCCGCTCAAACAGACATGCCTTCGATGGGCTATCGGACTCCTCATGCTCGCCAGTAGCGCTGCAAGTGCAGCCCAGCGCGGAGGCATGAGCACAGATTTTATCATGCCGGCAGCCCCCTCCCCCTCTGCACGTCCGAACCCGAAGCTGCCCAAGCTTGGCAGGGATAAGCACGGCATGCCATTCTACCACCCGGCACAGCTCAACCGCGTGGTGCGCACCACGGCATACACCCACTCAGAGCTTGACCACCGGGGCTATGGCGCGCGCAACGCCGTGGGCACCCCGCTCAAATACACCGACCAAGTGCGCAGCGCAGCGGCAGATTGGTCCGTCTACCCGCTTGGCACGCGATTCCGCATCAAGGGAGAGCCCTACATCTATGTCATAGATGACTACGGCAGCGCCCTCGTAGGCACCGGGACCATCGACATCTACCAGCCCACCAAGGAGCTGATGCGCAAGTGGGGGCTGCGCGTGGTGGAGATCCAGATCATCCAATGGGGATCAGCCAAGCAGAGCATGGAAAAACTCGCCAGCCGGACACGCTTTAACCACTGCGCGCGGATGCAGGCAGCCCTCAAAGAGCAGAGCCGCCACCGCAAGGCTGTGCGTTGAACTTTGAGTATGGCGTGAAAAGCCTCTAAAAGAGCTTGACAAAAGCCGCGGAGAGGTGCATAACTGGCAGGCGCTTTTTTACCAGCGTGTATCACACGAACTATCGCGATTAATGAAACGACTTCAGTATAGCCTCGTCTCAGCCATTGGGCTTCTGCTCGCCTCCTGCATGCCAGCCAACAATTTTGTTGCCGGAGGGGGCTACATGTTTAGGCCCCAAACACTCGTACCCACCGCACGTGAGCTAGTGGCCGATGGCTATTGGGACTGCCCGTCAGGACTCACAGGCCAGCACGTCATCGTGATCGACACGGAGCAGCAGCAAGCCAAATACTACATTGGCGGACGCCAGGTAGGCATCTCCGCCATCTCCTCCGGCAAAGCCGGACACGGCACTCCGCGCGGTGAGTTCAGCATCATCTCCAAGGACATCAACCACAAATCATCAACCTACGGCAGCATAGTCGACTCCAGAGGCAATGTGCTCGTGGCTGACTACACCGCAGGCCAACCCCGGCCGCAAGGCGGCATCTACAAAGGCGCAGAGATGAACTTCGGCATGCAGATCACCCGCACCGGCATCTGGATGCACGAGGGTATCGTGACCTCTGCGCCGGAGAGCCACGGCTGCATCCGCCTGCCCCGCAAAATGGCCAAAATCTTCTTTGAGAACACCCCCGTGGGCTCCAAAGTCATCATCAAATAACCCCGCTTTCCATGTCCCGCAACTTCCGCCTCATCGCCTGCGCCGCATTGGCTGCTGTGTCGGCAACCGCCTGCATCCACCAAACCAACCCGGAACTACTCTCCGCGTGGGCTGAGCTTCGCGCCGTCAAAGAAAAAGAGGCAAATTTCACCAACTTCGACCCGGCATCGTACGACTACTTCGTGTCGCACAAGCAATACCCGGTCAACATCGAAATCTACAAAGACCAGGAACTGCTGGCCAAGGCGGATAAAAAGAGCCACGTGGTCATCTGCCTCGAGCAGCAGCGCGGCCGCCTGTATGTAGACGGCAAGGTGGCGGCAGACTGGCCGGTGTCCACAGGAATCCCCGGCCGCTCCACCCCGACAGGCAAGTACAGCATTGTCGAAAAGAGAGAGAGCTACTCATCCAACCGCTATGGCAAATTCTACAATGCCAAGGGGCAATGCGTCAACTCCGATGCCGACGTCTTCTCCGGCTCAGCGCCGGAGGGCGGGCGCTTTGTAGGCTCCCCCATGCCCTATTGGATGCGCCTCACGTGGGATGGCATCGGCATGCACATCGGCAAAGTCGTGGCGGGCAAGCGGCTCTCACACGGCTGCATCCGCACCCCGCGCGCCATGGCAGAGCAGCTCTACCACATAGTCGGCATCGGCACCAAGGTAACTGTGAACAGCGAACTTGAGGACGAATTCCCGGCCAAAGAAGCTCTCGCCTACAGCAAAGAGCAAGGAGAAATGGAGCAGGAAATCAACCGCCTGAGCCAGAAAATCTACGACCTCCAGCAAGAAGAGCAGGATAACCGCAACAGATAAGCCCCGGATGTGCGGCGCCCCGCCTATAATCTTTCCATCTTTTCCCTTGGCAGGTAGGGCTCCTCTGTGTTACTATGGATGAGGAATGAAAACGCTGGATTTCTACATTTTACGCCAGCTCATCGCGGTGACATTTCTCGGGGTGCTCTCGCTGACCCTGCTCATGCTGCTCGGGCAACTCTTCAAAGAGCTGCACGCCCTGCTCGTAGAAAGCGGAGCCCCGCCCAGCATCGTCATCGACTTCATTCTGCAAGTCATCCCCTTTTCACTCACCTTCTCCGTACCTTGGGGCTTCCTCACCGCCGTCCTCCTTGTCTACGGCCGCTTAGCAGCGGACAATGAGCTCACCTCCATGCGCATGGCAGGGCTGAGCCTGTGGCGCCTCAGCGCCCCCGCCATCGGCATGGCCATCGCCCTCTCCGGGCTCTGCTACTACATCAACATCGAAGTCGCCCCACGCGGGAAAAACGCCATGAGCGATCTCGCCGTGCGCGCCGCCATGGACAACCCGCGCAATCTCCTCAACTCCGGCCGCGGCCTCACCCGGCTCGACCGCGTGCGCCTCTACATCGAAGGGCGGAATGGGGACACCCTCCTCGGCCTGCACATCTACCCCTTCTCGGACAATTATAACGGGAGCGCCGACATGCCCAAATTCGAAGCCATGCATGCCCGCTCTGCCGAAATCGGCGATTTCGACACCAAGGAACGCCTGCTCAACCTCACCCTCTACAACACCAGCATCGAGCAAAAAGGCAGCGGCGATGTCACCAACCTCCCGCTCATCGACCGAATGCCCCTGCGCATCCATATCCCCCTCTCCACCCGCCGCAAGATGAAGCCCAACCGCTTCACCAACAGCGAGATCGCCGAAACCCTCGCACATTGGGAACGCGTGCGCTCACTAGAGCCGGACAACTTGTCGCGCTATGTCCGCGCCGCGCAAGCCACCCCGCCATTCCCCTGCGCCAAGCTGCTCATGGAAGATGCCTCGCGAGAGGTCTCCTTCTACCGGATACAAATGCCCCCCAAAAATGAACTGGCATTCCGCACCGAGGGAGTCCAGCGCGCCTCCTTCGCCTGCGCGTGCCTCGTCTTCTCACTCATCGGCGTGCCACTAGCCATCACCGCCCGCCGCCGCGACACCTCCACCGGCTTCGCCCTCGGCATCCTCGTAGCCGCCATCTACTTTGTCGCCCTCGTCTTCTGCGAACTCTCGCGCAAAGTCAGCGGCATCACCCCCTACATCATCCTCTGGCTGCCCAACATCATCTGCGCCGCCTTTGCCCTGTGGCAGCATAGAAAAGCCCTGTACCGCGGCTAAGCCCACCTCGCGCATCCCCCCGCGCGCCGCCACACACCGGTCCCAGCTTACCCCGGCCAGCGCTGCGCACACACCCCAAGGAGCCCCCCTGCCGGCGCTCAGCCCCACACTTGCACCCCCTGGGAACACCGCGCTCACAAGAGCTCCACCCGGGTATATGGCAAGCGGCCTGCCCCCGCGCGGCAGCATCCGCCCCAGCCTGCTATCCCAAGCCGCAGCGCCGCCGCTCCCCTGCCCCCGCGCAGCAGCAGAAACACCCCGCCGCCCCCCACACTCCACACACCCCACAGCGCGAGAAACGAACGCAAGGAAAAACTCTCGCTCGTCACAAAAGACAAGCGAGAGTCATGAAAAAAGAGCCTTCAATTCTCCGAGCGGAGAGAGGCATTAGCGAGCAGCCTTCACCGTCACCGCCTCCTTACCCACGCGGTCGCGGAGGTAATTCAGCTTAGCGCGGCGCACCTTACCACGGCTCACCACCTCAATCTTGGCAATGCGCGGAGTGTGCAGCGGGAAGGAACGCTCCACGCCCTCACCGTAGGAAATCTTGCGCACGGTAAACGCCTCATTCACGCCGGAACCGCGCTTGCCGATCACAATACCCTGAAACACCTGCACACGCTCCTTGCCGCCTTCGATCACGCGGCAGTGCACCTTGACTGTATCGCCCACATTGAACGGCGTCACGTCGCTCTTGAGCTGCTCTTGTCCGATTTTATCGAGAATATTCATGTTATTCTGCTTGTTTAGTAAAAAGGTTCCGGGGACCTCACTCCCACTAAAAGGCAGCGCATTCTACACGATTTTTTTCCTCTTGGCAATCCAAATTCGCTGCATTCTTCAACTTTTTTTCGTTTTTTCCCATTCTCGCCTCACAACAAGCGCCCAAATCCGCATTTTACCAAGAATCCGAGCTCCGGCATGATGCCATTCCCCGCCAATGCACCGCCGGGTTTGGAGCGTGCCGGCCTCTGATCCCGAGTTCTGCCGGCCACACAGGCCACCACCAGCGGCTTTGGGCTCGGCATCCGCGTGCTCCGGGCTGCATAAAGAAAGGCCTCTGAGCGCCGGTGCGAAGGGAAGTCTTGGTTTCCTGACTTCATGTATCGCGCCCAATCCCGCCACCAGCAGCGCCTCCGGGCGGTGCATCAAGGATTCACCTGCCCGGCAGCGGCTAGTCCCGGCGGGAATCGAACCCACATCTGCCCTTTAGGAGAGGGCCGTTCTATCCATTGAACTACGGGACCGGCTGGTCTTTAAGTACACCAATGCGGGTTAAAATGCAAGCAAATTTTACGCATAGGCTTGCTGTAGGCGCTGCATTTGCTCCGGCGTCAGGTGGGGTGTGAGCCATGGGCGCATGCGATCCAGGTATTCCGGCAGCTCCCATGCGTGTAGGGGTTGTGGGGCGGGGTTCTCATATGCCCATGTGGGCATGGGGTACACGAGATCTGCTACCATGGGGGTGTCTGCCGCGAGGCGCAGGAGGGCCTGTGTCACGGCTTCGGCGAGTTCCGGATGTGCCTCCAGGAGTTGCTGCAGGCAGGCGGCGCTCAGGCTGTTGAGGGTGGTTTCCAGGCCGCTGAGGAGGGCTTCTACTCGGGCGGTGGTGAGGCGGCTGAGGGGCGCGAGTTCCGGCAGGAGGCGGAGGTCGGATACGCTGAGGAGTGCGCCCAGCATGGCCGGCGTGGCGGATGTGTGGGTGCTCATGAGGTGCACGAGTGCGGCGGCGCCGGTGAATCGCTTGTCTTGCTCGGGGGGGGCGAGGGTGAGTGCCAGCAGGGAGGCGCGGCGGCTCAAGGCCGGGCTGTGGCTCTCTCCTAAGGCATAGAGGAGTAAGGATTTCCACCCTGCCCCGCGCCTTGCGGTGACAAATTGCGCGACTCGCTCCAGCGAGCTGCGGCGTGTGTGTACCGACGCGGCTTGTGTGAACTCGGCATAGAGGTCCAGCGCGGCGGTATCCGGCTGGTCGGGGTCATCACTCAGCCGGAGGGCATGCGCCGCCATGGCCAATGCCCACTCATCGGCAGAGAAAGCCCGCCGTCCGGCGGGCTCTGCCAGCTTGGCCACAAGGCGTTGGATTTCGGAGAGGTCGTCCTCCCTGTCACGAAACATGCTCATGGCCGCTCTTGACTCAGATGATGGTATGAGGGGGGCTGCCGCGCTCAGATGCCTGCCGGCTGAGTGGCGGGCAATCCTTGCAGCAGGGAGGAAGAGGAGGGCCACTCGACTCCATCGGCGGCGGGCTTATCCTCTGCCGGGGGAGCCACAGGTTCAGGGGCATCAACACCGAGGAGCAGCAAGCGCTGGTGCGCGCGGGCAACCAGCGGGCTAGAGGGGCATACCTCCATGAGTTTGGTGTAGTGGAGCTGCGCCTGCTCTGTATCCCCGCTGAGTTTGGCGAGATCTCCCAGCATGAGCAGCGCGAGGGCTTGGTACGGGTTGGCGGCGTCCTGCTGCAGCGCCTGCCACAGCGCAGTGGCTTTGGCAGTGTCGCCGTTGCGCATATAATACCCGGCCAAGAAAGCCTGGGCGCGCGCGCGCAGGAAAGGCTCTGCCGCGTTGTCGATGATGTGCTGAAGGCGCTGCACACCTTCCTGCTCATGGCCGGCGGCGGCCTGCTGCATGCCGAGCATGAGCTCAGCCGTGGCGGCGGCAGGGGTGCCAGGATAGCCGGCGATGAGGTTCGAGAACGCCTCGGGATCCTCCTCGGCAGCCGCCTCGGACTGAGCCCCCCGGATGGCAGAGATCGCCGCAGCAGCGGCATTGGATTCTTGCCAAGACTTCCACGAGGCGTACACGATGACGGCGCTCGCGAGCAGCATGAAGGCAACGATGCCGACTATGAGCTTCTTGTAGTGGTTGTTTAAGAAGCGCTCGTGGCGGGAGGGCCCAAGCTCGATTTCACCAATTGCCTTCATCTCCTCGGGGGTGAGAAGCTGAGGCTCCGCGCTGTTCATGTTCGTGTTGGCCATAATATTGAGAGTCAGGACTTGTAGAGGAAGTTAAGAGTTTTGATGCGGTCGACATCGAAGTAGTTATTGATGCCGAGGTTGCGGTAAATTTCCAGCGTCGCCTTCGAGCGATTGAGAGTGTAGAAGTGGATGCCGTCCACCCCCTCATCCAGCAGCTCGCAGCACTGGTTGCTGGCGTAGTTGATGCCGATGCGCTCGACACTCGCCTTATCCCCCCCGGCGCGCAGCATGGCTTTGAGGAGGCGCGCGGGGAAATTGGTGCCGGCAGAGAGTTCTGCCATGCGGTTGAAGCTGGAGATGGACGTGACGGGCATGATGCCGGCGATGATGGGCACGTCAATCCCGACGATGCGGCAGCGCTCGCGGTAATCAAAAAAGGCGTGATTATCAAAAAAGAGCTGCGTGCAGATATAGTCCGCCCCCTCATCCACCTTGGCTTTCAGGTAATCCAGCTCGCGGAGGCGATTGGGAGTGCCGGGGTGCCCCTCTGCAAAGCCCGCCACACCGATGGTGAGCCGGTACGGCAAGTGGCGCTGGCTCTCCCAGCGGCGGATAAAGCGCACCAGCTCGGCAGCGTGGCGAAACGCATCGCGCGAGGGGTCATAGGCGCCATGGCGGGGCGGGTCACCGCGCAGGGCCAGCACTGCCTTGGCGCCGGCTCGGGTGTATCCCTCCAAAATATCGGAGATTTCCTCCTCCGTGTGGCCCACGCAAGTGAGGTGCGGCACAGTGGGGATGCCGCGCTGCTGAATATCATGCACCACAGAGCGGGTCAGCTCGCGCGAGCCGCCGCCGGCGCCATAGGTCACACTCACGAAGCTGGGGTGGAACTCCTGCAGAGTGACCACAGTGTTGAGCAGAGACTGCGCCCCCTCGGGAGTCTTGGGCGGGAAGAACTCGAAAGAAAAGCTGGGAGCCCGATCAAAGAGCACCGATTTGGAAGAAGTTTCCATCAATACGAAACAGGATGAAGCAGAGAATCGAGAGAAGGCAGGCTGGTGTCGCTCTTCTCGTTGTCGGAAGGCGCATCAGACGAGATACTCTCCATCGCGCGCAGAGCCTCATCAGAGGGCGGCGCTGCGGGAGGCTGTGCCGCTGAGCCCGCATCTGCGGGGAGATCAGCCCCCTCTTCCAGGAAGGCGGGCGGCGCATCAGGCACGGGGGGGATGCGGTCAGAATCTGAAGCATCAGAGGCATCCGAAGCCCCCGGAAGCATGGCAGAAGCCCCTGCCCCCTCCCCGCGGCGCAGCTCCTCAACACTGAGGAAAGGAGAGGGAATCACCTCATCCCCTGCGGCGGGCACCTGGGAGGAAGCGTCCACCCCCGAGTCAGCCGCAGTAGCAAATTGAGCAAATCGCACATTGGCCACCACATAGCCGGTTTCCTCATCCACACGTGTCACCACCGCCTCACACACAATGCGCTTATCGCGCCGCACGGCGAGCATCGCCTTGATCGGGAAAGCAGAGCGCACCGCCGGGCGGATGATGATATACTCATATTCCGGGTCGTAGGAATCCACCACGCCGATTGTCGCAGAAGAGACCCCGCCGGCCTTAGCATCGGCCGCCTTGGCGCGCGCCTCAGCCTCGCGGCGCTTGGCAGACTCAAGCACCTTGTTCTCCTCCGCTGCATTCAGCGTGAGCTCACTGCGGCGCTCCGTCTCCTCCACACCAAGCCGGGCCTGCTCCACTTCCGGGGACTCGTAATTCGGGTCAAATACTGCCATCTGCCGGCGGTGGATATCATTCTTTTTATCATACTGCATGATACGCTTGGAGGACTCGTAAGCCCTGTAATTCCCCTGCCACTCCGGCACCAGCACAAGAACAGCGTAAAACATCAGCCCTACCGAAAGGCACAAAAGCGTGAGAATAGTGACACGAAAACCATTCATGTGGGGAAGTATAGCAAAAATCCCCTCCATTTCAAGCCCGTATTCTGTCAGAATCACACCAGAGCATGAAAAAAAGCAATTCCGGCGTCCATTCATGACATTCTCAACTCAGTTTAGAGGCACAGCAGCAAATTTGGACTTCACAAGTGAGAAAAAAAGGAGTACAATCTCCCGCGAGTTATGGCGACTATCAAACAAAAGACCCTCAGCAAGTGTGCCTCTATCCAAGGCACTTCTCTCCACACCGGACAGCCGGTGAAGCTGACCATCAAACCCGCAGAGGTGAACACCGGCCTGCGCTTCCGCCGAGTAGACCTGCCGGACAAACCTTTCATCGAGGCCTCGGCCGCGAATGTGCAAACCGTCGAGCGCGCCACCACTCTGGCTGATGGATCAGTCAACGTCCACACCGTCGAGCACATCCTCTCCGCCCTCACCGGCATGGGGGTCGATAACGCCATCATCGAGATGGACGCCAATGAGCCCCCCATCTGCGACGGATCGGCAGAGCCCTTTGTCAACCTCATCAAGCAAGCCGGCATCGAGGAGCAGGATGCGCCGTGCGCCATCTGGGAAATCCGTGAGCCCCTCACCGTAGAAAACAAGAACGGCTCCCAAATCATCATCCTGCCCGACAAGCAATTCCGCGTCTCCGTCACCGCCGTGGGCCCCGGAGGCCGCATCACGCAATACTTCTCCTCCGTGATCACGCCGGAGACATACGAAAAAGAGCTCTCCAACGCTCGCACTTTCTGCTTCTATGAAGACATCCAGCCCCTGCTCGACAAGGGACTCATCCAAGGCGGCACGCTGGACAACGCCATCGTCATCAAGGGGGATCAATACATCTGCGCCGGCGGGCTGCGCCACCACAACGAGTGCGCGCGCCACAAGGCCATGGACCTCATCGGCGACTTGATTCTCAACGGCCGCCGCATCCATGGGCACGTCATCGCCATCATGCCCGGCCATGGGATCAACACCCAGATGGCCGCCAAGCTTCAAAAGACCTACGAGAGCATGATCGCCCTGCGACCCAAGCCGGTGGTACTGCCGGCGGGAGATGCCGTGCTCGACACGAATGAGGTGCTCAAGCTCCTGCCGCACCGCTACCCCTTCCTGCTGGTGGATCGCATCTTAGGCTTTGAGGGGGACACCAAGTGCACAGGCCAGAAGAACCTCACCATCAACGAGCTCTTCTTCCAGGGGCACTTCCCCGGGCACCCCGTCATGCCGGGCGTGCTGCAAGTGGAGGCCATGGCACAAGTCGCCTCCATCCTCATGCTGCGCATCCCGGAGAACCAAGGCAAGATCGGCTACTTCATGAGCTGTGACAAAGTCAAATGGCGCCGCCCCGTCGTGCCGGGAGATGTCCTCATCATCGAAACAGAGCTCACCAAGATGCGCGGAGCCATCGGTGTGGCCACCGGGCGCTGCCTGGTCAATGGCGAGGTCACCTGCGAGGCCGAACTCAAATTTATGGTTCAGGACGCATAAGAAAGTGCGTTTTTCACGAAAATTCGAGAACGGTGCTTGACATACGTCGATTTTAGGGTATGATGGGGCACCCCGTGATAGCGGGGCCCCGTTTCCCGGGCAAAACAACAATCTTCCATAGAAATCAACTAACCTCTTATGAGCAAAAGAACATACCAGCCTTCCAAGCGCTGTCGCAAGCGTCAGTTCGGTTTCCGCGCCCGCATGGCCTCCAAGAACGGCCGCGCCATCCTCGCACGTCGCCGCGCCAAAGGGCGCAAGCGTCTGCTGCCCAAGGGCGCTGAGGTGCACTACAAGCGCCACATCACCCAGCATGGCGTGTAAAGCCTTGCCCGCATCATGCAGCTGAAGCGGCGCCATACGATGAAGCGAGCTTTCGAGTTCGCCGAAGTGCGCGCCCGGGGAGCATCAATCACCGGGCGCTTTCTTATTCTCGCTACTTCCCCGCTTCCCCTCGGCAGAGCTGAGGAGCACTCACTCTTCGGCATCATCGCAACCAAGCGAGTCGGGCACGCCGTGTGCCGCAATCGTCTGCGCAGACGCGTACGCGAGCTTCTGCGGGCACACGGCGCCCCCCTTGCCACCGGCCACTATGTGGTCATCATTGTGCGCGCCCGCGCGCAGCATGCGGACTATGCCGCCCTCGAGCGCGATTTGCTCAAGCTGCTGCGGCAGCATCCCGGCGCCACCACCACCAGCAGCCCAACATGCTGACGTCTATTCTCATCGCGTCTGTCCGTTTTTACCAGCGCTTTCTCAGCAAACCGATGCACGCGCTGGCAGGGCCCTTTTCCGGCTGCCGGTACACCCCCACATGCTCAGCATACTTTATCCGCGCGGTTCAGGTGCACGGCCCATGGAAAGGCAGCGCGCTGGGCTTTTGGCGCATTTTACGCTGCAATCCATGGGGCGGCAGAGGCCATGACCCGGTTCCCCCGGCCAACAAGCCGGCGCACCCGCCCCACTCCTGACACTCCCGCCGGTTCCCTTTCCCTTACCCACCATCACCCTTTAACCCCTCCTCTCAACTAACATTATGGATAAAACTGCATGGTTTGTCGTGACCAGCTGCTTGGTCCTTCTGGGGATCAACTTCTGGTACAACACACAGAACACACCGCCTCCGGCACCCCCCGCCGCCACAGCTGCGGCAGATCCCGCCGCCACCCCGGCAGATCCCACCACCCCGCTTGGTGAGAGCAGCAGCGCCCCTGCTGCCCCGGCGCCGGCCGTGGCTCAAGAGATCGCCTCCCTCACCTCACGCGATGCGGACAACAACGAAGTCGCGCGCTTCCACTTCCAGAACGTGGGCGGCTCCATCCGCAGCATCGAAATGCTCGGCAAGGCCATCAACAGCACCAAGCCGGAACTGCAGGACAACGTGCAGCTCAACTCCGGCGCCGGCCAAGAGCGCGGCATCGGCACCCTGCTCTTCGCCCTGAGCGAGTCCGCCGCACCCCAGTTTGACTCCACCATCTACAGCGTGGTCCCGGAGCTCACCCATGACCGCCAGGTCACCCTCGAGGGCAAGCTCAATGACCTCACCATCCGCAAAACCTACACCCTGAAACCCCTGCAGGGAGAGGACGGCGACAGCACCGCCGGCAATGCCTACTGCCTGCACCTGCGCGTTGACGTGCAGAACAACGGCTCGCTGGCTCGCCGCGCCCAAAACTGGGGCATCTATGCCGGCGCCGCCGGGCCCATCTCCGATGCGGAGCGGACCAACTACACCTACTACATCCGCCTCGAGGACAACAAGTTCAAAAAGGAGAGCGCCGGCAGCTTCAAGCCCTTTTTCGGCAGCCCCACGGACCGCCTCTACACCACCTCCGCCGAGAAAATCGGCTGGGGCGGCGTGATGAACCAGTACTACGCCACCCTCCTGCGCCCCACCGGTGGTAACGAGGTGCATGCCTACTACGCCGCGCCGCTGAAGCACATGGCCATCCCCGGCAAACCCGCCGGCGAAACCGAAGAAGGTGTGGAGTTCGGCGTGGGAGTCCCGGAATTCACCCTTGCAGCCGCGCAGAACGAACAGGCGGGCGGCACCCACACCTTGGAGTATGACCTCTTTGCCGGGCCCAAGCTCAACCTCATGCTCAACGGCATGACCAAGGAGTTCCCCAAGCTCGACCATATCATGGACTACGGGATCTTCCACCTCATCAGCTACTCGATGAACTGGCTCATCAACATCTTCTACCGCTGCTTCGGCAACTGGGGGTGGGCCATTGTCGCCATGACCATCGTTGTGCGCCTCCTCATCTGGCCGCTTTACCGCAAGAGCTACACCAGCATGAAGAGCATGAGCCTCCTGCAGCCCAAGATCGCTGAGCTGCGTGAGAAATACGGCAATGACCAGCAGCGCCTTGCCACTGAGACCATGCAGCTCTACCGCGACTACGGCGTGTCCCCTGCCGGTGGCTGCCTGCCCATGCTCCTGCAGATCCCCATCTTCTTCTCCTTCTTCTACGTGCTGCAAACAGCGGCAGAATTCCGCGGCGCGCCCTTCATCGCGTGGGTGACGGATCTCTCGCAGATGGACACCATCGCCACTCTGCCCATCCTCGGCTACCAGATCCCCATCAACATCCTGCCCATCATCATGGCGCTGAGCATGTACATCCAAATGAGCATGACTCCGCAGACCGGCGATGCGATGCAGCAGCGCATCATGCGCCTCATGCCCATCTTCTTCTTCGCCTTCTGCTACACCTACCCCAGCGCGCTGGCTCTGTACTGGACCACCACCAACATCATCTCCATCATTCAGACGCAGATCATCCGCCGCCTGCCGCAGCCGGAGCTGCACAAGCAGGCCAAGAAGCGCAGCAACAAGAAGGGCTTCTTTGAGCGCATGCTGGAGGCCAATCAAGCCGCCCTCGCTGAGCAGCAGCGCCGGCAGCAGCAGCAACAGCAGCGCAAGTAATCGAATTGCTTTCCCCTGCCCCGCTCCTCGCTTCTCTCTCTCCTCTCCTATGAAGCGATGAGCGGGGCAGTTTTTTTCTCCTCCGCGCCCCCCAAGGGGAACGACGAATGACGAATGACGAATGACGAATGACGAATGACGAATGACGAGTGACGAGTGGCGAGTGGCGAGTGGCGAGTGGCGAGTGGCGAGTGGCGAGTGGCGAGTGGCGTGGGGCGTGGGGCGTGGGGCGTGGGGCGTGGGCGGTGAGACACGCCTATGTTGTCTCAACCTTTGCTCCCGTACGGCGTGGGGCATAAGCCCAAGCCGCGCCCCGCAGGCGGAGCCTGCCTATCTTTTCGTTCGTCATTCGTCACTCGTCGTTCGTACTTTCCCCCCCAAAGGCACCAGCCCACCCCCGAGAGTGGTAGGGGATGGGCTGGGGTGTTTGTTCGCGTGGGGGTGGGGATCAGAAGGCGCGCTGTAGGCCGGCGGTCACATTCCAGCCGCTGGCGTGCTCTCGGAACTCGGCTTGCCCCTGCACGTAGGCGTGGCTTGTGCTGTTCAGCGGCACGCTCAGCCCAGCTCCCACTTGCAGCGCGGTGCGCCCTATCCCGCCGCCGTTCACGCGGCGCGTGTTGGCGGGGTTTGCCCTCAGCGCCACTTCTGCCGCGCGGCTGTCCTCGCGCAGATCTTCGGCCACATTCACCCGCAGCTCGCCGTATGCGCTGCGTCCCAGCAGTCGCTCTCCCACCTCTCCCTTCATGCGGGCGCCCAGCGCCAGGGTGGGGAGTGTCTGCCTCTGCCGCCCTACGTTGAGCCCGGCGCCGTCGGCACCGCTTTCGCTGTAGCCTCCCAGCTCGGTGTACACCAGGCTTGCTCCCGCATACGGCTGCAGGTTGAGCCGTCCGCTCCGCCCGCTCAGCTTGATATCCCGCGCCACCTCATAGTACGCCCCTATTCCGCCGCCGGCGGTGCTGCCGTGCGTGCTGTAGCTCCCCTGCCCGTAGTCCACCGTGCGGTTCAGCGTCGCCTCACTGCGGCTGCCGGTGATGAGCAGCGTGTGCCCCCAGCGGCTCGGCTTGTACTGCGCGTAGGCGCTCAGGTAATAGCTGTCCAAATCCCCGCTCGCCGTGTCGGCCGCGCTGGCTTTTAAGTCTCCATACTGCGCGCTCATGGCTATGCCCACGCTCAGCGTGTTCGTGAGCGCCATATCCGCGCCCGCCGCGCCTCCCCAGCTCGTGAGGCTGTACCCGGCGGCATCTCCCTGCGTGTGCCGCTTTTGCCGCCCGGCGGTGCCCTCCACCCAGGCGTGCAGCCAGGTGCCTGCGGCGGCCACGCCCCGCTCGCTCGCGGCTTCTTTGGCGGTGCTCACCACGCGGTAGCGCGCCTCTTTCGCGGCGGCGGGCGCAGGCTGCTGCGCGGCAGCGTGCCTCCGCAGGCGCAGCATCTCATAGCGCAGGCTGTCGCGCTGCGCGGCGCTCAGCGTCGTCACCGTGCTGCCCGCCACGGCCGCCATCACTCGCGCGGCTTCGCGGCTCTGCCCGGCGGCCAGCATATCCCCCAGCGCCGAGGCTACCTTGGAGAGCGTTTCATCTTCCGCCAGCTTCTCCTCCCCGACTCCGCCGATGAGGCCTGCCCCGGCTTGGGCATTCCCGGAGCTCCCCTGCGCTGCCTCCGGCAGCACACTCTCAGGCACATAGGTGGCGCTGAGCAGCACTTCGTTCCCCTTGGTGCGCAGGGTCACCCCCTCATTGAACAGGCGGAAAATGCCTCCGGCGCGCACGGCGAGTTGCCTCTCCTCTGCCCCCGCCGCTGCGGGCGCGAGCCGGAGCATCTCCTCCGCATACTCCTCCACCACGCGCAGGCTCGCCCCGCGCATCACCACCACATCCACCAGGTCCTTCCCCTTCTGCCCGCTCGGCAGCGCGCTCTGCAAGGTATTCACCACAAATGAGGCCCCTTCCTCGATGATGAGGGCGCCATCGCTCGTGAGCATCAGCCCCGCCCCGCGGTTCCACAGCGCATCGGAGGCCATGTTGAAGGTGAGCGTGGTGGTGGTGTCTTTCCGGAATGCTATTCCCTCGCTCAGGTGCACATTTGCGCCGGCTTGCGCGGCGGCGGCATCGCTTCCCGCCCGCAGCTCCAGCGCCGCCTTGCTGCCCATGCTCACGCGCCCCTGCTGCGTCTCGCCGCTCGCGGCGCCCAGCAGCACCAGGCTCCCCTCATTCACCACGGCCGAGCCGGCAGACCCGCGCGTGAGCGTCAGCTCGCCCTCCACCCGCACCTCACCCTCCAGCGCGCCGATACGGCTCTGACTCCCGGCGCCGATGATGAATGCTCCGCTCTCTTCCTCGACTGTGAGCGCATCCGCCGTGAGATTGCCCACCATCGTCAGCTCACTCGCCCCTGTCTTGTAAAGCTTCACCCCCTTCTCCGCCACCAGGCGGCCCTCATAGCGCGTGGCGGCTTGATCATTGCGCAGCTCCGCCGTGCCCTCGCCATCCAGCCGCAGCTCCGCCGTGCCCTCCAGGTAGCGCAGCGTCGTCCCCGCCGCCGTGAGCTGCAAGTGCGTGTCCGCATTCACCACCACCTTCTCATATACCCCCGGCTGCACGCCCGTGATCTCCCCACCCGTCGTGTGCTCAGAGGCAAACCACACGCCCGACAAATCACCGGCAACCTCCACCCAGCCATCCGCCAGTTTCGGGGAGGTCATGGCAAAAAATATTGAATTCCAGCCGCTGCCGAAAGTGAAGTCTATCGCATCCCCGGAGACAGATCCATTGGTCAGCCAAATGCGGAAACTCACCAGTCCCTGCTCATTTTGCAGGTCGAACAAATCCTCTGCATCAAACTCCAGCAGCAGCGGTGCAGCAAACTCAAGAGTCGCCGCCTTACCCTCAACAAAAGAAATCATCGCCTTGCTCGCCGCATGGTCACCCAGCTCC
>JAFLSS010000027.1 GCA_022510805.1 Akkermansiaceae bacterium
CTTTTTTTGTCATTTACCCCTCCGTTGCTCTACCAGCAAAACTGAAACAGACCCAGCAATTCCGCGCAACTCCCCCCCCCTTTCCCGCAGCCCGCTGAATCTGAGCGTGCGCGCGGGCCATGGCCGCTGGGAGCCACCCCCCAGTCTCACGCGGAGGAGAAATGGCGGCAGCGGTGTAAGCGCGCGCGGTGGCGGGGGCTGCTGCAGCGCAGTCCCCGCGTGTGTGGGCTTGATTGCGCAGCCGGGCGCGTGCTTTCAGGGCTGCTCGGCTGCAAGCTTATGCCAATGCTCAGGGATGCGGCGGGGGCGCCCCTGGGGCATCTGCACCAGCGCCAAGCGCTGCCGCACGGTGACGCACAGTTTGTCATTCTCGGCGCGCCGGATTTCGAACAAGAAGAAGATGGATGATTTTTCGACGCGTTCTACACAGCCGTTGACGCGGATATCATCTGCCAGGAAAGCGGGTGAATGGTAGTGAACCTCGTGGCTCACCAGCACGGTGTGCTGGTCTTCTTCTCTGGCCAAGCGCACCCAGTCAATCCCCAGTTGTGAGGCCATTTTCGAGCGGGCTTCCTCCACCCAGCGCAAATACGCCAAATTATGCACCACGCCGCCGCAATCGGTGTCGTAATACATGACCTGGTATGGGAGTGTGAATTGCGGGATCATAAGCTTCAGACATATGTGAGGCGCGGAGAGGGGGAGGCGGCAGCGCCGGGGGGCTACCCTGCTCCACCGCTCCCCCACAGGCCGCGCCCGGTTGGGTTCACGAGGGGAAAACCCGCATCAGAGGCCAAGGATTTCCACGATGGCGCCGGTCACCTCTTTCATGTCATCCATGGTGAGCTCACCCATATGCGCGATGCGGAACGTCTTGTCCTTCAAGTCGCCGTAGCCATTTCCCAGCTGCATATTGCGCTCTGCCAGAGCTTTGTTGAGCTCAGGGATGGAGATCATTTCATCCTTACCCTTGGGGTGGGAGTCAATGACCGTGAGAGTCTTGGAAAGGTAGTTGCGATTCGGGTACACGCGGAAGTACTCATCCGCCCACGCGCGGGTGAAGCGAGCCAGCTCTTCATGGCGGGCAAAGCGGTTTTCAATACCCTCTTCATTCACAATGTGCAGCAGTTGCTTATCGAGGGCATACATGAGCGACAAGCAGGGCGTGGAGGTGTACTGGTAGTTTTTCTTGTCAATGAAATCCCAGATCGTGCGCAGGTCAAAATAGAGCCCGCGGTTTTCCACCTCAGCGGTGCGGTCATAGGCTTTCTTGCTCATCGCGCAGATGGCCAGCCCCGGGGGCAGAGCCAGAGCTTTCTGCGTGCTGGTGATCAGCACGTCAATCCCCAGTTTATCCGTCTCAATCTTGGAGCCCGCCGCCGAGGACACAGCATCCACGCACCACACCACATCCGGGTATTTTTTCATCACCTCAGCAATCTCTTCCACCGGGTTCTGCACGCCGGAGGAGGTCTCATTGTGAGTCACGGTGATGAGGTCATACTTGCCGGTAGCCAGCGCGGCATCCACCATCTCGGGGGTAGTCGGCTCGCCCATGGTGCTGGAGAACTTATCAGCCGGCACGCCATTGGTCTTGGCCATCTTGAACCATTTGTCACCAAACGCGCCGATGGAGAAAACAGCCGCGCGCTTCGCCGTGCAGGAGCGGATGGCGCCCTCCATGAGGCCGGAGCCGGAGGAGGTGGAGAGCAGGATGCGATTTTGGGTGAAAAGCACCTTCTGCAGGTTGTCCGAAATGCGCTTTTGCAGCTCGGAAGCCGCCTTGGAGCGGTGGCTGATCATCGGGAGGCTCAGCGCTTGCAACACATCGTCCGACACAATGGTGGGACCGGGAATAAACAGTTTAATAGCCATAATGTTGAATATGCTTACTACTCGCCCACTCTAGCACGCCTCTGCCTGTTTAGCAAGCCTAAAGCTCAGAGAGGCGCCCACAATTTTGCGGTATTGGCGGAAGCGGGGTTCAGCCGAAGATGTAATCGAGCGCAGCTAAGCGGCGAGAGCCGAAAAAATCTGCCTCGCGCAGGCGCTGGCGCTGCTTCACAAGCTGGCGGATCACCGGCTGCAGCAGGCTGTCTGTCGCGGAGGCGGAGGGCGCCTCCCCGCGGCCACCGCTGAGCACGAGACGCGCCGGCATGACGGCGTCATAGCTGTGCAGCAGGCCCAGCAGGCGCTCCGCCGCGGCATCAGCCTGTTCCCGGTTGGTGATCTCCTCATACTCAGCAGCCAGGCGGGAGTACAAATCCGCCAGCAGGGTGAACTGGAACTCCAACTCCTCATTGGAGATAGAGCGCCGGGAGACCATGTTGAATACGCTCTCCGTGGGCAGCCACTCCGCGAT
This sequence comes from Akkermansiaceae bacterium, assembly GCA_022510805.1. Taxonomy (GTDB): domain Bacteria; phylum Verrucomicrobiota; class Verrucomicrobiia; order Verrucomicrobiales; family Akkermansiaceae; genus Akkermansia. The sequence goes on from JAFLSS010000027.1 coordinate 2,363, forward strand.
ATCTGCCCATTCTTGGGGGGTGAAGTTCAGCCCCTCCACAAAGAGGCGTATCTGCAGATCATCCACTCCATATGCGTGCACCAGCTTGCTGAGCGCTTGGCTGTGCTCATACAAATCCCGCCCGCCGAGAGGCCCGGCGGTCTCGAGGCGCAGCAATTCCACCAATTCCGCCGGGGCGTGGAGCTGGGCGGCCAGGGCCACACAGGCGGCGGAGTTTTCGGGCGTGAGGCGGCGGCGCTCAGCCTTGAGGCGGATGATGCGCCGCAGCATGACCTGTTTCACACTCTGGCGCGCAGCAAGGCGCTGAGACTCCGGCTGCTGCTGCACCTCTTCCTCAGAGGGCACGCGCGGGAGGCGGCTCTGCTCCTCAGCGGCAGGATCTGCCGCGAGAAGCAAATGCCGGCCGGCCACAGCGGCGGCGAAGATGATCCAGGCGGCGGATTTCATGCGGTAAAGGAGCCGAGATAAAACTTCTTCTTTCCGCGGCGGAGGATGACAACCTCCCCCCCGAGCGCCATCTGCGGCGAGAGCTCGAATGCCGGGTCGCGCTCCACCTTGCCGTTCACGGAGATGGCGCCATTGTTCACAAACTCACGCGCCTCACGCTTGGACGCGCACACGCCGGAGCTCACAAGTACCTCCACTAAGGGGCCGGGGCTCAGCTGCACCTGCGGCGCCCCGGAGAAGCCGGCTTTGATATCGCGCAGGGACAGGCTCTCGTAGTCGCCGGCAAAGAGTTTTTCGCTGATGCGCACCGCATTTTCGAACTCCTCAGCGCCGTGCAGATCGGTGATAATCTCACGCGCAAGCGCTTTCTGCGCCAGGCGAAGCTCCGGCTGGGCGAGGTGCTGAGCCTCGATATCCATGATTTCCTCGGGAGTGAGGAACGTGAGGCGCTTGAGGTAGGTGATCACCTGCGAGTCCTCCGAATTGAGGAGGAATTGATACAGCTCATACGAGCTGGTCTTATTTTTGTCCAGCCACAGCGCATTGCCCTCACTCTTGCCGAATTTATTGCCCTGAGAATCTGTCACCAGCGGCATGGTGAGCGCAAACACCTCATCACCGGTCGTCTTGCGGATCAGCTCAATCCCCGTGGTGATATTGCCCCACTGGTCGCTGCCGGCCACCTGCAAATCCACCCCACGCGTCTCATGCAAATGCTTAAAGTCAATCGCTTGTATCAGCATGTACGAAAACTCAGCATAGGAGATACCCGTCTCCATCTGGCGGCGCACATGATCCTTGCTGAGCATGTAGCCCACGTTGATGTACTTGCCGTAGTTGCGGAAGAAGTCGATGACATTCAGATCCTTGACCCAGTCATAGTTGTTGACCACCTCAAAGCCGAAAAGGCGCTCCACCTGCGCCCGCAGACACTCGTAATTATGCCTCACCTCCGCCTCAGCCTTCAGCTCGCGCTCCACAGTGCCGCGCGGGTCGCCGATGAGGCCGGTCGCCAAGCCTACCAGCAGGATAGGATGGTGACCCACCTTTTGCAAGCGCCTGGAGATCAGGAAACTGGAATAATGCCCAAGATGCAGGCTATCAGCAGTAGGATCTGTGCCGATGTAAAAAGTCATGCCGCCTTGATTCAGCTTCTCAATCAACTCCGGGCTGGATATCTGGTTGATCAGCCCACGCCACTCTAATTCTTCATAAAACGTCATCATACCTTACTCGTGTGAAAACCGGCAGCATCATAACACGAATCCCCCACCCTGTCAATGCGTACTCAGGAAGCAAAAGATCAAGAAGAGGCGCGCCGGCGCACACGCACCACCCGCGCCGCCCACCTGACTGCCGCTCGGCAATGGATTGACATTTTTTTCCAATGTGCTATACTTGGCACGATAAGCGGGGCTGCGCCCTGTGCCACCTCTCAGCGACACGTCTATCTTCCGCTATGAATACTCCTGAACAAATCGCAGAAACTGCTACCAAGCTCACCCAGAGCATTTTGCAATCTCTCGGCTTTTCGTGCACCATCCAGACCACATGGGATGGCGGCGAGGAGATTCAACTCATGATCACCAGCCCGGATTCCCGCTTCATCATCGGCGAAAACGGCAGCAGGCTTGATGATCTGCAGTACCTGCTCAACCGCCTCATCGTGCTGCAGGAGCCGGAGGCGCCCCGCCTGCGGGTGGATTGCGACCGCTACCGCGAGCGCAGTGAGGCCAAGCTGCTGCAATCTGTCAAGAGCAAGGCAGAGCGGGTGCTCGCCAGCGGCAAATCCACACTCACCCAGCCCCTGAATGCCTACCACCGCCGCCTCGTGCACTCTGCCCTGGCAAAGATGCCCGGCATCAAGACGGAATCGGAGGCGATCGAGGCGCGTTTCAAGCGCATTACCATCAGCCGGGCGGACTCATGAAAAACTTGCTGCGCCGGCTCGCCGTGGGGCTGATGGGGCTCACCTGCTGCGCCTACGCGGCAGAGTGGGAGCTGTACCACGCGCCGGGAGATGACGCCGCCGAGCTGCGCCGGCAGGTGCAGCCGCTGCTGCCCGCCGGCACCACGCTGCAGCTGGTCGCGCTGCCCGCAGACGCGCCGGACACCGCCGCCCTCCACCTGCACGCCCGCGCCATCTCCGCCGGGGTGTCCCAGCTTCCCTGCCTGGTGCTCCGCGATGCGCAGGGCGCGTATGCAGCGCTGACGCTGCGGCGGCTCACGGCAGAGGGCATCACCCATGCGCAAGCTCAGGCCGGCGCCCCCGGCCGGGCAGAGCACGCCCGCCACCGCTCCCTGCTGGCCAAGCTCTACTACCTGCACCACTCCATGCAGCGCAGCGCCTCCCCCGCAGAGCAGGCGCGCCTCATTGAAAACATGTACAAGCTCATGCAGCACCCGGAGGTAGCGGCTGAGATGCAGCAGTTCATCGGCCTGCACTGCCTCTACCCCGCCCTCATGCAGCAATACTCCGCAGGCTACACCGGCGCGCACACTCCTGCCACAGAGGCAAAGCTGCTGGAGGCTATCCGCGTGCTTGAGCAAGTGCGCGACGCCGTCCCCGGCTCGGTCTACGGGCGCCGCGCCCACGCCGAGCGTGAAAAACTCCGCGCCGCCCGCCTGAAAAGCCGCCGCTACGAATAGCCCCCCCCCACACACACGCACGAGAGCGAGCGATGGCAGCAGAGCTTGTCCAGGTATCGGAACTCACCTACTACCTCCCCGGGCCGACCCAGGTGGGGCTGGTGCGCTTGGGTGGGGATGAGGTGTGCCTCATCGACAGCGGAGGCGACAAAAGCGCCGGCCGTGCCCTGCGCCGGCTCATCGAGCAGCGCGGGTGGCGCCTGCGCGCTATTTTCAACACGCATTCTCATGCGGATCACATCGGCGGCAACCAATATCTGCAAGCGCGGACAGGCTGCCGCATCTACGCCCCCGGCATCGAGAGCGCATTCACCCGCTACCCCTCGCTTGAGCCGCTCTTTCTGTACGGCGGCAACCCCGGCCGAGCCCTGCGCAGCAAATTCCTGCAAGCCGCCGAAAGTGCGGCAGAGCCACTCTGCCCGGAAGACCTGCCGGAGGGTTTCCGCGCCATCCCCCTGCCCGGCCATTCCTTTGACATGGTGGGCTACCTCACGCCGGATGGCGTCTTCTTTGCGGCCGATGCACTCGCCGCCCCGGAAACGCTGGCCAAACACCGCGTCTGGTTCCTCTGTGACCCCGCCGCCCACCTGCACACCCTCCGCCAGCTCCCGCAGATCGAAGCGCGGCTGGTCATCCCCTCCCACGCCGCACCGGCGGCAGATATCCGCGAGCTCGCCCGGCTGAATCAGGAGGCCGTGCACAGCGTGGCGGACACAATCTGCGCCATCTGCCGCGCCGGCGCCCTCACGCATGAGGACATCACCGCCCGCATGGCCGGAGAGCTCGGCTTGCAGCTCAGCCCGGAGCAGCACGCCCTGCTGGGCTGCACGCTGCGCTCCTACCTTTCATGGCTGCGCGACAGCGGCAAACTCTGCGCCGCCATAGTAGACAACCGCCTCATCTGGAATGCAGAGGCTTGAGCTCCCCCGCGCACCCCGGCGTGCGGCGGCAGAATAAGCGTAGGCTTGACAATGAAGCCCCGAGAGTGTATCCTCTCGCACATGCGCACGCTGGTTCTTACGACTGTCCTCGGACTTCTCGCGCTGACGAGTTCCTGCCAAAACACCTTTGCCGATGGCTCGGCCTCCTGGAATTCCCAACAGCAGCCCCCCACCGCCCGCTCGGCCCAATACCGCAACCCCCAAGCACGCCCCCTCGTAGCGCACACGCAAGCGCCCATCCCCACGGCTGCCACAGCGGCAACCCCGGGGCTACAGAGCGGCCTCATCCCCACCCGCCCGCTCAGCACGCCGAGCACCCCCGCCCCCAAGCCGGACTGCGCCGCAGTCTGCGTGATCGACCCGCGCACGGGCCGCACCCTCTTCACATACAATGCCCACACCCGCCGCCAAGTGGCCAGCACGCAGAAGATCGTGACAGCGCTGTGTGTGACAGATGCCGGCAATCTGAACAAGATGGTGACAGTGGATGCGCAGGATGGCAAGGTGCAGCCGATCAAGCTCAACCTGAAACCCGGCACGCGCTACCGCCGCGGTGACCTGCTCAAGGCCATGCTCACCGGCAGTTACAATGACGTGGCGGTGACGCTGGCGCGCGATACCGCCGGCAGCGTGCCCGCCTTCGTGCGCCGCATGAATGACCGCGCCCGCCGCATGCGCATGTACAACACCCACTTTGCCAATCCCAACGGCCTGCCTGCCGCGCAGTACTCCACCGCCTACGATATGGCGCTCGCGGCTTGCTACGCGTACAACAACCCCACCATCCGCAGCTATGTCAACATCCCCGAGTTCAAGTTCCGCTTGGCAGATGGCTCGATGCGCGATATCAAATCTACCAACAAGCTTCTCAAGCAGTACTCCTGGGTGCAGGGCATGAAGACCGGCTACACCAACGCCGCGGGTAAGTGCCTCATCTCCTGCGGTTCCATGAATGGCCAATCTGCCATCGTGGTGGTGCTCGGCAGCACCAATACCAAGGTATGGAATGAATCCCTGAAATACCTCCGCTGGGCTTTCCAGATCTGAGCCGGTGACCACCCACGCGCGGCACGCGAGCGCTCAATCCTTGGCCGACTTGGGATCCAGCGCATCGCGCAAGCCATCACCCAAGAAATTGAGCGCCAGCAGAGTGAGACAGAAAAAGAGCGCGGGATAAACCAGCAGAGCCGGCGCCACCTCCATGCGGTCTGCCCCCTCCTTGATGAGTGTCCCCCACGAGGAATTGGGCGCCTTGACCCCCAAGCCGATAAAGGAAAGCGTGGACTCCGTGAGCATGATGCCCGGCACGGCCAGCGTGGTGTACACAATCACCGAGCCCAGCAAATTGGGCGCAATGTGGCGGAAGAGGATGGAGGCGTGCCCCAGCCCCAGAGAACGCGCCGCCAGCACATACTCCTGCTCCTTGATGACCATCGTCTGCGTGCGCACAATGCGCGCCAGCGTCAGCCAGCCCAGCGCGCCGATGGCGAGGAAAAGCGGCGCGAGCCCCAGCAGCGGCGCCACACTCTCGCGGCTCCAGCCCGTCGCGCGCACAACTGCCTGAGTCAGCTCGCGACACGGCTCCTCAATACTCAGCGAGAAAACAATGACCAGCACGATAAACGGCAGCGCAAAGAGCACATCCACCGCCCGCATCATGGCGGCATCCACTCGCCCGCCCACATAGCCTGACACCAGGCCATACACCAGCCCCAGCACCAGGGACACCCCCGTGGCAGCCACCCCGACCAGCAGGGAGATGCGCCCGCCGTAGAGCACGCGCGCCAGCATATCGCGCCCCAGGTGGTCAGTGCCCAGCAGGTGGCGCCAGCTGCTCGGCTCAGCGATGTGGTCCAAATCCGTGAGGTTGGGGTGAGCAATGCAGGGGAAGAGCGGCAGCACAAAGCACGCCACCACCATGAGCAGTAAAAACGCGGCCGACACCACAGCCGCGCGGTGGTGCACGAGGCGCTGCAGGGCATCTGCCCAGAGAGAATGGCCGGTGGGAGCTTGCTTCATCATCTTCATAGCATCATGTGCGGAGTCGGGGGTTCATCAGCACCAGCACAATATCCACCACCAGGTTGGCCGCCACGATGAGCACCCCGTAGCACAGCACAAGCCCCTGAATGAGGAAATAGTCACGATCTGTCGTGGCGTTCACAAAATGCAGCCCCATGCCGGGCACCTGAAAGCAAGTCTCCACCACAAAGGAGCCCGTGATCAACGCTGCAAAAGCCGGTCCCAGGTAGGACACCGCCGGCAGCAGCCCGCAGCGCAGCGCATGCACCCAGAGAATGCGCGCCGGCCCGGCCCCCTTGGCGCGCGCGGTGCGCACAAAATCAGAAGAGAGCGCCTCCACCATGCCCCCGCGAGTCAACCGCGCCACATATGCCGCATTCACCGCGCCGAGCGCCACCGCCGGCAGCACCACGCAGAGCGCATCATCCCACCCGGCCACACTCAGCCCCGGGAAGTGCATCCCGAGCGTCAGTCCCAGCACCGGCGCCACCACGAACGAAGGGATGCAGACCCCGGCGATGGCGGCCAGCATCAGCAGCGCGTCCGGCCAGCGGTTGCGCGCATAGGCCGCCAGCATCCCCGCGGGGATGCCCACCCCCACGGCCAGCAGCATGGCGCTGCTCCCCAGCAGCAGGGACACCGGGAAAGACTGGGCGATGATGCTCGACACCTGCACGCCTTCCCTGACCAGCGAGGGGCCGAAATCCCCCTGCAGCAGGATGGCTTTCCAATAATGCGCATACTGCACCCAGGCGCTCTGATCCAGGCCATAGAGGCTGTTGAGCTGCGCGAGCACATGCTCCGGCAGCTTGCGATCCCCCATGAAGGGATTGCCCGGCAGGGCGCGCACGAGGAAGAAGGTGAGAGTCTCGAGCACAAAAAGGACAACCACCCCTTGGAGCACGCGTCTGAGAATATAGCGAGTCATGGCGTCTTGAGCGGGTGCACCTCCACCGCATCCAGCGGGTGATTATCCAGCAGCAAAGGGAACCAGCCCTTCACGCCGGGGTATTTCATGTATGTGCGTTCATTCCAGTAGAGGGGGATCACGGGCTGCTCCTCCTGCAGCAACTCCTCAGCGCGCAGCATGTGCGCCGTGCGCAGCGCGGCATCGGGGCTGCGGCGTGCGGCCTCCATGGCGGCATCATAGGCCGGCAGCCCCCAGCCGGTGCAGTTGTTGCCATTGGTGGACTGCCAGAGCTCCAGGAATGTGGCGGGATCCAGGTAATCACCGCTCCAGGTGGAGGAAGAAATATCATATGCGCCATTCTGCTGCGCCGTCTTGTACGCCGTCCACTCGCAGGCGTGGATCTCCACATGCACCCCGAGCACGCGCGCCCACATGGCTTGGATGCACTCCGCCGTCACGCGCTGCACATCGCGCGAGGTCGTCATGAGCTCCAGCGTCGGGAACCCCGCCCCGCCGGCATACCCCGCCTCGGCCAGCAGGCGGCGCGCCTCCGCCTCCTGCTCAGCCCGGCTCAGCAGGCAGTCCCCACGCGGCGGCAGCGCAAAATCTGCTGAGGGCGGGGTAAAGCTCCACGCCGGGGCGCCGGCGCCGCGCACCACGCGGTTCACCAAGGCCTCGCGGTCAATCGCCAGCGAGAGCGCGCGGCGCACGCGGGCATCCTCCAGCGGGCGGCGGCGCGTGTTGAGGCGGTAGAAGATGGTGCTGTAGTACGCATCCTGGCAATACGCCCGGGGCGCGTGGGCGCGGGCGTAGTCGATCATCTCCGGCGGCACATTATTCGTGATATGCAGCTTGCCGCCGAACCACATACGCGTCTCCGTGTAGCCATTGACAATGGGCAGGAATCGGATTCCGCGGTTGCGCACCTCCGCCGCGCGCCAGTAGCGCGGATTGGGGTGCACACTCAGAAAATCATTCACGCGGTGCTCGCCGGGCACATAGGCGCCATTGCCCACCCAGGCCTCAGGAGTAGCCCAGGCGCTGCGGCGATCCAGCATCCCGCCGTGAGATTCCACCCAAGCCTCGGGCAGCGGGAACCACGTGTAGTGCAGCAGCAGGCGCAGCAAGTGAGGCGTGGGCACCTCAAGCCGGAGCACCAGCGTGCGCGCATCCGGCGCGTGGGCGCCCACCTGCTCCCAGCCCTGCTCGCCGCGGTTGTATGCCCGGGCGCCTTGGAGCGGGTAGAGCATCTCCGCATAGCGGCCGCCGAACTGCGGGTGCAGCAAGCGGCGGTAGGCATACACAAAATCCTGCGCCCGCACAGGTGAGCCATCGCTCCAGCAGGCATCCCGCAGGTGAAACACCCACTCACTCGCGTCCGCATTGTGCTCCCAGCTCTCAGCCATGCCGGGGTGCACCCGCGTGGGGTCCTGAGCATCCGGGCGCACCAGCCCCTCCAGCAAGGTGCAGATGATCTTGCCATCCGCCACGGCCGTGGCCTTGTGCGGGTCAAGGCTTTGCGGCTCCGTATTATTGCCCAGCAGCAGCACCCCCTGCTCCGCCGCGCGCTCGGCTGAGCTGCGTTTCTCTCCGCAGCCCAGCACGGCGAGGCACAGCAGGCACAGCGCGCATCTGGCAAAAGCACCGCTCACAAAGCACAGGCAACAGGCGGGTTAGGCATCCAGAGGCGGCTCGGAGTCATCATCATTATCATCACCCCCATGAGCCAGGATGAACTGCAGATCCTGCACGGACAAGCTCGCAGCAAAGCCCTCATCACCCAGCACATTGGTAACAAGCTGATTCTTCTGACTCTGCAGCATGCGGATCTTCTCCTCCACCGTATCGCTGGTCACGAGACGGTAGGCAATCACCTTGTTCTTCTGGCCGATGCGGTGAGTACGGTCGATGGCCTGATTCTCCACAGCGGGGTTCCACCACGGATCATAGAGCACCACATAGGAAGCGGAGGTGAGGTTCAGACCCGCGCCGCCGGCCTTGAGCGAGAGCAGGAAGGCGCTGGGATCCTTGGTCGTCTGGAAGCTTTCGATAACCTCTTTGCGGTTCTTGGTCTGGCCGGTGAGGTAGTGGAACGGGTAGCCATTGGCCTCCAAGCGCCAGCGGATAATCTCCAGCATGCGGGTGAACTGCGAGAACACCAGCACCTTGTGCCCCTCATCACGCAGCTGGTCGAGCAGGTAGAAAAGCGCATTGAGCTTGGCGCTCTCCTCGTTGATGTACTTCTGCTTCTCGGCCGGCGTATCCTTGGCCCATGTCGGCAGCGCGGGGTGGCAGCAAATCTGGCGCAAGCGCATGAGTTTCTGGAGGATGGCGAAGGAATCCTTCTTCACCTGCTCGTCGGAGTTCATGCCCAGCAGCGCCTGCTGAATGCTGCGCAGCTCGGAGCGGTAGAGCTGCAGCTGGAAGCCCTCCATCTTGGCGCTCACCTCCTCCTCGGTACGCGGCGGCAGGTCCTTGGCCACCTGGCGCTTGGTGCGGCGCAGCAGGAAGGGCTTGAGACGCGCGGCCAGGCGGTTCTGGCTCTGCGGGTCCTTGCGCTTGTCGAATCTCTTCTTGAAGTACGCGCGGCTGCCTAGCACGCCCGGCATGGCAAAGGCCATGAGCGACCACATATCCAGCAGGCGGTTCTCGATGGGCGTACCCGAAAGCACCAGGCGGTTGTATGCCGTGATCTCGCGGGCGGCCTTGGCCGCTTTGGAATCAGGGTTCTTGATCTGCTGACCTTCGTCCAGAATGACGGTGAGCCACTTGATGGCGTTGATCTGCTCACTGCACACGCGCAGCTGGGCGTAGTTGATGACAACCATGTCCACCTCGCTGAGGATGCGCTCCACATCTGCCTGCTCCTTGTTGCGAATCACCAACACGCGCACACCGGGGGCGAACTTCTCTGTCTCGCCCGCCCACACATCCAACACCGACTTGGGGCACACGATGAGCACCGGCGGCACGCGACCGGGCGCCTCATCCGCCGCATGGCGGCGCTGGTAATCCTCCCGCAGCCAGAGCACGTAGGTGATGGACTGAATCGTCTTACCCAGGCCCATGTCGTCCGCCAGGATACCGCCAAAGCCATTCACCGCCAAGTAGGCCAGGAAATGGAAGCCCTCGATCTGGTAGGGGCGCAGCGTGGCTTGCAGGCTGGAGGGCACATCCGGCCGCACGTCGATCTGAATATCTGCCGTGCGCTCGCGGATACGCTCCCACGCCTGCGGGTCGAAGATCTCCGCGGCGCGAGGATCTGCCAACTGAAGCGCGTGCATGCGGTGCGTCTCGCCGGACAGGTCATAGGGATCCAGACCCAGCTTGGTCACCGTCTCGCGCTGCGAGTCATCCAGCTTGATCTCCAAGCGCATCCAGCGGCCGTCATCCATGCGCACATAGCCGCCGCGCGCCGCCGCGAGTGAGCGCTTTTGCTCCGGTGTCAGCGACACCCCCTCCACATCAATCACCACGCGCAGGTCGAACCAGTCAATATCCTGGCTCACCACCTCAAAGCGCACAGGCGCAGACACCGGATCCTCCAGCAGCGAGTTCAGGTTGGCGTCCATCTCCACATGCACCGTCTCGGGGATATTGCGCACCCACTGCGCGAACTTCTCGGGGAATTGCTTGGTGATGCGGGTCTTGAACACATTGGAGGGCACATTCTCCTCCTCCGGGTCGTAGATGGAGGCCAGCCACTTGTCAATCACCTCAAACACAGGTTCATTGAGGCGGAACTCATCCGGCCGGCTCGAGGAGAGAGGCGGCTCGTTGTCCTCCTTGCGGCGCGTGAGGCCGTAGGTGAATGACATCTCCTCCAGCATGGAGGGGATGGGGTAGAGGTAATCGCGGATGAAGCGCAGCAGCGTGCGGTCCTTCACCTGCACCTGGCGCAGCACCTCCCAATCATCCTTGCCCAGGCGCTCCTTGCGGCGGCCGGGCTCATCCTGAGCACTCACCTCCAGCAGCACATGCTCGGCATCAGCGCTTGTGAGCCCGCGCACAATCTTCATGTGGAAGGTGGGAATCATCTCGATATCCACCACGCGCTCCTCCATGCTGGGCGGCAGGGTGGCGCCGATCTTGCGCAAGAACTCCACGCCGTCCAAGCTGTCAATCACCGTCTTGGGGATCGAATAGCGCGGCTCCACCTCCGTGCCCTCCAGCCAGCGGGGAGGCCCGGGGAACACCGTCTCATCAGACTGGTAGAGCTCCACCAAGCCGGGGAGCTGGCGCACGGAGTGAGTCACATGCACCCCCGCCGCCGTCACAAGCTGCAGGCCGTAGCAATCCGGGACGATGGGGTCATCTATGCAGATCCACTTCAGCGGCTCCTTGACCACCTTGAAATAGCAGTCATCCAAGTTCACCAAATAGCCCTTGAGCGCCGGCTGGTGGAAGAGGCGGTTCATCACGCAGCAGGCCTCTTCTTTATCCAAGTCCAGCACCACGGAGTTCTCACGCTCGCAGAAATCGCTCAGCACATTGAGCAGGATGTCCGACTGCGGATCCATCTTGAGCGCGCCCTTGAGGAAATGATGCATCAGCTCCTCCAGCTGCGCCTGCTCGCGGATGGGCTGCCAATCCTCATCATCCGTGTGGCGGAACTCAAAGCGCGCTTCGTTGATGGTGGAGACGAGGCGCATGTGCAGATTCTTGCGCGGGGGCTGAGGCGGGCGCTCATTGACACTTTGGATACGCTCATACCACTTGCCGACCTCCTTTTCGCGCTCCCAGGCGCGGATGCGGGCCTGCACCTTGCTCAGGTCAGTCACCACGCTCATGAAATCCGGGAAGCTGAGGCGGCGCTTGGCAAAGGCGTAGGCGATGTAGTTCCAGAACTCGAGGATATTGCGCGGCGGCGTGGGCCAGAGTTCCAGCGCGTCATAGCCGGTGATGGGCCAATTCGGGTTCAGGCGCACGAGATCATGATCCAGCAGCTTCTGGTCAGAAGAGTATCGGCGGTAGCGCTTTTCGATCTTGGACACATACTCTGCCTCGCGTGCATCCAAATCACGCCCCAGCTTGTCCTCCAGCACATCCATGAGCGGAATCTCATTGAGCTCATTCGGACTCTCGGGCATATTCGGACCGCGGAAAAGGCGCTCAATCATCGTGGCCACCAAACACACGCCGGCCAAGGTCTCATCCTCACAACTAAAGCAAGTGCCGAACCACCTGTTACCCTGCAAACGCAGGCTCGTGCGAAACGCTCCCTTCTTCGTCTCCACACGCCCCTGTATCTGCAGGTGGTTGCCGAAAATCTGAGTCACCGCCCCTTCACTTTGCATCCTCTCGCCCTCATTGCGAACCTCCTCCGTATAGGCATTCAGGAAGTTCAATGTGGCGCGATCGGGATTAAGAGACGAACTTAACATATTCTTTCTTTCTGTTATAACGACTTCTTGAATGTGTCTGAACACACCCAAACCACAGTTTCTTGCGGCAACGTCAAACATAACACACTTCTATCATCTTTTCAAGATATCTCTGATCTTTTTTTCATTTTTTTGCGGCTTTTTTCTTCCTATGTGCGGAGGATGCCGCCGCGCCCGCGCGGGGGTGGGCTGCTCAAAAAAAGGCTTGACTCCGGGCGCCTTAAAAGGGTAAAAGTAAGGCGATGAGCAGGAGGATCCACGATTGGCAGGTTTCGGATATAGGTTTGGGCTGCATGGGCTTCAGCCATGCCTACGGCCCCGCCCTGCCGCAGAATGAGGTTGTCGCTCGCATCCGCCTCGCGTTCGACCTGGGCTACTCTTTTTTTGACACCGCTGAGTGCTACACCGGCTTCGATGCCGCAGGCGCGCCGGTGGCCAATGAATCCCCCGTGGGTGAGGCGCTGCGCCCCATCCGCGAGCAGGTCATCCTCGCGACCAAATGCGGCGTGCAGCACCTGCCCGGCAGGCAGCAGCGCCTCGACAGCAGGCCGGAGTCCATCCGCCGCGCGGTTGAGGGCAGTCTGCGCCGCCTCGGGGTGGACTACATCGACCTGTATTACCAGCACCGCATCGACCCCGCCGTGGAGCCCGAGCTTGTGGCAGCCACCATGGCAGAGCTCATCCGCGAGGGCAAGATCCGCGCGTGGGGCATCTCCGAAGTGGGGGAGGCCTACCTGCGCCGCGCGCACGCAGTGTGCCCCGTGGCCGCCGTGCAGAACCGCTATTCCATGATGGCGCGCTGGCATGAGGCACTCTTCCCCGTGCTGGAGGAGCTGGGCATCGCCTTCGTGGCGTTCTCCCCGCTGGCCAATGGTGTGCTCTCCACGCATTTTGAGACCACCTTTGCCGCGGCAGATGACTACCGGCAGCGCATGCCGCAATTCACCCCCGCAGGCATCGCGGCCAATGAGCCCCTGCTCCGCCACCTGCAGCAACTCGCCGCCGACAAAGGCGCCACCGAGGCGCAGATCTCCCTCGCGTGGCTCCTCCACCGCCGGCCATACATCATCCCCATCCCCGGCTCACGGCGTGAGGAGCGCCTCCGCGAGAACTTCGGCTCCACCCGCGTGCAGCTCACGCCGCAGGAGCTCGCGCAGCTCGACTCCCTGCTCAGCTCCCTGCAGCTGAGCATCTACGGCGGCACCCCGCCCCCACAGGCCAAGGCCTGACAAGCGCCCTGCCCCTCCCACCCGGCACACCAAAGCGGCCAAGCCCCCCGACAAGCGGGGAAGCTTGGCCGCTTCCATTTCGGCACGCCTCAGCGCGGGCGGATCAGAACGCGAAGCGGTAGCCCGCGTTGGCATCCACAGAGGTGTACCCGCTGCGCAGCTCTACCGAGGCATCGAAGAACACGGACCCGCTGCTGCTGCCCACCGGGATACTCACCCCGGCGCCGAGCTCCAGACCCACAGCGCCCACCGTGGCGCTCTCGAGCCTGCGGCGCGTGCCATCGCCATTGATCAGCGCATTATTCGCCGTGCCGGTGCGGTCCCCCGCATCCATTTTCACAAGCGCGCGCATCTCCAGCACGCCGGAGCGGTTGAACATATTTTCACCCACCGCAGCCTGCATGCGCACACCCGCACCCAGCGTCAGCACATTGTACGAGATACTATCCACAGACAGGCCGGCATCTCCGCGGCTAGTCTCCGAGTAGGCATCGAGCGCCACGTGGCGGTACTCCACATTGAACACCGGCTGCACCACCACAGAGCCCGAGGCGTTGAGCAGGCCCGAGTAGCCCACCTCATAGAGGGCGCCCATGACATAGCCTTTCGTCTCACCCTGCGTCTCGTAGCTGAAGCCGCCGCAGTTCACCGTGCGGTTCAGACTCACATTGGCCAAGCCGCCCGTCAGCACCAGCGTGTGCATCCACGCGCCGTCCGACACGCGGGCAAAGGCCGACAAGTAAGTGGTATCCTGGTCACCGCGCGCCGTGTCAGCCGAGTTGGGCTTGAGATCACCGTACATCGCGCTGAGCGCCACACCCACGGTCGTCCCGTCTTCCACCTCGGCATCAATGCCCACAGTACCGCCCCAGCTGTTGAGCGAGTAGCCGGGGGCATACCCATCCGCCGCCAGGCGGTGGTAGCTCGACTCCGCATTCAGCCACATGTGGTAGAGCGTCTGGGAATCGTCATCCCAGTTGCGCGGCTCCGCCTCCGCCAGCATCGCGCGGTTGCGGATGGCGGAGAGCTGGCGCCGCACATCCTGCGCCAGCGCCATGCCCAGCACCGAGGTGGAGGCACCGGCGCCCGCCGCCAGCCCCTTGTTCAGCGCGGCGTCATCCCCTGCCTTGCTCAGCTTGTAGAGCTCGTCCACCATGCGGTAGAGGTCTGAGTTTGCTGCCATCTGCGGTTGGGAGGTGATCATCTGCCAGTAGGCGGAGTTCGGGCTGCTGGCATTCCAGAACATATCTGCACCGGCGAGGGGGTTATTCTCCGACACCCCGGAGGCAGTAAAGCGATTCTCCTGCACCAGGTCCATCCCCAGCATCAGCCGCCCGCCCTTCACGTAGAGATCCTTCTGCTTGAAGTGCATGAAGGCCATGCCATCCAGCGTGACGTTCAGGTCGTCTGCGACTCCGTTCAAATCGGCGCTCCCGTAGTCGGCCAGCATGATGCTCGTGCCGTTGATGGGCATGTAGCCCGTGCTCTTCACCGTCAGGTTCGCATCGGCTTCCCAGCTCAGGCTGTTGATAGCCAACGGCGACGTGCTCGAGTTATCCGTGTTGAGGCAGATGGTCGTGTTCGAGCCGCGCTCCAGCGTCACATCTCCCAGCTTCGTGGGGGCTTTGTGCGTGCTGTCGCAGATGTCGATGGTGAGCGTGCCGGCGTTGGTGATGTCCCAGCGATTATCTCCGGCGGTGGTGTCTTGCGTCACCCCGCGCAGCGTGAGGGCTGAGTCTCGGGTGACGAAGAGGTCGCCCGTGCCGCTCAGCTCACCGCTGAAGCTGTTGTCGCGTCCGCGCAGCGTCAGCTCACCACCGTTTGCCGCCAGCGTGCCGCTGCCGAACAGTGAGGTGATATCCGCGCTCGCGCCGCCTATGTCCAGCTTGCCCTCCACCTCGGCCCCGCCGCTCACGCTGAGCTCTGCGTCCGCACTCTGCATCTGCAGCACACCGCCCTTCCCTATCGTGAGGAGGCCATCTGTGCTCAGCGCGGCGGAGTCCTGCATCTGCAGCGTACCGCCTTCATCTACCAGCACATCCCCGCTGCTCACGCTCGCGCTTCCGGCCAGCAGCAGCGTCGAGTCGCCGCCCTCACCGTCTACGCTGATGCTCCCGCCCGCCATCTGTGTGCTGCCCGTCAGGGAGAGAGAGCTGCCCTCCGTCACGTGCAGGTTCACATCTGTCAGGCGCGGCTGCGCGTCTGCGCTGGTGATCTCCACCTCAGCCCCGGAGCCCACGCTGAGCGTGCCGCTGCCATCGCCCGTGAAGGTCACATTCGTGAGCGCGTCCGTCCCGGTCATATCCCCGGTCAGGCGCAGCTCGCCGTTGTTCTCCAGCTCTATCGAGGCATCCCGCCCGTTGGAGTCGTTTATCTTGCCGACCTCTGTCGTGCCGTAGGCGAAGGTAGCGCCGCGCTTCTCATCTGCCGCAGCGGCCTCGCTGTAGTCGAAGGTGAGACTTCCCAGCTGATTATGCTGCCCGTCCCTATCTCCCTCTACGCGAATCGCACCCCCGCTGAGCGTCAGATCGCCCTCAGCCACATCCAAGCCTCCCTTGCCGTTGCTGCTTCCCACCGTCAGCGTGCCCTTTCCGGCCTTCTTGAGGTCTACGCCCTCTTCAGCCGTGATGGTGCCCATGAAGGTGGTGTCGATGCCCCTAGCCTCCTCCGGCTGCAGATCTGGGTACTCCGCCTCGTTGTTGAGCACCACCGTCACGCGGCCCTGTGTCGTGTCGCCGTTCTTCAGGCGCAGGGAGGAGTCCTCCACGCCCACCAGGTTGTTGATGACTCCGCCGCCCAGCTCCTTCTCGCGCTCCGTCGCGCCGCTGTCGGGGGCATCCACCGGGCCGGTGAGGGTGAGGGTAAGCTCCTCTCCCTCAGCCACCACCGTGGCCTTGAATTCATCCAGCGTGCCGTAGCCATCCACTTCATGATCCATCCCCTTGCCGGAGTCCTCACCCAGCACGAGGTAGACTTCATTCACGTAGCCGATGAGGTGAATCTTTCCGCTCACCACCTCGTCTATCTCCATACCCAGAGCAGAGAGCAGCTGCATGTAGCCGTTGCCCTTCGTGCCCATCACATCCTCCCAGAGCGACTCATCGAGGTTGAGCGTTCCGTTCGTCACGTGCAGGTAGGCGCCATCGCCCTCCACCATCTGCTCCAGCAGGCTTACTAGCCCGGATGTGCTGAAGTCCAGCACGAATCTGTCGCTGTTCGTGCTCGTGATATTCAGCTTAGAGGCGGGGTCGGTAAACTCGATCATATGCGAGCCGGTGCCGTCAGCGGATACATTGTTCTTACCGAATTGCAGCCAGAGCTTGCTACCCGTGTCGCTCACGGTGATGCCGTCTGCCACCCCCTTCAGCAAGCTGTCTGCCACGAGGGTGATCTTGTTGAAGAGCTGGCCGCTCGTGCCGCCGGCATCCACCGTGCTGCCTCCCGTGGCGGTTTTCGTTGTCTCTACATTGAGCATGGTGGCAGTGCCCTTGGCGGTGATAGCGGTGAGCAGCGTTCCGTTGGTCAGCACGAAGGCGCCGTCGCCGCTGATGCTCGAGCCGGCCCAGAAGCCCGTGCCCTCAGCATCACCCAGGCGGATGTCCCCTGCGGTAGCGCTCGTGATCAGCGCGCCGCTGCTCAGAGCACTCTCCTCTGCTATGCGGATGACCAGCTCGCCCTCGCCTGCGTTCTCCAGGTTCGTGCCCTTGCCGTAGGTGGCATCACCCACAGCGCCGGTGAGCACCACACCATCCGAGTAGTTGAAGGTGATCGTACCATTACCCGCCAGCGTTGCGCCGATGGAGGCATCGGTGCCCGTCAGCGTCCACACGGCATCGGCATCCCCTGCCACCAGCGTGCCGGTGAAGCCGGAGATATCCGTGGCCGCAATACCGTGCTCCTCATCCGTGGCGAGCACACCGCCGCCGGTCAGGCTGTCGGTGGTGAGGGTGATAGCCGCGTCGCCGCTCAGCTTGTTCACCGTGTCGTCCGTCACCTCGATCGAGGCGGCGCTCACAGTGCCACCCGCCGCCAGATTGATGGCGCGGCCGTTGAGCACCAGGCTCGTGTCCTCTCCGCCCAGCGCTGCTACCGAGGCCACATCCACGGAGTCGTCAACGCTATCGCCGCGCAGCTCCAGCGTACCGGCAAAGCTGCTGCGGTCGCCGCTCAGCTTGTACTTCGCGGTATCTGCCGCCTCCGCGCCGATGATGACCCGACCGGTCATGGTCTTGCCGTCTACCTCTACGCCGGAGAAGGTGTCAGCAATATCCAGCGTGCCGCTTCCCTCTGCCGTGTACTCCACCGTAGCGCCGCCGGCTACTGAAACATTGCGGCCGAGCGTGGTGGCGTCGTTTGTGTGCACCAGGAAGGTCAGCGTGCCCTCCCGAGCAGAGGCGCCTCCCGTGTACTTATCCGTACTCTGCGCTTTCCACTCGACAAGCAGCGCATCCGTACCCGTCTTGTCCAGCCCATCCATCAGGGCGCGGCGTATACCCTCGTTGTTCGCTATCGTCGCGGTATCAGAGCCCCATACCACCGGGGCGGGATCGTCCAGCGCGGCGGCTGCCAGCCCCGTCGTCCCCACGCGGATGCGTACGATGTCCGTGCTGGCCGCGCTCACGAGCGTACTCAGATCCGCCGTCACATACGCGCCACCAGTCGTCTTGCCGTAGGCCAGTGTACCGCCTTTGAAGATGATTTGCGTAGCTTCCGTAGCGCCATCATCTTCGATTTGCAGAGCCTCCTCGTGCGATACCGTGAGAGTACCTTTTTTCTCCAGCGTCACCTTGGGTATGCTCGTATTGGCCAGCTTCAGCTCCAGCTCAGCCTCATGGCCCAAGCCGCCGACCACGATACCATCCGTCACAGTCAGACCCGCGCCTCCGTTACCGTCGCTCTCGAAGGTGTAAGAACCACCCTCCACGTATACGGCATGCGGGGTCACGCCGTCCTCATCGATGAGCACCTGACCCTGCTCACCATCCTTGGTGAAGTACACATCCTTGCCTTCCGGTTTGCCGTCCTGAGTCCAGTCGCCGGAGTCGGTGTCAGACCAGGTTTGCTCCTCAGATCCCTCCCAGACCCACTTATCGTGATACTGCTGGTAGGTGAGCGTCAGGTAGCCGTTCTCATAGTCGATCTTCCAGCCCACCGCATCGTCGAGACCCGTGAACTCCAGATACTGCGTCCAGTCATCCCCGCCGAGGCCGAGGCCTTTGAAGAGATGATAACGGTATTCCTTCTCCTCCGTATCCAGCCCCAGATCCCAGGCCGAAAGGTCTACTAACAGCTTGCTCCCCAGCGTAACATTGGCAGCGGTGAAGGCCACCAGCTCCGTCTCCTCATCCAAGCCGGTGGAGTCTACCACCAGACGCCCACCTGTCTGTCCACCTGTCCCTGTCGTCACATTCAGCTCGCCGGTAATGGTGAGCGTGAGCGGTGTGTTTCCGCTGCCCGTGCCGAGTTTCAGGTCGCCACTCAGGCTCAGGTCTCCCATCGTGCCGCCCACGCCGACCAGCGTCAGGGTCGTCCCGTTGGCGATCTGCACCGCGCCGAGAGTGGTCGCACGCGTCAGCACCACGGCTCCCTTGTTCACCGTCAGGCCGAGCTTGTGATTCTGCGTCCCGCCCGTGTAGCTCAGCGTACCCAGCGTGAGGGTGCCTACCCCGGTCTTGGTGAGGGCATCAAACTCTGTCGTGAACCCTTTAGCGCTCAGGTCGATATTCGCTTGGGCGCTCTGCACCTCTATCTCAGAGAAGTCCTTGAAGGCAACGTTGCCGATATTGGTGTACGTCGCACCCGTAAAGCGAAGCGTGGCCTCGCCTACGTCAGAATTGTCGCTCGCGCCCTTGGAGTAGCCGCCGCTGATGGTCTGCACTCCGGTGCCGTTGAAGGTGAACCCGCTGCCGATGACTACCTCCGTGCTATCCGTGTGAGCTGTAAGCGCTGCGTCATTCACATGGTAACCCGCCGCCCACACATTGCCGCTCAGGCTGCCGGTGGTGAGGGAGATGCTCACGTCTCCCTTATTTTGCTTATCACCGGCCGTCGTCTCCAGCGCTGCTGTCGCCTCGCGCCAGCTGCCGCCGATGATATTACCCGTGATTTTCGCGTCCTCTACCGTGATCGTCACATTGCCGAGATTCAGCTCATCCGGAGACGACGTATTCGCCGAGTAGTGCCCGCCGATGATATTGCCCGTGATGCTGCCGCCGGTGAGGTCAATGGTCGTTTCATCCGTAACCGTGAGCGTATTCTTCCCGTCGGACTCTGTCGTATAGTGCCCGCCTACGATGTGACCATTGATCGTGCCGCCACTCACCGTCACAGCCGTGTTCGCTGTACTAAGCGTGTGGTCACCTATGGCATCGCCTTCATCCACAATCATACTACCGCCCACGATGGCGATGCCGTTGTGGTCATGTCCGGGATAGAAGTCACCATAATCTTGCCCACCTTCGGGAGTAAACGTTCCACCGGATATGTCTATTTTGGACGTTCCCGTAATCGTTGCCTTCCCTCCTTTCCCCTGATCCGTAACAAAGGAACCGGCAACAATAATACCATATACATCTGCATTACTAATGGTAACATTTGTATTACCCTCAATACGGGATTCAGGCACAATCGTATCACCGTTCCCACCATAGGTAAAGTTAGCATAATCGCCACCCACGATATGAATAGAATCCATCCCTTCTGATCCGAAATAGCCGCCTCTAATGGTTACGCGCGTGCAATCACCTTGATCATCGGCATAGTGTATATTCACACCTGCGTTGTTACGATAGAACGAACCACCGGCGATGAATGCAATATCCTTTTGGCCCAGATTGCTTCCGCCTTGCTCCCAATCGGCATTAGAATAGAATGACGCTCCACTGATGATTACTTCGCTTAAGCCGGTATGAATTTCACTGGTGCCGGAACTACCTGCCAGTGAGTAGCTGCCACCCACCACACGCCAGAACGAGCCACCGGAAATTTCTACCTTCGTATCGCCTGTCAGCGATGCGCCATGGTCTCCATTCGCCGTTTCCTCAAAATAGAATCCTCCTACGACAGGAGCATTGAAATTGCCGGAGCCGGAAATCGATATAGAGGTATCGCCGGTAAAGATGGTTTTACCGGTACCAGCGGATGCTCGGCGACTGGCTCCGTTGATAACGCCGTTAAAGACTACGCTATTGTTGCCGGATGCTGCTTTAATCGTGATACTGCTATTACCCTCAAAGGTTGTATTGCGCATGTTGTCCGCAACATCCGTATCACTACTCAACACAGTAGCGGTGTAGTTACCACCCACAATATCCTTGTCGAAGACAGCTCTCCCAATTTGCGTCAGGTCGATGGTGATGTTCGAATTGCCGTGGAAGGAGGGATTCATGCCGATGGGGGAATCCGTGGCAGCGCGGTCGATCCATGCGTTGCCGCCCACGATGGCGGTGAAGGCGGCGCCGTAGGTCGGGTCCGTTTTGTCTCCGTCTCCGGCGCTCTTGGTGCCGTCCCACATGCCGGTCATAGCATCGGCGGCCTTCGGGTTGCCGAGTGCGGTGTAGATGAAGATGTGAGAGTCGCCCTGGAAGGCGTGAATCTGAGAGTCGTTGGAGCCCTTGGTGAGGGTGCTGCCGCCCACGATACCGCCGTTCACCGTGGCGCCGTCCATCACCGAGATGTAGGAGTTGCCGCGGAAGGTGAAGGAGCTGTTGTTGATGTGGTTGCCGCCTACGATGTAGTCCACCGTGCCGCCCTCTACCTGAATATGAGAGTCGCCGATGAAGCCGCCGGAAGCCGTATGGTCTGCCTCAGTCCCGCCGGAGGTAAGGCAGGAGGAGCCGCCCACAAGAATGTGGTAGGTACCGCCCTCTACCATGATCCACGTGGGTTGACCCTGCGTCCATTTGAGCGAGTTCGCGTCTTTGTGGAACACGCCACCCAGCACGATGAAGCCCGCGCCGCCGCTATCGCCGGTGAGGTACACCTGCCCGGCTTGCCCCACATACGCATCAGAAGCCTTGAGTTCCCAGATGTGCTTGTAGGCATCTTCATCTACCCCGCCGTCATAGCTGCGCGTTACTTGCTGCATGGATCGAGGATGCGTGGTTGTTTTCCAGTTCGGATCCCAGTCTATGTCCACAAGCTCCACCTCTGAGGTAGTGATGTAGAGCTTACCGTCACGGATTTCTAAGCGCCAATCAAGCGATTTTAAGCCGTCAAAGTCGAAGAAAGACAGCATATCATTCAGATCCGCACTCTCCGCGCCCGTAATGCCGAGGTAGACACCTCTCTCCAGATCATCCATCACCTCGGTGAGATCCAAACCAAACTTTGTCCAATCGTCGGGATCTTCCCCCTGCGCCGTCAACACACCGGCCAGCACACTGTAGTCAATGCCGATGGTATGGGTCGCATCATCTGCCACAGTGTACACCAGCGTATTGCCTGCCGTGAGGGTGACGCCGCCTGTTATATTCAGCGTACCCTCATAGTTCATGTACAGCTCGCCGCCTGTGCCACCGTGTACATACAGATTCTGGAGAGTCAGAGAACCGGCGCCTGTCTTTTTGAAGCCGGAAGAATAGACGGTTCCCAAAGCCAGTTCTGCGCTGTAGTCAGCATCTTGGTGCACATACCCGATTGTCAAGCGGCTATATTGAGCATCAGCGCCCTCACCGTTGCCGCTGTAACCACCGGTGACATAGCCGTTGAAATTGCGTATTTCCGTGAATGTTAAGCATTGATACTGATCATTCGACGCCCCGCTCAGAGTGCCAATATCCAGCTTACCCGTGCCGGTGAGTCGGGAGAAAGTCACGGAACGATTCTTGCCGGTCACCTGTGTGCCGAAGTTGAGTACGCCGTCTGTATCTGCGCTGGCCCAACTCTCGGGAGCAGTACCGCTGTGCGAAAGCGTGAGCGCACCGAAGGAGAAAGTCCCGGTTTGATCGGTCTGCGTATCAGCCCACTTCACCGTGCCGCCGTTGGCCAGCGTGATGTTCATGTTGCCACCGGTATTCCAAGAGTCTTTACCGATCGCCAACGTACCATGAGTGCCATCGGCACCCGTCACTGTCAGGTTTGTGATGTAGTATCCTACGGTGTTGTCATGATATCCTTTGCCAATCTCCAATGTACCAGCCTCCACCCGCGCGGATTCTGCCTTCAGGTTATAGAAGATCTGCGTGCCCGTGCCCTTCTTCACCAGCGTGACACCTGACCCGATAACAAGATTACCGCAACCGACGTTATCATTTATCTTGCCATAGGTATAACTCCCCGAGCCTGTCACATTAATCGTGAAATCTGCCGAGCTTACATCATCAGCTAAAGTGACCTGTTGATCCCAAGTTTTACCATCATTGTTATCAATATTCCAATCACCGGTTACCATACCGCCGACTGAGAACGCAGCACCAAGTTTGAGCACAAACTGGTCTTTCATCAGCACTGTGCCGCTAAGTGCTCCGCCCTGTGACAAGGTCAGACTACCACGCTCGAGCTTGAGATTACTGGTACCCGTGCCGTTCAGCGCCCCAGCAACGGTAACATGGACACCCTTAGCATTCTGATTGACCCAATTACCTACAGTCCACGTGCCGTTCGTAAGAGTTACCCCCCCGGTGATGCTCACCGTGCCGTCCGCAGAGCCACGCTTGGAATGGAATGCCGCATTATTGATCGAGAGATCGCCATCGATAGTGTTATCTGTGCCGGCCATGACAAGGGTGCCGCTATTCACCGTCACCGCACCGCCGGAATAAGTACCATTAAGCGTCAGTACATCTGTGCTACTTCCCTCCTTAACAAGGCTAATTCCTGTGCCTATGGAGCCCTCATAGGTACCCGAATCTGCGGTGAGCGTTACGGTAGTACCGGTGCCCTGTACATTGATTGCGCCTGTAGTTGTCGTGTTGTTTGCAGTCGTGGAATTACCATTCAGCGTACCGATGGTCAAGTTTTGAGCGAGAGTAAGTGTACCCCCTGCATTCACCGTCACACCGCTGAAAGCTTTGTCCCCAACATTTGTCGTATTGAACACTACCGTGCCGGCATTCACAATCAGAGAGCCGGTGAATTCGCTCATATCTCCGGTCAACGTCAGACTATTATTACCCGTCTTTGTCAGTGTACCTGAGCCGCTCAGACTTGTATTAACTATAAAATCCACAGCCGTTTCGATGGTCGCATCGCCATCCAAGGCAAGGTGCCATTTGAACCCAGTGCCATTGGATGACACCTTCAGTTTGGATACACCCGTTGTCGCATCATCATTGTCGCCGAGATGAAGCGTATGCTGCTGGCTCACCCTTGCGGGTGTATTAAACTCGAACGCATCACAGGCTATATCCAGAGTCGAGCCGTCCGTGACATAAAAGTCTTTTACTTTTGCCAACCACTGGTGTCCGCCAACAGCCCCCCCGGACATTCCTCCGGTTATACGCAAGGAGGTATTGCCCGCCAGTTTCAATGCGCCCAAGGCACATTCGTTTGCAGCCTCAGATCCTCCCACCAGGAAGGGCCACAGAACGCCAACGCCGCTGCCATCGTTGGACACATTCCCTAAATCTTTCAAAACGAGAGCACCTTTACCTTGAACGCCATTATTCGTTGTAAATTTAGCACTGCCCCAGCCTTTTCCCCAGGGAGAGTCAGTGCCATTGTTCGTCCATGAAGAGATGATGAGCTCACTACCCTCATGCACGGTGATACCACCGAAGTTGAAATCCTTGCCGCTGATGCCGGACACCTCTACAGAGGCCCTCGTCGAACCATCCTCCGCACCAATGACTAAACCGGATCCCGCAGACACCGAAATCGCATCGAACACGACACTGCCGGAGGAGACATTGATGCCACCCTCGCTCACAAGTTGATTCCCGGTGAAGGTGTAATCGCCGCTCACGTTCATCTGCCCCACAGTGATATCCTCCGCAAGCGTAACGGTAGCTTCTCCACTAAATGTAACTCTATCTTTATTGATGAAATTTGCATCACCCTCTGAAGAAGTCCAGCCGGAAGATCCGACAGCCCATTTCAAATCATCATCACCATTCCATTCGAGATCTGTGACATCCGAACGGAGAGCGTCCCATGACAAGACACCATCATTATATTGGAAAACAATTCCGTCCCAAATGCTGAGATCCAAATAGCGCTCCCAGTCAAAC
Organism: Akkermansiaceae bacterium; assembly: GCA_022510805.1. Taxonomy (GTDB): domain Bacteria; phylum Verrucomicrobiota; class Verrucomicrobiia; order Verrucomicrobiales; family Akkermansiaceae; genus Akkermansia. The sequence goes on from JAFLSS010000027.1 coordinate 27,113, forward strand.
CAGCTGGGCGCTTGACCTGCCTCGAAAATTCGATACTCCACTCGACCATCCGCCATAAGGCCGAACCCAAAGGATATCTTAAAATTATCTACAGCCGATGTAATACCCAGAAGGGAAAGCATGGAGTCCGCGCTTCCAAGCACGATGGCGGATCCGGCCTCCATGCTCAACGCTCCCGCAAGAGAAAGAGTACCGCCGGATACGATCAACTGAGCGTCTTCCCCCAATGCGATAGACCCGGACCCTTGAAGAGTCTCACCGGACATGGTGAGCTGAGAACCCGCCCCGAGTGTCAGGTTGCCGCCCGCCATATTTACAGTCCCCCCCAACGTAAGCTGTGCCCGATCACTCAGCGTGAACGAACCACCGGTGTTTATTTTCAGCGTACCGTTATTCGTCAAGGTACCGCCGCTCAGCGTGATCTTACCGTCGGTGTTTATATTCAATGTACCGTTATTCGTCAAGGCGCCGCCGGATTCCACCGTGACGGAACCGGTCAAATTCAGAATAGCACTATCATTTAGAACCAGACTACCCTTGTTGCGAATCGTGGTTCCGCTAGTGAGCTCAAAAGTACCGCCAAGCGTTACCGTGGACGTATTTTGATTGGTGATCTGACTAGTTGCCGGATTGAAACTGAAACCGCCCAGAGAACCGCCACCGAGTAAGCTGAGATTCCCGCCATTATAATTATCCACAGCAAGAATGTGCCCATTACCGGTCACCTCACCCTGCACCGTAAATGTTCTGCCACCCTGAAGAGCAATACCGGAATCCTCCAGTAAGGTGAGGCCTCCGGACGTAGTCACATCAACACTCACGCGCAAAGCCGCGTGATTCAGATTCATGAGGTTACCAGTCTCGGTGTAGATGCACCCACCGAGGATAAAATTAGCGGCCAAGGCATTGGCGCCTGTACGCGCCTGATCAGCGAACCAAAGCTGAACCGTGTTGATGTATATGTTCTTCGTTGCTTGTGTCAACGTAACATTATTGCTAATAAGAACACGACCATTCGTACCGGTAAACCATATATTAGCGGCGTTGAGAGCGCCCAATAACTGAACCTGAGGGCTCCCGCCTCCCGCCTGCCCGTCGACATTAATACGCAGGTTGGTAATGGTCTCGCCCATGGCGAATTTAGCCTTATTATTACCCTGATCCCTGTTCGTGATATCAACCCACGCGGTTTCGCCGCTCAAAGTCATGGTATCAGAACTCCCATCACTCGCTGCCCATGCTGTCTTACTTCCCCATTCGTGATTCTCCAGATCATTGAAGGACGTTATCCCTGTATCAATTGCCATCGGCATGATGCCGTACTCATCGTCATCGTCATCCTCATCATCCGCCTCTGCTGCAAGGGTCTGCTGCCCGAGGAGGAAGGTGATGAGGGCGCCGGAGGTGGCGAGGGAACCGGCCGCGACCGTAACGGGGAGGGTGTGCGCGGCGATGGTGGCAATGCAGGCGAGAAGCGCTTTGCGAAGAGAGGACGGGAGGTGAAGTTTCATAGAGTGAGGGTTGAGAATCTTGAGTGATAACATGCCGATAAATCGGCACGCGCCAGATACCCCCCCCAACTAAGTCTTTCACTATAAGCAAGTTACGAGACAAAGTCAAGGAAAGCACTGACAAACAGCTTGTTGACTTACCCCTAGTCTACACAAAAACACCCACTTGTCACGCTCAAAAATGCTCCGAAAATAAAAAAACATCATCCCCGGACACCTGCTTAACCGATAAAGGCCCAGGGGCTACCGCACCGGGCTTCCCGGCGCCCAATGCATGAGTCAAATAATCAAGCCCCGCATCCAGGGCTGACGCATTAGATTGACCATCGACCATCTACAATTGACCATCGGAAAAT
>JAFLSS010000028.1:0-20520 GCA_022510805.1 Akkermansiaceae bacterium
GTTGCGTGTTAGTTTATTGCTAAGATTATTGTGTGCATCTCTTTTGAAAAGAGATATGCTTTTTACCTAGTCATAGTATCTCCTTATCATCAAGTGAAAAGACATCTCTATGCAAGAGAGAAGGCCGAATAACAAAAAATCCATTTTGCATCGTACTCATTTTGATTATGTCAGACTTCGACCACAACGCCATTGTTTCATACATCTGGGGAATTGCCAATGACGTGCTCCGCGACCGCTTTGTGCGCGGTAAGTATCGCGATGTTATTCTGCCCATGACGGTGCTGCGTCGCCTAGATGCTGTGCTGGAGCCCACGAAGGCGGCGGTGATGGACATGATTAATAGCCCTGCAGGAAAAGCGCTTACAGGCGATGCTCTTAAAAAATTGCTGTGCAATGTTTCCGGCTGTGGCTTTTACAATACCTCCCCTTATACGATGGCAGATTTGACTCGTGCTGACACGCTGGAGAAGCTGGAGGCCAACTTCCTCACGTACCTGCAAGGGTTCTCCTCTGATGTGCAGGAGATTCTCACGCGCTTTGACTTCTACAACGTCACCTACCCTAAACTGCTGGACGTGCGCGGCGAGAATGATAACAGCAACACACCCCGCGCGGAAATCCTCTCCTCGCTGTTGACAAAATACCTCTCGCCCTCTTTGAACCTGAGTCCTCATCCCAAAATGGACGGCAAGGGGAATATGATACCCGGTCTTGATAACCACGCCATGGGTACGGTCTTTGAGGAATTGCTGCGCCGCTTCAATGAAGAAAACAACGAGGAAGCCGGTGAGCACTTCACCCCTCGCGACATCGTTACCCTCATGGCCGACATTATTTTCGAACCTATCGCGGAGGACCTCAAGCACGGCACCTATTCCCTCTACGATGGCGCTTGCGGCACCGGCGGTATGCTGACAGTAGGCGAGGATCGTCTCAAGCAGTTGGCGACAGAGCGCTCCCTGCGTATCAATCTCCAACTGTTCGGGCAGGAGATCAACCCGGAGACTTACGCCATCGCCAAAGCAGACGCTCTTATCAAAGGCCGTGCGGACAATGAGTTCCATATTTCCTGCGCTTCCACGCTGTCGGCGGATTCTTTCTATGGCAAATCATTCAACTTCATGATGAGCAACCCGCCCTACGGCAAGAGTTGGAGCTCGGAAGTGAAGAACATGACCCCCAATGAAACCGCCAATAAAAAAGACATTACGGATGACCGCTTCGTGAAGCCGGGCTATGCAGATGACCCAAACTACGCCATGCTCCCGGATACAGGCGATGGGCAGCTGCTCTTCCTGCTCAACATGGTGAGCAAGATGAAATCCGATGACCTTGGCTCGCGTTTTGCCTCGGTGCATAACGGCTCTAGTCTCTTTACCGGCAATGCCGGGCAAGGCGAGAGCAACGCGCGGCGCTACCTGTTGGAAAATGACCTTGTAGAGGCCATCATCCAGCTACCGGAAAAGATTTTCTACAATACCGGCATCGCCACCTACATTTGGCTGCTTACCAACCGCAAGAAGGAGAATATGCGCGGCAAGGTGCAGCTCATTGACGCTTCTCAATGGTGCCGCCCTCTACGCAAGAATCTTGGCGAGCGCAACTGCGAAATGGCTCCCGAAGATCGTGCTCGCGTGCTCGATCTCATTCTGAATCCCCGCAATACGGACAATTCCATCGTTCTGAGCAATGAGGAGTTGGGGTATCGCAGCATCGTGGTAGAGCGCCCCTTGCGCCTACAAGCAGAGATTTCTCCCGAGCGTCTGACGCAGCTTAAAGAGAAGCTGCCGGATAAGCAAAGGGATGCCATCATGGATAAACTGGTGCATCTACCCCACGGCACATTGCCATGGGCTGAGCTGGAGTCTTCGCTCAAAGGCATCAAACTCACCCAAAAAATTGCCGGTGATCTGAGAAATCATCTTGGTGTCAAATGCGCTGATGCCCCGATTCTCGGTATAGAGAAAACAGGACACCCCATTGCTGACGCCGATCTGCGGGAAACGGAGCAGATTCCGCTCACCGAAAGCGTAGATGACTTTATGCGCCGCGAGGTGCTCCCCTACGCGCCCGATTCCTTCGTGCCGGATACCGAGGGTAAAATCGGCTATGAGATTTCCTTCAACCGCTATTTCTACAAGCCCGCTCCTCTGCGTTCCATTGCCGATATTATTGCCGACATCAGAGCCTTGGATGAAGGTAGCGATGCAATTCTCAATGCCATCATTGGAAAGGAGTAATAGGGATGAGAGCTTATCCTGCTTATAAAGATAGCGGCATTCCTTGGTTCGGAAAAGTGCCGAAGCATTGGCATATTATTAAGCTCCGTAATCTTTTACATAAATTCTCTCAGAAAGGGAACCCAGATTTACCACTGCTTTCGGTAGTCAGAGAACGGGGGGTAATTCTGCGAGATGTTACATCTAAAGAAGAAAATCACAATTTTATTCCAGATGATTTATCCAAATACAAGGTTCTTTTGGATGGGCAATTTGTAATCAACAAAATGAAAGCCTGGCAAGGTTCTTACGCAGTTTCCACCTTAATAGGAATCGTGAGCCCCGCTTATTTCATTTATAATATAGATTATAGCAATCTATTACCCCGATTCTTTAATGTGGCTATTCGCAGTAAGGCATACATAAATTTCTTTAACCAATCATCCGATGGGGTACGCATTGGGCAGTGGGATTTAGATGAGACTAAAATGCGTAATATTCCATTTCTTGTTCCTACTAAAGAAGAGCAACAAGCCATAGTTGCCTACCTCGATAAGAAATGCGCGGAGATAGAGGAACTGATTAGCCGCAGACAGGCTATTATTGAGCGCCTAAAGGAACTCAAGCAATCCATCATCGCCGAGGCTGTGACCAAAGGCCTCAACCCCAAGGCACCTATGAAGGAAAGCGGCGTCTCGTGGCTTGGGAGTATTCCCGAGCACTGGCGAATAAAGAGATTTGGCACGGTGTTTACAGAAAGAAAAACAAAGGTAAGTGACAAGGTGTATCCTCCTATTTCAGTAACAAAATTAGGTATATTGCCTCAGTTAGAAACAGCAGTAAAAACAGACAACGGAGATAATCGAAAACTTGTCCTAAAAGGAGACTTTGTTATAAACAGCCGTTCAGACAGAAAAGGCTCGTCGGGTATATCACCATACAATGGGTCTGTTTCGTTAATTAGCCTTGTTCTCATTCCCGAGGCAGAATGGAATCATTCTTACATTCATCATTTATTGCGTAGTGTTCCCTTTCAAGAGGAATTTTATCAAAAGGGACACGGCATAGTTGCCGACTTATGGACGACACGGTACACAGATATAGCATCTACATATCTGCCGGAGCCCCCATACGAAGAGCAACAAGCTATAGTTTCATACCTCGACAAGAAATGTGCAGCGATTGACGAACTGGTCTCACGCCATGAGCAGATTATCGAAAAGTTGAAAGAACTCAAGACCGCCACCATAGCTGACGTTGTAACAGGCAAAGTGGATGTGAGGGAAAGCATATAACTCTGTTATCTATACCATGACGAACAATCCAAGCCAAGAGACAGCCTTAAAAGAAAAGGATTTGGAGCAGCGTATTGAAGATGCGCTGCTGAGTGGCGGCTATGAAAAGCGCGGCATGGAAACGTATGACAAGGCGGCTGCGCTGGATACATCCATGCTTTTGGACTTTTTAAAGGAGACACAGCCACCGGTATATAACAAGCTCCGACTCTACGACGCAGGATCATGCAAGCGCTTTGTAGATCGTCTATGCAGCGAATTGAAGCGCAGGGGTGTCATCGATGTATTACTATCAGGAATCAGCCATGAGCAATGCAATGGCATCAAGCTGTACTATGCCCTGCCGGACGATGACAACGCTGCCGCAAAGATGTTGCATGCCAAGAATACCTATGGGTGCATTCGGCAGTTGGCGTACTCACAGAAACATGTTGAAGACACCGGCATACTGGACGTGGCATTGTACATCAATGGAATACCCGTGATAACCATCGAGCTGAAAAACGAGTATACCGGGCAGAATGTACAGGATGCCATCAAGCAGTACAAGAACGACCGCGACCCGAAAGAGCCCTTGCTGACACCGGGCCGCTGCGCCGTGCATTTTGCTGTGGATACGCACGAGGTGTATATGTGTACCACGTTGAAAGGGAAACATAGTCGCTTCCTCCCCTTTAACCGGGGCAAGGAAGACGGCTCTGCGGGCAACCCGCCCAACCCAAACGGCTTTGCCACGGCATATCTGTGGGAGGAGATACTGCAACCTGCCAGTCTGTGCGACATCATCGAGCATTATGCCTGCCGGGTGGAGGAAAAAAGCAAAGATGGCAAGAAAACCATGGTAAACATCTTTCCCCGCTATCACCAGCTGGATGCTACACGCAAACTACTGGCCGATGTGCGCCGGAATGGAGCCGGGCAGCAATACCTGATCCAACATAGCGCGGGCAGCGGCAAATCCAATACCATTTCTTGGCTGGCGTTGCAGCTTACCAACACGCGCGGAGCGGATGGACGACACGCTTTTGATGCCGTGGTAGTCGTGACCGACCGCCGCAATCTGGACAAGCAGACCAACGGCAATATACGCAAGTTCAGCCGCATGGGAAACATTCTGCATGCCAATAGGGGCAGCGAGCTGGGAGAGGCTTTGGCGCCGGATTCTGCTACACGCATTGTCGTATCAACCATCCAGAAGTTCCCGGTTGTGCTCAAACAGATGCAGAGTATGCAGAGTAAGAAGTTTGCCATCATCATAGATGAAGCGCATTCCTCGCAGGGCGGTGAAAACTCAGCGGCTCTCAATAAAGTGCTGGGCATATCGGGGGTGAGTGAAGAGCGTACAGAAGAAGATGATGGTCTACTGGACATACTGGCCATGTGCGTGACAGAAGAGGAAAGGAATGTGCAGAAGCTGGCTCATCAGCGGGCAAAACTGCGTAAGCTGGCACAGAACGCCAGCTACTTTGCCTTTACCGCTACGCCCAAGGTGAAAACGCTGCGTATGTTCGGGCAGCCGACGCCGGAAGGAGTATTCAAACCTTTCCACCATTACAGCATGAAGCAGGCGATACAGGAGGGCTTTATTCTGGATGTGCTAGCCAGCTATACACCGATAAAGAGCTACTTCCGTCTTAAAGCTCGCGATGGTGAAAATGATACGGAAGAATATGATGCCAAAAAGGCACAGGCTAAGCTCAAAAAGTTGGCAGAAAGCAGCCTTGCGGCCATCAAGCAAAAAGCCTCTATCATGGTCGAGCATTTCCTGAAACAGGGAAGCCGCCAAATTGCCGGGCAAGCGCGGGCCGTGGTTATATGCGCCAGCATACAACGAGCCATCGACTACTACCATGCCATTGAAGCAGAGCTGAAACGCAGGGGCAGCCATTTCAGAGCCATTATAGCCTTTTCCGGGGAGAAGGAAATGGATGGCGTGAAGTGGGATGAAGCAAAAATCAATGGCTTCGCCTCCTCCATGATTGAGGAAAAGATTAAGGAGGATCCGTATCGCATTCTCGTGGTGGCGGACAAGTTCCAGACCGGCTATGACGAGCCGCTGATGCAGACCATGTATGTGGACAAAAAGCTCTCCGGAGTTAAGACCGTGCAGACCTTGTCGCGCCTGAACCGATCCCGAGCTGACAAATACAAGACATTCGTATTGGATTTCTACAATGACGAGGAATCCATCCGTTCAGATTTTGAGCCATACTACAAGACTACCGTACTGTCCGGCGATTGTGATGCCAACAAGCTTCACGACTGGAAAAGAGAGTTGGATCATACCGGGGTGTATACCGCTCAACAAGTCACCAAGGCCGTAGGCATCTTCCTGACCAAGCCGGAAGGGAATCAGGAGTTAGCTGCCATTCTGGACATCTGTCGCGAGGTATTTGTATCACGCTCCTTAGAGGATCAGATAAACTTCAAGAGTACAGCCAGAGCCTTTGTACGCTACTACGAATTCCTCTCCACGGTGCTGCCCTATGTGAATACCGAATGGGAAAAGCTCGCATGCTTCCTGCGCTTACTATTGAAAATTCTCCCCAGCATAGGACTAGGAGAAGATGACAACATTACATCTGCCGTGGAGCTGGAAAGCTACAGGGCTGAAGTAAAGCAAACTATAAGTATCGGCCTAGCTAATGAGGATGGCTCTATGGAGCCTCCCTCCCCATCAACAGGCGGAGGCGTGCCGGAACCGGAAAAGATGCCTCTATCAGACATTCTGACGCAATTCCACGACCTCTTCGGCAATATCGAATGGAAAGACGAGGACAATGTGCGTGCTATTTTGGATAGATTGGCGCCCGAAATGGCAAAAAATGTTACCGTGACAGATGCTATGGCTAACAGCGATGAAGAAAATGTACGCCTCGCCTTGAAAGCTGCTGTAGACAGTTATCTGACCGCCCAAATCCGCCTTAATTCCGGGCGCATGGACGATATGGTGAAGCTCATGCAACTATATGGAGATAAGGATAATAGCTTCTCCTCTCTCCTGCTGGACAGCATCCTCTATCGACTCCGCCACGAGAACAGGCAGCTAACATATCCGGTGAACGAGGAGCGTGATCTGATGGCAGCAGAGAAAACTGACGTGTACGCTTACTAATTCAGCCATGATATATTAAAACTAAACATAAAATTATTTTCTAGCACGGGTCGCATTCCTTACCGATATATGCCCTGGGGTGCTTTTGTGAAAAGCATCGGAAGCTGGTCTCTGAAAGCAACATTCCCGAATCAGACGAATGATTTATATGAGTTTTTGCCGCAGGAAATGAATGATATAATGTGAAACAATCACTACTCATTAAATTGGGCTATGATTTAAGAAAATTCTGAAGGATTATAATCTACTACCCGAAATATATATCGATGATGGAACTGATGTATGGTTAAGCCGCCCATTCTGCAAAATTGACGAGGATACCAAGTCTCGCGAAAAAGAATTGAAAAGACTCCGGCAATACGCAGGGCAGCTCTCTGCCGCTGGGGGGGAGGGAGCGGCGTGTCTCGGGCTATGTGGGGTCATTCATTTTGCATAAGGCGCTCTATCAAGCGTCCGAGGCTGCTACCAACTATGTATGGATTCTTGCAGGTGGGGATAGGCGCTGTATTAGCGCAATTCATAGCAGCCAGAATAGAATCACGAGTAAAAATCATCGAATTGATGGGCAGGTTCTTGAAATGAGGGATCCTTTGCTGCATGTAATCATCGCTCAGGCAACGCTCTTTGCTGGGTTTCTTATCTAAGTGCATAAGTAGCCAGTATTCGAACCTCGGTGTAGATAAAGCAACATGTCTGTACGGCTTTTCATTTTCCCATGCAGATAGCTCTTGAAATTGACTCGGGAGATGGCATTGCTCATCGTGGTCAAGGATGATCCAGATTTCGTCACCCTTGGAAGCGCGGAACATGTTGTCTTTCTCGGCTTTGAGAGCAGAAGCTATCATAGAAGAGATACTGGGTTTCTCGTGGAGAAAACGAGGAGTAAAACGCTCTCGAAGCCCGAGACGATTCCAGACAATCTTCAAGTATGCGCTTTCTGTTCTTTCCCCTTCCGTCACAAGGAAAAAGTTCTTGCGATAGGGGGCTAGCGATTCTTTTCTTCTGAAAGCACTCATATACTATATTCCATATTAGGCAACCCTCCCATTCTTCCTTCGAGGTAGCTTTTTCGGAGCTGATTATCCGGTCGAATATCTTTATAATGAGCCATTGAGACAAGGTGCGCCTGATGGAGTTCATCTCTCTCCGTAACCCATATTTCATCCTTGCGGAACAGATTGTTTTCCATGAGAGCCACGTCGTGAGTGGTGAATATGAGCTGGAGATGGCGTTCTTTATTCTCCACGATTTTTCTGAAGTTTTGGATAAGGGATTTGGTGAGCAGAGTATGCAAGCTTCTATCCAGCTCGTCAACGATGTAAACATTATTCCTCTGCTTATCCAACAGCATAGGGAGCAGATGCAAGTAACGCCGCGTGCCGTCACTCTCCTTTGCCAGAGGCAACATGATGGAGTCGCCATCGGGAGATGAGTAGGCTGAATAGCATTTGATCGCTACCACATCATCCTTTTCTTTTACAAGGAGGGTAGAGTGATCATCCGGCAGTATAAGATACTGATCATCAGATTTTCTAAACGATGACAAAATAGGCTTCGGCACCAAATCCTCAATATTGGTTTGAAGCCGATGAAATTCCAGACGCTCCACCCCTGTATCAGCATCAGCCAACGCAGAGGAATAGCCGGAGAGCTGACTCAACAAATCCAGCCCGAGGCCAACCCGTCGACTATCAGCCTCGATGATGCACAAAGTCTCATTAAACCAACGATAGCAGAGGGATGCGGGAGCGAATAATGCATCAACCTGCAACTTCATAATAGTCGTCAGAAACACCTCTCTATCCGGCAAGGTTGAGCCCATTTTTGTAGCATACGTCAGTTCATCTGCGTGGGAATGCAAGACTATTTGATCGCCGACTTCGCACTCCTCCCCGGGTATTCTGTTAAAAATGATCTTTCGCCGACTCCTCGTAATATCCGTAAGAGACTCTTGAGTTACCTTACCTCCGAGCAGATGTATCTCATATTCCATTACCTTACTATCCACAACAAAGGAGCAGCAGAAGCGCGTTTCACCCGCCTTACCCTCTGCTGAAAATAGGTGCGTCTCCACGTGGTCCGTCTTACCCGTCAGCACAATGTGCCGAAGAGCTTTGACCGCATGCACAAATGTCGACTTGCCGGAAGCATTCCCCCCGTAGATAGCCGAGATAGGCAAAAGCTTGGCATATCGCTCGCCGGGAATATTCATGAGAGACTCCCGATGCGCCTTAAACTGCCCTGCAACCATAGAAAACTCTGCCGGTTGCAGATAAGCCATAAAATTGCTGTATGTAAAGTTGACTAGCATAATGGAAAGCTTTTCCATGCTATTCCATGTCTCTCGATTTGTCAACAGGAAAGATGTGAAAACTCCAACTTTATTGTACTTTTCACATCCTATTTCCCAAGACCGCCATTCCAAACAATACCCGATTTCTGTGGGATTTCACCCCCGCACCGGCTATGGTGTGACGATATAAAGCTAGTTCTGCACCTGCGGGCGTACACAAAGAAACCCGGCTCCGATAACGCTCTGCCGATGGGGGGTTAGCGGAGCATGTGGAGGGCTTGGGTGGTGGCGGTGAGGGCTCGGTCTATGTCGTCCTCGGTGTTGTAGAGGGCGAGGGAGTAGCGCGTGGTGCCGGTGATGCCGAGGTGCTGCATGAGGGGTTGGCAGCAGTGGTGCCCGGTGCGGACGGCGATGCCCATCTGGTCCAGCAGGGTGCCGAGGTCGTAGTGGTGTACGCCGGGGACGTTGATGGAGATGAGGGCGCCGCGGTTCTCCCTCCCGCCGAGGATGCGGATGCCGGGGATGGCGGCGAGGCCGTCGTAGAGGCGGTGCGTGAGGGCGGCTTCGTGCGCCGCGATGGCGGGGAGGCCGAGGCTCTGCACGTAGCGCAGGGCTTCGGCGAGCACGATGTTGCCGGCGATGTTCGGTGTGCCGGCTTCGTACTTGAAGGGGAGGTGGTTATATGTGGTGCGGGCGAAGGTGACTTCGCTGATCATTTCTCCGCCTCCTTTCCAGGGGGGGAGCTGCTCCAGCAGCTCGGCGCGCCCCCAGAGGATGCCGGTGCCGGTGGGGGCGTAGATTTTATGCCCGGAGAAGGCGAGGAAATCACAGCCCAGTGCCCGGACATCCGGCTGCTCGTGCGCGATGCTCTGCGCGGCGTCCACGAGGGTGAGTGCGCCTGCCTGCTTGGCGGCGGAGATGATCTCTCGCACCGGCAGGTGCAGCCCCAGCGCATTGGAGGTGGCCGGCACGGCTACCAGGCGCGTGTGCTCGCTGAGCATGCTGAGGTAGGCTTCGGTGTCGAAGCTGAGGTCTTCCCGCAGGGGGATGGGGCGCAGGCGGGCGCCGGTGCGCTCGCAGAGCATTTGCCAGGGGACGATGTTGGAGTGGTGCGAGTCGGTGGAGACGAGGATTTCTTCTCCCGCGCGTACTAGGCCGGAGTGGGTGAGGCTTTGTGCGATGAGGTTGATGCCTTCTGTGCAGCCGGAGGTGAAGATGATTTCTTGCTCGCTCGGCGCGTGCAGGAATTGCGCGACTGTGCGGCGCGCGGCTTCCTGTGCTTCGGTTGCGAGGCGGCTCAGGCTGTGCACGCCGCGGTGCACGTTGGCATTGAGTGTCTCGTAGTAGCGGGACTCGGCCTCGATCACGCAGCGTGGTTTCTGCGCTGTGGCGGCGTTATCCAGGTACACCCCTTTGCTTGCGGCAATGAGGGGGAAATCTGCCCGGGCGTTCATGAGCCGGTGCCTCCTTTCAGGTGCTCGGCCATGCGGTGCGCGGCCTCCGGTACATATTCTTTCCACTCTTCTTTGTCTTCGTTGATCATGCGGATGATATCCCGCGGTGTCAGGAAGAGGAGTTTTTGGTTGAAATAGGGTACCTCGACGATGGAGCCGCTCTCCAGGAGGTGTTTGTAGAGATAGTGGTATTTCTCCGGGGCGCGGTAGGTGCCGGCGGTGACGAATTCTCCGGTTTTGCGGTTGATCCAGGGGGTCACGTAGCACTTGGTCTGGTTGAGGAAGATGTGTGCCATGCTGGTGAGGATGCCGCCGGGCATGTCGGCCCATTTTTCTTTGAAGAGTTCGTGGAGTAGCCCGATGGAGAGGGCGATGGCTACCGGTTCTTTGGTATACTGATTGAGGAGGATGGATATGCGGTGGAAGTGGGTGATGTTGGTGACGAGTACGGTCTTGCCCAGGGCGGCGAGGGCATCGACCCTATCCAGGAAGTCCAGCAGGTCTACTTCCTGCCCGCGCAGTAGGTTGGAGAGTGAGATTTCGCAGATGTCGATCTCGCGCTCGCGCTGCTCCGGCGTGAGGCTCTCGCAGAATTTGGCGCGCACGCTGTCCATCATCTCGAGGTGGATCTTGCAGAGCGGCAGGAAGCTGCCGCGCATCAGGACGATGGGGCGCTTGTAGAGGAAGTCGCTCGGCTGCTGCACGCCTTCTCCGCCGGGGCAGAATAGCGCTGCTGCCGCCAGGCCGCTCTGCACGAGCTGCAGGGCGAGGATGCGGTTGTCAAACATGCTGAAGCCATGCCCGGAGAAGCGCATCAGGTCGATCTCATACAGGCTGTTGTCCAGGTGCTCGCCGACGCATTGCACGAATTCTTCCATGCGTTCTCGCTTGTAGAAGAGGGCGTAGAGGAGGTTCACGCCCAGCACGCCCAGCACGCGCTTCTGTATTTCCTGGTCCGGCACGAGCAGGCGCACGTGCATGATGAGATCACTCGGCGGCGCCCCGGGCTTGAGCTGGAATCTCACGCCGATCCACGCGGCCCAGGGGCCGTTGTCCTTGTAGCCTTTGCACTTTACTGTGCTGCAAAAGGAGAAAAAGCAGGTTGAGGCGCCGCGTTTCTCTGCAAGGCAGTCGATGAGTTGTGTGTACTCGTACTCCATCATCTGCCGGAGCCGCTCTTCGGACACGTAGCGGCGCACGGAGCCGTAGAGTGTGTCGCTCACCGTCATATCATAGGCCGAGATCGTCTTGGCCACGGTGCCGGCCGCCCCGGATGAGCGGAAAAACCAGTTGGCTGTCTCCTGCCCGGCGCCGATTTCTGCGAATGAGCCGTAGACTGCGTCGTCCATATTGATGAAAAACGCCTTTTCTTGCGTGGCTGCCAGGGTCTGGATATCGGAAGGCATGGCGAGGAATGCAGGGGGAAGAGGGGAAAATCAGAGGCGGAGCGGCTGCGTGGGGAAATAGCGGAGTGGCAGCGGCATGCGGAGTTCCTCTTCACTGTCCACGGCGGGCTGCCCGCTGTCATCTGCGGCGTCATCCTCTGCCGGCAGGGCATCCTCATCACTCAGCAGTGAGGCTGCCGCCCCCTCTGCCTTGTCGGCATCCTTGTAGCGCGGGTTGAGCTCTATCTGGCTGCCGTAGGGGTCATCCCCCAGCAGGGCCAAGCCCTTGGGCAAGATGGGCGCCACGGGCAGCACGCGGGAGAAGGACCCCTGCCCCCGGTCCAGCAGGTCCCCCAGGGAGGGGCTGCCGTCGCCATGCACGCTGCACGTGCCCAGAGATACGTCCCCTTTCGGGAAATACTCCGAGTAGGTGGGGCGCTCGTAGCGGAGGTTGCCATCCTTGGTCACGGATTTGTAGCAGTAATTGGTGGCCACTTGCCCGGAGTGCAGGCAGATCTCCACGGATTCCGTATCTGCCGGCATGGGGATGGGCTGGTCCTCATATTTGCCCTGCGCCGCGCGCAGCACTGCGCCCAGCACCGGTGAGCACACATCGGACGCAAAGGCTTCGGGGTAGATGGCTTTGCGGTCATTCAGGAAGCCGATCCACACGCCGCAGGTCAGCGATGAGTTGTAGCCGAAGAGTGATGTGTCCGCAAAGTCATAATTGGTGCCGCTCTTCACCGCGCCGTTAAAGTTGTCCGGCAGGTAGGGCTGCACCCGCGTGGCAGAGCCCTGTTTGAGTGACTCGCGCATGATGGAGTGCAGGCGGTACGCGGTGCAGGGAGAGGTGCTGCTGTGCAGGGTGTTGGCTGTATGCAGCGGGTTTTCCCAGAGGATGGTGCCGTTGCTGTCCGTCACTTTGGTGATGATGTAGGGCGCCACGGGGCGCTTGCCAGTGTTGGGGAAGATGGTGTAGGCCAGCACCATCTCCTTGATGGAGGCGGGTTCTGTGCCTAGGTAGACGCGCGGGTAGTAGGTGGGGCGGGCCTCGGTGCTGCCGGGGTTGCGCGGGGGCGGGGTGATGCCGGCGCGGCTCAAGGTGTCGATGAAGATGCGGGCGGCGCGGTTGGTTTTGGCGCTCAGGGCCATACCCAAGCGGGCAGATGCGGCGATCTTGGACCACTCGAGCGCCTGGCGCGCTGTCACGGCGTCCATGTAGCGGCCCTTTTCCACCTCCATGCCCCACTCGCCGAGGATGCCCTCAGAGCCGCCGATGCCGGCCAGGCGATTATCCATCGCATCATCCACCAGGCGCGAGCTGGGGGAGTAGCCGTTGTCAAAGGCGCACATGTAGAGGAACGGCAGCAGTGCTGTGCCCACGGGGCGGCGGCCGCTCTCGATGATGTCAAAATTATCGCGCTCGAAATTGCGCCCGGCCACATACACCAGGGTTGCCCCGGTCTTGTTGTCCACCGCGTAGACCACGCCGTCGAGGTAGCGGTGCTGATCTGCCTTCGGGTCGCGCGGGTCAGAATAGCGCACGTGGTTGTAATCCTTGCGCGCCTCGATGGACTCCAGCTGAGTGTGCAGCGCCTCCTCGGCCGCTGCCTGCAAGTCGGCGTCTATCGTGGTGTACACGCGGATGCCCGCACTTTTCACAATCTCCTCCCCTCGCTCCGGGTTCTCAAAGAGGGAGATTGTCTGCTGCTGCACCAGCGCGTGGAAGAATGAGGTCTGGCGGCGCAGCGGCTTGGGGTTCACCCCGAGCGGCAGTTTTTTCACACGCTCCGCTTCCTTGGCGGTGAGGTAGTTGAGGCGCTGCATGCGGTCGATCACATCATTGCGCCAGCGGAGGTTCAGCTCCGGGTTTTTGATGGGGTTGTAGTTCCCCGGGTTTTTGATGAGGGCTGCCAAGCTTGCCGACTCACGCACGGTGAGATCTGCCGGTTCTTTGCCGTAATAGCCCAGCGCGGCCGCGCGGATGCCGTAGTACCCGCGGCCAAAGTTGATGCGGTTGAGGTAGAACTCCAGCAGTTGCTTCTTGCTGTAGCGCTTTTCGAGCCGGATGGCCAGAAAGATTTCCACGAACTTGCGCTCGTATTTGGTGCCACCGCTCGCGAGCATGCGGCGCTCCAAATCATAGGCATTGCGCGCGAGCTGCTGCGTGATGGTGGACGCGCCCTGATTCGCCTGGCCGTGGGACATCATGGTTTCTTTCACCGCGCGGGCAATGCCCACGAGATCATAGCCGGAATGTGACCAGAAGGACTTATCCTCCTGAGCGACAAGCGCGTCAATCATGCTCTGCGAGACCTGATCAATCGTCACATAGCTGCGATTCTCATCAAAGATACGGCCGATCTCCTTGCCGTTGCGGTCATAAATGATGCAGGGGTGATCCAGATTATTGACATCCTCCAGATTAAACTCATCTGCCCAGCGGCTATACTTGGCCGTCACCATCATGAACCCCACATATCCTCCCACGGCGCACAGCACGCCCAGCGCCAAGCCCAAAAAGAACAGGCGCTTCACCACCCGCTTCAGCCAGCTGCCGGACCGTTTCGCAGAATCCTTGCGGCGCATTCTGCCCTCAGCCATGGCTCGGCGGTGCAAATATTCATCATCCATGGACACCTCCGTTATCCTAGCAAATTCTCTGCCCTATATCAAGCGGTAATTGGGACAGCCCAAGTCATTTTTTGCAGCGGCCGCGGCAGCGCATTCACACACATGCGCTGCCCCGGCTGTGCGGCCCTCACTGAGCCGCCGCGGCAAAGCTCGGCGTGGGCAGCTCCGGGGGCGCGCTCTTGCCGCCCACCAGGTCCCCCACGTCCTTGAAGGTCACGAAAAGGAAGAACGCCATGAGCACAAACACAAAGCCGAGCATCAGCCAATTCAAGAAGCGGCCGCTCACCGACTTGCCTCGCAGCATCTCGATGATACCCAGCGTCACATGCCCGCCATCCACCACCGGCAGGGGCAGGATATTGAGCACCGCGAGGTTCACATTGAGCACCACGGCAAACCAGAGCACCAGGCGCCAGCCGATGCCGCTATCCGCATTGAGCATCTGGTAGATGTGCGCGCCGATGCCCACCGGCCCGGAGAGGTGCTCCACTGTCACGCTGCTGCCCGGCGCCGCCACTTTCTCCAGCGTCTTGCCCATCCATTTCAAGCTCTGTGACACCTGCACCTGCGGGTTGGGATAATCCAGGCGCACTCCCTCCTCCGTGCTGTCGCCGCCCCACAGGGCACCGATGATCGGCATGGCGCCCTCAAGCCCCGCCCAATTGGCAGGCAACTGCGGCGTGATCTCGGCGCGGGTCACCCCGGTTCCATCCTCCGCCGGAGCCAGCTCCAGCACCAGGGCGCCGCCCTGAGCTGCCGCCTCCTGCACCGCAACCGGGGAATACACGCGCTGGCCGTTCACACTCAGCACGCGCTGCCCGCTTTTCAAGCCGGCCTTCTCTGCGGGAGAGCCGGGCAGCACCGCCGCCACCACAGAAGCCTCAGCAGGCAACACGCCGATCTGGCGCATGGCTCCGCGCTGCCACCACTTCGTTTCCGGCAGGCGGTAGGAGGTATGGAGAGTGAGGGGCTCCGACTGGCCGGGGCGGTTGATCGTCAGCGCGATGGTGTCCCCCTCACTCAGGGCGACCAAGTCACGCACACCCTCCATGTTGCCCATCCATTTGGACACCGGCTTACCATCCACAGCGGTGATCACATCCCCCGCCAGCACCCCGGCCTCAGCCGCGGGGCTTCCCGGCTGCACATAGCCCACCTGCGAGCCGGGAGTCCAGCCCTCCGGCTTGCCCACGCCCCACACAATCATGGCAAAAAGATATGCCAGCAGCAGAGAAAACAGCGGCCCCGCTGCGGCGATGATGATCTTATCGAGCGGCTTGAGCGGGCGGCGATGCTCCTCCGGGAGGTAGGCATTGCCCTCGATCCCCTCCATTCCTTCCATCTGAGGCAGCGATACAAAGCCGCCGGCCGGGATCCAGCCCAGCCCCACTTGGACACCCCATATCTTTTTCTTCCAGATGGGCTTGCCGAACCATATCTGAAAGCGGTCGATATAGGCCCCGCGCCATTTGCCTGCGAGAAAATGCCCCAATTCATGAAAGAAAATCATGAAATTGAAGAAGACAATCACCAGCAAAACAAGGCCGGCTTTCAGAAGGAAAGATGAGAGGGTCTCGAGCATAGCTTAGCCGCGATTGGCTTGTTTGGTTTTCTTGTTCACACGGTTGCGCCGAGCCATGCGCGACGACGCCTTGCGGTTCGAGCGGCGGGGAGATTGCACCTCGCGCGGCAGCCGCGCCACAATCTCCTCGGGCACCGTGATGGTGAGCGCGTTCTCTTTCTCCGCTTTCAGATAAGTCGCCTGTGAGCAGCTCTCGATGGCCACCGGCATGCCGCGGTAGACGCGCGGGTAGAGATCCACCACATCGCTGCTGCGCATGCGGATGCAGCCGTAGGACGCCGGGCGGCCGATGTTGGCCTCCTCCGGCGTGCCGTGGATATAGATCCGGCGGGCATGGGAATTGCTGTTGAAGCTCTCCAGACCGGCAAGCTGAATGACACGCGTCACGATGGGGTCTCGCCCCACATTGGCCTGCACCACTTCACCCGTGGGGTTGCAGCCCTTGAAGACCATGCCCGATGGCTGCCCATCGCCCACTTTTTTGGTGACAGCGTGGATGCCCAGCGGGGTGCGGTTGCTGCCTTTGCTTGTTCCCATCCCGAATTTGGACGAACTGATGCTGTAATCTTTCACCTTTTGTCCATTGCTGAAGACGGTGAGCTTCTGGTCCTTGAGCGTGATGGCCACCCCATCGCGCACCACGGCGCGCGGCGGGAGGTCATCAGAGTGGGAACATGAGGCTAACCCGAAAAGAAGCGCACAGCTCAAAAGGCCGACAAATGAATAATTGCGATGCATTTTATTGATATCTGTTCTGTATTATTGTATTAACCGGCAGAAGCGCGGCGGCGCTTCGTGCTCTGAATGAGACGCCACGCAGAGCTGGCGCCCGTGTAAAAGAAGCCCAGGAAGGGGCTCATCAGTATAAAATTGACTAGGCCGAGCACATTCTGCGTCAAGCCATAATAGAGGTTAATCACCTCGATCGAAAGGAAGAACATGCCAAATGCCAGTTCGACCAGCGGCACCAGCACAGACTTCAGCGCGCGGTAGCCGCGGGCACGCTGCTCCACCGCGAGTTTACCCTCACCCGACTCGCCGAATTTCGGCGTGCGCACAAACTCGGCCGACCGGCTGAACAAGGCTTCCAGCACGGCGCGGGCGTTGTTCACCGCCATCCCCACACCCAGCGCCAGCAGCGGCAGCAGCAGCGGGAACACCATCCACCAGCGCTTCGGGCGCACAATGGCTTCCGCCACCACATAAAAGGTGCACACCGTGACCGTGGCCAGGAAAAACAGGGTGAATGTCACCATCATCATCCGCGGCTCCTGCCAATCCCACGCACCCGTGGGCCGCACAAAGCCCGTGCAGATGGGCATCACCAGCACGCAGAGCAATATCAACCCCAGGTAGGAGAAATTGCACGTGAGGTGAGTCACGGCCTCCAGCTTGGCTTTAAGGGGAATCTTGGCACGCAGAATCGGGAAAAGCATCTTGCGGCACACTTGGATACAGCCCTTTGTCCAGCGGTGCTGCTGCGTCTTGAAGCCGTCCATATCCTCCGGCAGCTCAGAGCGGGTCACGTAGTCATTCAGATACACGAAGCGCCAGCCCTTGATCTGCGCGCGGTAGGAGAGATCCATATCCTCGGTGATGGTGTCGTGCTCCCAGCCGCCGGCATCCGCAATGGCCGCTTTGCGCCACACGCCGGCGGTACCATTGAAGGTGAAGAAACGGCCGGAGCGGTTGCGCACCGTCTGTTCGAGGGCGAAGTGCCCATCCAAAAAGATACTCTGCAAGCGCGTCAGGAGATTCTTATTGCGGTTGATGTGCCCCCAGCGCGTCTGCACCAGCGCCACTTTTTCATCCGTAAAATACGGAATCACCACGCGCAGAATATCCGGATCCGGGCGGAAATCCGCATCCAGTATCAAGAGGAACTCGCCGCGCGCTTTCTCATTGGCCGCCTCGAGGGCGCCGGCCTTGTAGCCCGTGCGGTCCACGCGGTGCAGGAGCTTGATATCAAAGCCCAGTTTCTTATACTTTTCCACCTGTTGCTTGCAGATCTCCCATGTATCATCCGTGGAGTCATCCAGAATCTGAATCTCCAGCTTATCCTTGGGGTAGTCAATCGCTGTCACTTTGCGCAGCAGTCCCTCCACCACATAGCGCTCATTGAACATCGGCAGCTGCACTGTGACCACCGGCAGCTCGTCCCACATCTGTTCCGGCTGGGGCACATGACGCCGGTGCACCAGGTACAGCACCACCATCAGCAAGCGGTGTACACCATAACCGGACATACAAACCAACACCAGGAAATAGGCCAACAGCCAAATTAAATTAAACCAGAAATTCTCCATCTCGACGAGTCGTTGCGTTTCAGTTATATAACGTCACAGATCCGTTTGATACCGAAGCAGATATATCCGCCTCACCAAACATCACTCCCTCCCTTTTTTTTGCGTCAGCCCTGAAGAATGGCTTGACGTAGGGGCATTCTAAGGTAAACTGTAGGCAGAGTCAAGCATAAAAACGGGTGATGCTCTGAGCCCCTGATTCTTCTCCATCTTATGAAAATTCGCGTTATCTCATCCTTTCTTGCAGCAGCCGCGTGGTGCCTCCCTGCGGCATGGGCAGAGCAGCCCCCCACCCCCGCTGCCGCGCCGGCTGTGCCAAATGCCGAAGCCGCTGATACCGAAGTTATTGACACCGACGAAATAGAGGCCATCGACGGCACGCCTGACTACAACGCGCCGGAGTCGCGCAAGCCCGGCGAGGTGCCCGCCATGTTCCGCGATGATTCCATGCTCGATGACTCCATCATCAACCAAGAGCTGGGCATCAATGTCTACACGGCTCCCTCCATCAGCAAAATTTTTAATCAGTTGGATGACCTGCCCGCCATCCCCGATGCCTACGTGCTGCGCAAGCGCCCCGAGAAACTCTCGACCGAGGCCGGCCGGCTGGCGCTTGAGATGGGGTACCTGATGGCCGATGGCTTCATCGCCGTGCGCAGCGGGCACATGAATGATATCAAACCCATCGCCCTGGATCTTGTGCGCTACGGCAAGGCGCTGGGGGTGGGCGATAAGATGAATGCCCACTCGGCCAGCCTGCTGGAGAATGCCGAAAAGGGGCAGATCGAGGAGTTCAAACGCAATCTTGCCTCGACCCAAGAGGACGTGAATGCTGAGTTTGTCTCCCTGCGTGACCCGGATCTGGCGCACCTCATCGCGCTGGGCGGCTGGGTGCGCGCGCTCGAGGCTGCCACTGCGGCCATCTCCTCCAAGTTCGACGCCAAGCAAGCCAGCGCCGTCTTCTACCCGGATGGCCCGGCCTATTTCAGCGAGATTCTCGACGGCTTGAACCCGCAGACCTCGGAGAAGATGCATATCCACCACATGCGCAAGCTGCTCGACAAACTCACCGAGCAGATGACGCTGCCGGAGGGCTCACTCCCCACCCCGGAGCAGGTGGAAGCGCTGCACCTCACCATCAAGCAATTGTCCGACGCGGCTCTGGGCGAAAAATCATGATCAGCGATGCCATCCTCCCTGAGCGCAGCTACTTGAGGATGCGATTGTTGGCGGTTCATTGCAGCCGCAAGGCTCCCCAAGCGTCCCTCTGGCGCATGGCTTTTCACCTCACGCTGTTCAACACGAGCCGCCTCGGGCTTCGCCTGCTGGGGCGCAAATGGGTCATCCACGACACGGAAAACAAAACACATATCCTGGAGGCAGAGCACCTCTTCGGCCAAGACCCCATGCTCTCCCCCGGCGCCGTCTTTGCCTACAGTGGCTACCACGACTGCCCCTATTGCCCCACTACCATAGAATTACGCATCTTCGGCATCGACCAACTCCTCGTGCCTTTCATCTCCACCCCTTGCGTCTTCCCCAACTCTGTCTTCCCCTATACCAGCCTGCCCACTTTGTAAAAAAATGAGCAAGTCTGAGCTTGAATAGTAGTTTCCTATCATGTAAAATCGCACCAAAAGGAAAGCCTCTTATGACCTACCTCGCCATCACCCCCAGTTCCGGAGATACGCAATACTACCCACTCGAACTGACCGAGGGCAGCGAAATCCGCATCGGCCGTGACGCCGGCTGTGATATCTCGCTCCCCGATGCGAGCTTTCTCTCGCGCGTTCACTGCATCATCAGCCGCACCAACGGGCAGTTGATCATCCGCGACAACAACTCGAGCAATGGCATCTTCTCCTCGGCTGATGGTCACAAGGTAGACACCGAGTTCCTCGAGCAGAACACAGAATACCGCATGGGCGACTGCATGCTCATGCTGCAAGAGCGTGATGACATGGTGCAGCCGCAGGCCTACCCGCAGGCAGAGGCCTATCCCCAGCCGCAGGCTTACCCGCAGGCAGAGGCTTATCCTCAGCCGCAGGCCTACCCGCAAGCACAGGCTTATCCCCAGCCGCAGGCCTACCCGCAGGCACAGGCTTATCCTCAGCCGCAGGCTTACCCGCAGGCAGAGGCTTATCCTCAGCCGCAGGCCTACCCGCAAGCACAGGCTTATCCCCAGCCGCAGGCCTACCCGCAGGCACAGGCTTATCCTCAGCCGCAGGCTTACCCGC
>JAFLSS010000028.1:20620-26326 GCA_022510805.1 Akkermansiaceae bacterium
CATACCCGCAGCCCGAGGCTTATCCTCAGCCGCAGGCCTACCCGCAGCCCGAGGCTTATCCCCAGCCGCAAGCCTACCCGCAACCGGAGGCCTATCCTCAGCCGCAAGCCTACCCGCAGCCCGAAGCTTATCCTCAGCCGCAGGCCTATCCGCAGCCGGAGGCCTATGCTCAGCCGCAGGCCTACCCGCAGCCGGAGGCTTATGCTCAGCCGCAGGAGGAGGCGCCTCAGGATCCCGCTCCCTCTGCAGATGACACCCCTCAGGAGAACGCCAGCGAGGCCGACATGGAGGAGCTGCTTCTCCGCGAGCTCGATGCCCGCGAGCAAACCCACAAAAGCTCCTGGTTTCAAAAGGTAACAGCCTCACTCTCCGCCGCTTCCACCCTCACTAAAAAAGCCGAGCCGGAAGCCGAACAGGCAGCGGAGCAAGAGGAAGCCGCCGCCGAGCCCGCGCCCGCCCTCCCGGCAGAGGAAGCCCCTGCCCCCGCAGAGGAGCCCGCAGCCCCTGCCCCCGCAGAGGAGCCCGTAGATTCCACACCCGCCGGGGAGTCCCCTGCCTCCGCCGAGACTCCGGAGCCGCCCCCGGCCGCTGAGCCGGAGCTCCCGGTAGCCGAGGCCGCAGCCGCCGCTGCGCCGGACTCAAAACCGGCTTCCACCCCGGCGCTCCCGGGCAAGGCCGCCGTCAAACTCGGCAAAAAAGTCACCGTGAGCAAGCGCAAAAAAACAGGCGCAGCCGCACAAGCCGCACCTGAGCCGGAGTGTGAGGTAAAAGGCTTCCCCGGCTCCATGCTGGGCCTGCCGTATGAGTTTGAAACCGGCCTGCGCGTCACCGCCGCCGCTGAGGCATTCACCGAGGGGGTGGCGCTGAGATTCTGCGTGCGCACGGCAGAGGAATGCCGCATCTACCTGCTGGCTCATGGCAGCGATGGCGAGATATCGCTGATCCTGCCGGGCGACAAAGAGGTGGACAACCTCGTCTTCCCCTCCGTAGAGTCCAAGTTCCCCGGCCTGAATCACCCGAACTACCACCTCATGGTCGAGCCGCCTTTCGGGCAGGAGAGCATCGTTCTCCTCGCGGTTGCAACAACAAGCAAATGCGACTTCGACAAGGTGCTCCGCGAGCTCATCAAAAAAGACCCCATGGGTGAGCAAGGCTCCTTTGAGAATGCCGCCATCGAGCATTTCCGCACCAAGTACCCCAAGCAGGCCAACCTCACTTGGTCCTCCGCCGTGCTGCGCTTCAACACCTACCCGAAGCCGGCCGGCAGCGGCGCCTGATTCCCCCGCGCCACACGCGCCCGCAATGAGCGGCTCAGGCCTTCTCCGCGCCGAGCCGTGAGAGATCCGTGCCATCCGGCAGCTCCGCCCGCTTGATGTGGCCGGTGCTGCCCTGGGTGATCTGCACACGGCTCTTGGGCAGCCCCAGCGTGCGCGCCAGCAGCGCCTCGATCGCCTTGTTGGCTCGGCCCTCGATGGGCGGCGCCGCCACCTTGAGGCGCAGCACGCGCCCCACGCCGGGGTAGTTGTCCTCCCAGCCCAAGATTTCATCACGCCGGGCGCCGGGCGTCACTTTGAGCGCAATTTTCATGAGATATCCGAGTGAGAAAGCCAATCAGCCGCCACCGGCAGGCGCAGCAGCTCCTTGCCGCAAGCAGCCGCCTGCTGCGGCGTAGGCAAATCACGGGCAGTGTGCACCCCCTCCGTCAGCAGAAATGGCAGCAGCAGCACACGCCCGGAGCGCATGGCGCCCAGAGCATCCAGCGCACGGGGCGGCTGCTTCAAATGCGCAAAACACACCTCCGTGCCGGGCGGCAAACTCTCGCGCAAGCGGCGGCAGAACAAAGCAGGCTCCGGCGGGTACTCCTCCATATCAGAATCATGCGCCACCACCAGCACCCCCGTATCCTCCGCCAAGTGCGCCCGCACACAGCGCGCCGCCGCCTGCGCCAGCCAGGGAGAAGCGCCCAGCACCGGCTGAAAAACCAGCTGCGGCGCCTCATGTGCATACGCTTGGCGCAAGAGGCGCTCCAGCTTGTCACCGCTGGAGCGGCCGCTGAGCATAAACATGGGGTACACCAACACCGGCGCATCCGGCGGGGGCAGCAGCTCGCGCGAGATATTACCCAAGTGACAGCGGAAAACCCTTTGCCGCGGCATGCGAATCCCCGGCGGGTTCAGCTGCATTCCTTTTTCATTGTAGCTGATGATGAGATAATAACGCCGCCACTGCCTATGCACGGCGTAGAGCAGGCAGGCCGCCCCCAGCAGCGCCATCTGCGCCAGCGCAAAGTGCCAGTATATCAGCATGCGCAGCCGCGCCAGCTGATCCGCATCGCTGCACGCGCCCATCTTCTCCCCGCACAGCACGGCCCCTGTCACCGTGGCGAAAAACACCAGGGAACAGAGGCCGAGCCACCACTTGAGGCGTGAGGGAGAGGATGCAAGCATCTCTGCTGGTGGGGGCGCAGTTTACACAGACGCATCCGCCTCAGTTACCCCCTGCACATCGCTCACGAGGTTGTTCCGGCGGTCGCACATGTACACCACAGGCGCCGCGATGAAGATGGACGAGTAAGTGCCCACGACAATACCGAGCAGCATGGTGATGGAGAAATCACGCATCGCCGGCCCGCCCAGGGCAATGAGCGCGACAAGCACCGCCACCGTCGAAAGCGAGGTGAGCAGCGTGCGCGGCAGAGTCGTGCTGATGGCCTCATTGATAATATCCTTGAGATCATCCTTCGGGCTTGCAATGCGCAGCGATTCGCGGATGCGGTCGAAGATCACGATGGTGTCATTGATCGAGTAACCCGCCACCGTCAGGAACGCGCCGATGTGGATGATACTCAGCTCCGTGCCCATGAGGATCACGAGCCCGATGATGGCCAGCACGTCATGCGCTGTCGAGATGAGCGCACCGATGGCAAAGCCCCACTCGAATCGCACCCCCAGGTAGATGGTGATGCCCAGCATACCGGCCAGCAGAGCCCAGCAGGCCGTGCGGAAGAAGGTGGAACCCAGCGCCGCACTCACATCATCCACAGAGGCCTCCGGCAGCTGCTTCATGCCGGGCACCTGGGCGCGCAGATCCGCGTCGAGCTGCAATGCCTCAGCCTTCGTGGCCACGCGGATCTTGATATTGCGATCCGTCGCGCTGCCGAACTCCTGCACCGTGGGCATCTTGGAAAGCTTGGCATTATGCACCAGCTGCTCCACCTGCGCGTAATCCACTTTCGAGTCAGACGGAACCACGTAGGTGATGGTGGTGCCACCGGTGAAGTCAATACCCAGCGCCGCGTCCTTCTTCACCAGCACGGCATACAGCAGCGAGGCGCCGATGAGCACCACCGAGCCCAGCAGCGACACCTTGCGCCACTTCATGAAGTCAAACTTCTTGCCCGCAAACGGAGCCTTGGCAAATGTGAAGTCCTTGCCCAGCAGGTTCAGGTGCTCCGCCCAGAAGAAGAGCACGCGCGTCACCACGATGGCGCCGATGAGCGAGGTGATGATACCCACACTCGTGGTCACGGCAAAGCCCTTGATGGAGCCGCTCGCCAGCCAGAAGAGAATCACCGCCGTGATGAGCGAGGTGATATTGGAGTCCCAAATGGCCGAGAACGCTTTATCATACGCAACGCGCAAGCTCGCCAGGAAGGGGCGCCCGGCAGAGCGCTCCTCGCGCATGCGCTCGTAGATCAGCACATTCGCATCCACCGCCATACCCATCGTCAGCACGATACCGGCAATACCCGGCAGCGTGAGCACGAAACCGAAAAGACTCATCAGCCCCACCAGCGCCAGCGCATTGAGGCTCAGGCCCACCATGGCCACAATACCCGCCGTGCGGTAGTACCAGAAGCAGAAGCAGAACACACCCACCAGGCCGATCAGCCCGGCAAAGGTGCCCTGATCCAGCGCGCTCTGCCCCAGCTGAGCGGACACATCCTTGCGGCCTTCCACCTTGAGATCGCTCGACAGGGGGTTGGCCAGCGCCTTGGAGATATCCTCCGGCTCGCCCTTGCCCATGAGGCCGGAGATGGAGAAGTCCTTGTGCAGAGTCGACTGCACCGTGGGCGCGCACTTCACCTGCCCGTTGAGCACCACAGCCAAGCGGTCGGATCCCTTGACCATCTTACCCGTCATCTTGCCCATGCGGGCGGCGCCGGTGCGGTTGAGCACCACGGACACATACCCGCGGCGCGAGTAGTCCGGCTGGGCGGAGGACACTTCCTTGCCGGTGATGTAGACATCCTGCTGCATGGCAGCGTGCGGCTTTTGGAGCACAAAGAAAGTGACCAGCGGGCGCCCCTGCCGATCCAGCACCGGCTCGCCGGTCTTGTCATCCATCACCGGGTGCGGCAGCACTTGGTAATCACTCAAGCCCATCTTCGCGGGAATGCGCAGCACAGGCAAGGGCTTCCCTTCCTTGATCGCCTGCTCGCGGCGCGCGAGGTAGGCATCGAAATCCACCATCGGGCGCCCGGTGGCCGGGTCCACCTCCGACATCTGGGAGATGATGCGCTCACTCTCCGGGTGCACCGCCAGCAGCTCCAGCTTTGCCATGCGCGTGAGCATGCTCACCATGGACTCAATCAGCTCGCGGTTGCGCACCTCATCCTGCGAATCCTGCTGCGGGATCTGAATGAGAATCTTATTGCCGGAGTGGAGGATCTGCACCTCACTCGTGCCGGTGGAGTTGAGGCGTTCTTCAAGGATATTGCACGCCTGCTGCATATCCTCCTCAGTGGGCGGGGCCTGCTGGCCTGACTGCTCATCCAGCTTGGGCTGCACTTCCAGCGTCAGCTCCACACCGCCGCGGATATCAATGCCATAGTGCATCCCATTCAAAAAGAGCGAAAGTATGGAAAATGACGCCAACCCCACAATGAACAGCGATCCCGCATTGCGCTTGACCTTGTCATTCTCGGCTGACATGTACCAGAAGAACAACGCCACCAGCAGCAGGCCAGCGACAAAGTAAAACAGCGGAGAGCGAGTGATTTCAAATAAAAACTGTAGCATAGCTGCGCAATATAAATACTTGTTCGGGCATTCTGCCAGTTTTGCAGCGTCTCGTCAAGCCCGCATCTCGCCAGCATGCATTTTCTGCTTCGCTTATTCTTCTTTTCACGCAAAAAGTTGTGTCATGATGAAAGAAATATAGATAAGCCGCGCGAGCTCTCAGCGTATTTATGGATAAGACCGCGTCTCTTCCTCCCCCCCTACCACCCCGCGCCTCCAAGCCCCCCATGAAATTCCTGTCCCACAGCATGCGCCGCTTCCGCGCGCTGAGCCTCGCAGCGCTGGCTGCCCTGGCCACCATTTTCCCGCCCGCCGCTGCCGCCTCGGATTATGACCAGATCGGCCGGCAGTTCTCCCTCGTCCTGCAAAACCTGCACTTCTCCCGCGAGCGCTTCTCGGCTGAGAAGCATACTCAATTTCTGAATCACTACCTCCAGTCCCTCGACCCGCAGCACCTCTACTTCACCCGCGAAGATGTCGACCAGCTGCACCGCCGATACGCCGCCACCTTCGGCGACTACCTGCTGACCGGCCAAACTGTCAAACTGGCAGAGGAGCTTTACGCCGCATATTCCACCCGCGCGCTGCGCTACCTCAACCAAGTGGAGAAGCTGCTCGCGGAGTATGAGGCCAACCCGCCCGCATTTGATTCCGACCGCTCCATCCCCCGCACCCGCCGCAAGCT
>JAFLSS010000029.1:0-4087 GCA_022510805.1 Akkermansiaceae bacterium
AGCAGCAGCACATCATCAAAAGTAAGTCCGAGTTGAATTTCTGCCATAGCCGAGTTTAGCCCTTCCTCCAACTGATTGCAAGCCTAATTATCTCCCCTCCCGCATTTTTTCACTCCGCCCTGCCCGCCCAAAGCAACACTCTGCATTGTTTTTGCTTTCAGAGCCGGCATTCTTCTGATATAATGCCTCTTGAGTACGGCCGCCCACCGGTCCCCCACCCACTGACAACACTCCGACCAACAGCTCCCCCCCTATGATCAAAAAACTTCTCATCCTGAGCCTCCTCGCACTAGCTGCCACCCCGCTGCCGGGTCAGAGTGCCAAAGAAGTGGCAGATAGTCTCACCCTGCCGGCAGAGCTGACCGGCGGCAGCCGCCTCCCCCTCCCTGCCGTCCCCGGCGGCGCCAAAATCCAACTGGGCGGCGCGGACTTCGAACAGATCATCAGCAAGGATGGCTCCGTGCGCCACGTCCTCTCCGATGTCCCCGTGCGCATCTTCTTCACGGTCACCAAAGACGGCCAAACCGCCCAAAGTAAAGACTACGACATCACCATCAAACCGGCAGACCCCGCCGCCGAAAACGCCAACCCCAAGCCTGCCACCATCCCGACCATTCTCCAATGGAAAGGCAGCAAAGGCGAGTGGAAACCGGGCCCCCAAATCCGCGTATACAACGCCGCCCTGCCGAACGCCAAGGACTTCTGCCACGAGCTCCGCAGCCTCTTCCCCTCCTCCAAGGTTAAACTCGTCAACGATGCCAAACAGGCAGACATCTGCCTGAGCCTCCTCTCCGAAGCCTCCCTTCAGGCAAATGAGGCCTACACCATGAAGATCACCCCCGATAAAATACGCATTATCGGGCACTCCCCCACCGGCACCTACTGGGGCACACGCACTCTGCTGCAAATCCTCGCGCACCAAGGCGCTGTCCCCTGTGGTGAAGCTGCAGACTTCCCCCGCTACGCCGTGCGCGGCTGCATGCTGGACATCGCCCGCACCCACTACTCCCTGCAAGACCTGCGTGATCTCGTCGACCTGATGGCCTGGTACAAGATGAATGATCTCCACCTCGTCATCAACAACAACTACATCTTCCACGAAAACTATGTGGACACCGGGCGCGACCCGCTCAAAGAGAGCTACGCCGCCTTCCGCCTGGAATCCAAGGTCAAGGGCAAGGACGGCACGCCCCTCACCGCGCAAGACTTGTCCTACTCCAAAAAAGACTTCCGCGCCCTCATCAACTACGCCAAAGAACGCGGTGTCAACATTGTGCCCGAATTCGACACCCCCGGTCACGCCCTCTCCTTCACCCGCGTGCGCCCGGATCTCATCTACCAAGGCCCCATGCGCAACCACGGCAAACGCCGCTGCGAAATGCTCGATGCCGCCAATCCCGAAACCCTCCAATTCGTGAAAGGGGTCTTCGATGAATACCTCCTGAAAGATAAAAAACTCGGCCGCCCCGTCTTTGACGGCTGCGTCATCCACGTCGGTTCCGATGAATTCTTCGGCGCCGCTGAAGACTACCGCAAATACACCAACGGCGTCCTCAGCCACGTCCTCAAACGCGGCTACACCCCCCGCGTATGGGGCAGCCTGAGCGCCAAAAAAGGCAAAACTCCCGTCGTCTCCAAAGGTGTCCAAATGAACATCTGGAGTAAAGACTGGATGCTCCCCCAAGAAGCCATCAATCAAGGCTACGACATCATCAACACCTTCGACCGCGATCTCTACATCGTCCCCTTTGCCAACTACTACCGCATGGATCGCAACCACAAAGGTATCTACGAAAACTGGCAACCCAACAAAATGTGGAACCAGCAAATCCCGGCCGGTCATCCCCAACTCCTCGGCGCCACCTTTGCTGTCTGGAATGACCTGTGCGACATCCGCCACCGCGGCTACGGCATGCTTGACATCTGGGATCTCCTCGCCGGCTCCATGAACACCCTCTGCGCCAAACTGTGGGGCGCCCAACAACAGGCCATCCCCTTCGACCGCCACCGCGCCCTCGCCCAAAGCATCGGCCACGGCCCCTCTCTGACGCCCCAGAAAAACAACAACAACTGGCAACCCATCACCCCCGGCAAGCTCCCCACCGCCCTGCGCCGCCAGGGTGTGCGCCCGCCCTACCACCTCACCATCCAAGGCCTCAAACTCACCAAAGCCACCCCCGGCCAAGAGCAAGCTCTCCTCTCCGGGCCGGATGGTGTGCTCCTCGGCGTCATGAAAGACGGCACCATCGGCTTCCGCCGCGCTGACGGTATGGAATTCTCATGGGACGCCAAACTCCCCGAAGGCCGTGAGGTGAAGCTGGAGCTCATCGCCACTCTTGGCAAAACTCGCCTCTTCATTGACGGGAAAGAAATTGAGAAAATGACACTCAATAACTACAACAGCATCGACGAAAACTTCAACAAGCGCACTCGCGACATCATCTCCACCTTCATTCTCCCCGCCAAAACCCTGGGAGAAACCTTCCAAGGCACCATCAAAAATCTCCAACTGACCCCCGCCAAATAGGCTCCTCCGAGTTATGCTCATAGACTGAGGATGAAGGCTCCGAGTTTACCCCTCCGACTCCGGCATCATCATGGTGGATTAAAATCGGATGATTTTTTCCTTCTCTCCAATGCACGATCATGATATAAAATCGAAGGGTTGGAACAAGGCCCTCATTCACCCATGAACAAACACCTATTTATCGCCGCTGCCGCTTTAGCCTCAATTTCTTCCACAATGGCGGAAGAAGGCTCGCCGTGCTTGCCTGAGAATGATCCTGAATTAACATTCAAGAGCAATTCTCCCGCATACAAGCACATCGTAGAAGAAAACAATTTTGTTGTGAAGAAATATGCTGAACACTCCCTGAATTCAGGGCCCTGGTTCTCGCATGTTTTTAATCCTTCGCATACCGTTGTTGTTTTTATTGGAATGTTGCCTCCTAGTGGAAGCAATATATATCAATTTTGGGTTTATCAGAAAAAAGATGCCAAAGCCAATACATCCGGACTGGATGTATCAAACAACGAGTGGGAATACGTGGGGGAGTATAGCTATACTTCCGTTCATGCACCATGGGATTTTGAGAACATCGCATTTGACGGGAAAACGATCAGCATAAAGATCAAAGACAAAGAATTAGATACTGTATTGGTTTTCTCCTTTGATTTAAATAAAAAGCAACAGAGCTTTCAATACAGAGATTCGCTCGATTAATGAGATGCCCTGATACAGCCGTGGAAAGACGCCATCTTTCCACGGCTTTTTTCTGCATGTCAGCAGCTATGGCCTCCCTCTCTTTGCACAGCAGCCTCTCATTTTCAGCCTCAACCTCAATGCAACGCGCCCGCGCCGCTCTTATTTACGCTTGACAAGTGAGGCGAAAAGCAAAACAATAGGCAGCGCTATGCCCCTGCCCCCGCCTCCGGAGTCTGCTGATCTCTCGCATGCTAAGCTAAAGCTGCGCCGCGAGATGCTGGCGCGGCTCCGGGCGCTCCCGCAAGAGCTCATCTGCACCAAATCTGCCGCGCTGCGCCGCCGCCTCATGCCGGAGCTCGCCGGGGCGCGCGGGCTGCGCATCTGTGTGTATGCCTCGCTGCCGCACGAGGTGCAGCTGCTGCCGCTGCTGGAGGAGCTGCCGGCTCACAGCTATTATTTCCCGCTCTGCCGGCCGGGACGCCAGTTGAGTTTTCACCGGGTGCAGCACCCGGCGCAGGACCTGACAGCAGGAGCGCTGGGGATTCTTGCCCCCCGGCCGGAGCTGCCGGAGCTCCCTCCCGATGCGGCAGATATCATTCTCGTGCCCGGAGTGGCATTCACCCCGGAGGGAGAGCGCCTGGGCTACGGCGGCGGCTATTACGACCGCTTTCTGCCGCGCTGCCCGCAGGCGCGCACCATCGCCCTGTGTCTGGCAGAGCAACTCCGCCCCGAGCTGCCGGTCAGCGAGCACGACTGCCGCATCAGCCGCGTGATCTCATGCTGAGGGCGCGGCCTCAGAAGCAGGCGCGGCCTCAGGAGCGGGCGCGGCCTCAGGGGCGGGCGCAGCCTCAGGGGCGGGCGCAGCCTCAGGGGCGGGCGCAG
>JAFLSS010000029.1:4187-26158 GCA_022510805.1 Akkermansiaceae bacterium
GGGCGGGCGCAGCCTCAGGGGCGGGCGCAGCCTCAGGGGCGGGCGCAGCCTCAGGAGCGGGCGCGGCCTCAGGAGCGGGCGCGGCCTCAGGAGCAGGCACGGCCTCAGGAGCAGGCTCGGCCTCAGGAGCAGGCGCGGCCTCAGAAGCAGGCGCGGCCTCAGGAGCGGGCGCGGCCTCAGAAGCAGGCGCAGCCTCGTCTTCCTTCTTCGGCGCGGGGGCGACAGGCGCCATCGGGAATGTATCGGTCCTCATGAGCTCCACGGCCTTCTCCGCAGGAATCCCATTCAGGAATAAAGCGACAGGAAGGGGTGTTTTGTTCTCACGCAAGGCGAGCTCCAGGCTCGCGTTGATTCTGAGCCATCCCCCATCGGCTTTATGCCGCTCTACCCAGCTGCTCAATTCATCCTCCATGGCATCATCCAACTCGTAGAAGCTATCGGCGCTGTCGAATAGGGAGTCGATCTTCCGAAACTGAAGGGATAGGCTATAGCTGCCGGTACTCGAGTCCTCATCGAGCAGCACCGAGCGGGATTCCACCCTGCCAAAGGCCTCTATGCGGCACTCCCCCTCACGCGCCACATCCTCGGAGCAGCCTCGCGCTTCAATGCGGAATTTAGCGCGTCCCCACTCATTCCGGGTCGTCGAAAAAAAGATCGCCAGTGGCTCCTCTCTTCCGTAGTTTTCGGTGAAGCCCAGCGCCCCCCGCACCTCATCTCCGGGTGCCGGGCGAACAGAGGGCTTTCTGCCGGAGGAATTGCCGGGCAGATCCCACCAGATTGATTTGCCCAGCTCGGGATTTTCCGCGTACAGGCTGACATCCTCAAGGATGGTGAACGAACGTGAGTACGGAGCTCGCAACGCCGGGATCTTCACATGCACAGCGTTTTTCACCTCTATCTCGTCATGCACGAAGTTGAACACGAGCCATGCGGACTGCGCCAGAATGACCAGCGCCAGTAGGATATGTCGGAGTGTTTTCATGCTGCTGTGGATGATTGATTGTTTTGTCGCGCTTTCCGGACCATGTGGCGGCGCAGTCTGAAACTCAGGAACACAAATATCATCAGCACCCCTCCGGCGATGATGAGCGCCGCCCCGGAGTTCTCCAGCGACTCAAAGATATTAGACATCACGGCCAGTACCACATAGAACGCCATGAACATGCCGTAGTTGATCCAGCGCACGCGCCCGCTGCGTGTCCCGACCAGCATGAATACCAGCGCCACGATGATGCAGAATACTGTCGGGTAGATGCGGCTCATGCTCTCCATGCAGGAGAGCGCCTCCACCACCGGCGCACACGCACACACGATGCCTGCCACCGCCACCCAGTTCAGCCAGCTCAGCCCACGCGGCTTCATGAGCATGGCCAGCAGAGCGGTTGCCCCCATGATGCCATACCCCAGGCCGGACGGCGCAAAGTTTGCATCAGGCTCACGGATCAGCACGTGGAGCAGGAGCATCTGCGCCATGAACAGCAGGATAGACATGGCTACGATGCCGATCCAGCCGTAGCCGCGGCTAATTCCCCGGCTGCCTGCGCTGCGCTCCCCGACCAGCCACCAGAAAATCATCAGAGCCGCCATCGCCGCGGCGATGTTGCCCTCCCTGCCCGCACCATAAAAAGCCTCTATATAGAGCCATGAGTCCGGCTCGACACCCACTACCAGATTCACGAGCAGTGTGGCACTCGCGGCAGCTACGATGCCGAGCAGCAGCCGCTGCCGCGAGAGGAAGGGGATCAACGCGAGGCCGGCAAAAAACACCAAGTGTATCTCTTCCGATGCGGCTCCCGTGCGGTAGGTCAGCCCCAGTATCCACAAATTACACAGCCAGAGCGCGCCGCACAGCGCCGCAAACCCCTCTGCCAAAATCGGAAACCGCTTCCGAAAGGCAAAATACCCGAGCCATACCAGATTCAGCGCGGCCAGCCCCGTGCCCACCTTGCTCCATGAAGGGAGCACCGCCCAATGCGCGTAGAGCAGCATCCCCACTCCGGTGAGCATGAGGACTACCGCAAGAAAGGACAAGCAAATGGTGAGCCAGCGGCCGGAGGTGGTGCCGCTGTGGTAATGAGCCAGTATCTGCTCTTTCTGCTCATCGGTAATCAAGCCGTCAGCATGCAGTCTCTCGATATCTTTTTGTTTGATACTCATGTAAAAAAGAGGAGGAAAAAGCTTACAAACGCGCGAGAGCGGAGAGGATGGCCGCCGGGTACAAGATATGCTCCTGCACCTGGATTCGCGCATGCAGAGACTCCGCTGTGTCCCCCGGCAGCACAGGCACCTGCGCCTGCATGATCACCTCCCCCGTGTCCATGCCGGCATCCACATAGTGCACCGTGCAACCTGTGCGCGCAGCCCCGGCTTGGAGCGCTTGCTTCCAGGCCTCTACTCCCGGGAAAGCCGGCAGCAGCGCCGGGTGTATATTCAGAATGCGGCGCGGGAAAGCCTCCAGCAGCGGGGCCTTGACCAAGCGCATAAAGCCCGCGAGGCAGATGAGATCCACCCGCAGCTCCTGCAGGCGCTCCGCCAGCGCGGCCTGTGTTTCCAATGGAAATTTATTCTTGTAGCCCCGGCAATCCAGTACCTCTGCCGGCACGCCGCGCAGCCGCGCACGCTCCAAGATGTAGGCCTCAGGATTGTCAGAATACACGGCCACCACCTCCGCATTCAGGCGGCCGTCATCTATGGCATTGAAAATAGATTGACAATTACTCCCGGATCCGGAGCCCAGCACTGCTAACCTCGTTTTCATACGCGTCTAATCTAACGCATGACATGCATTTTGTCAATCAAGGATTTCTTCTCCCGCCGGCTGCGAGTCGGCGCTGCGGTTTCCATTTTCTTTTTGGATGCGGCGCAGGGCTTTTGACAGCGGCTCATCCCCCAGCAGCGCCTCACGCACCACCGGGCTCGCCCCCCGGCGCAGAGCGATCTTCAGCCTGATGGGGGGTGTTTCCGGGCACGGCGCATCCCGGTACAGGCGACTCGTGCTGGGATCCAGATCGTATACCAGACGGTTGTACGGGTTCTTCAAGTCGTAGAACAAATTGAAGCAGAGGATCACTTTCTCCAGCCGGCCGTCCTGCGATTGGCAGGACTTGTCTACGAGGCAAGCCGGCGTGCGCACCTCACCCTCCCGCAGCACATCCTCCGAGCTGCCGGCGGCCTCGATACGCGGGCGCCACATACCATCGGCACCCCGGTGCCACAGCGCCACCAGTTTCTCCCTGTTCTCCTTCTCAAAGGGGTTGAGCGCCCCGGTCACCCCCTCCGGCGGCTGCGGGCGCAGGGTCACAGACGCATGAATTTCCTTCTCATTCTTCTGGAGCAGGCTTTCCGCATTCCACCACAGGGACTTGCCAAGGCAGGCCGGATCCGCCAAATCGTAGCAGGTGTTCGGGTAACACGAGCCCGAGGAGCATTTCGCTTCCACCTCAATAGTCGGCGCCGCTGCAAGCACCGCCTCCGCCTCATAGCAGCGCCAACTCAGCCACACCATCTGAGCTAATACCAGTATACCCAAGAGCCAATATCTTATTTTCATGCCTGAGAAACGGGGGTGTTTTTCTGTTCTTTTTTATCCTTCACCATCTTGACCAGTCGGCGGCGCAGACCTTCCAGCAGGAAGGCAAAACCCAGGACCGCCAGCCCTGCCACCACGAGCAAAAGCCCGGATTCCATCAGCTCGATGCATATTCTGATCACCAGGAAGAAGCCGACCAGCGCCGCCATCAGCGCCGAGTAGTTGATCCACGTCTGCCGGCGGCTTTTCAGCCCCACCACCAGGAACACGGCGCCGTAGAGACTCATGCTCACCAGGCCGAGCACGCTGTGGTAGGTGGGCGTGAGCCATGTCAGGTGCACCGCCATCGCCACCATGCCGCAGCCGGCCGCGCCCAGGGCACCCCAGCAGCCCCAGCTCACAGCCCGGGGGCGGATGAGCAGGAAAATCAGGAAAACGACCGGCAGCGCCGCCCACCCGTGCGGCCCCATATCCAGCGGCGGCATGCCCGTATACAGCGTCACATACTGCAGCACGGCCAGAAAAATCAGGAACGCAGGGTAACTCACCCACCCATAATCGCGGTACACGCCGGAGTGGCCGCGGCAGGCTTCACCTACTCCCCACCACACAATTCCCAACCCCAGGCACACCGCCATCACCAGGCCATACCACTCATGCTCAAGGACCCAGTTGAGGTAGAGCGGGGACTCTTTGCAGCAGAGCATCAGGGGCAACATAATGAAGGACGACACGGCGGCCACTCCCAGCAGCAGGCGCTGGGGAACCAGGAAGGGGATGGGCAGGATGCCGATGAAAAACATGGCAAAAAGATCGGCCGGACTGTCATTGTAATCATACAGATAATGGCTGAGGAGAATGTTCACCCCCCACATCCCGGCACCCAGGAGCCCCAGCCCCTCAGATAACACCGGCCTCTTGTGGCGCAGCAGGTAGCTGCCCACCCATACCGCGGCCATGAAGAGCATGGCTGAGATGCTCCGCATCAGGGGGGTGACATCATTCCAATGGGAGACGATGAGCACCACCGCGCCACCCACGATGAGGGCTGCCGCCAGGACGCACATGATGAAAACAAAGCCTCGCTCCGGCAGATGCAAAGCAGGAGGCTGCGCGGCAGGCGCCGACACACGGGCGAGTATCTGCTCCCGCTGCTGCTCCGTGATGATCCCCTCCATGCAGAGGTCTTCAATTTGTTTCCGAGTCATATCTTCTCTAAAATAGATAAAGATTTCATACTTTGTCAAGCATAAACACCCTGCGCACGGGCTTTTTCACCCCGTTTTTCCTGCTCTCTGCTCGCCTCGGCTGCCTCATCCCCTCAGGGAATCAGCATGTCCACCAAAAAAGAATTGCATATCCCCCGCGAGACTGGTAGTATGGCCGTGTTATGAAAATCGCCGTCATCGGAAAAGGTGGGCGCGAGCAGGCTCTTGTCGAAACCCTGGCCGCCAGCCCTTGTCAACCGCAGATTTTTTCCTTCCCCGGAAGTGATGCTATTTTTCAAACCGCTCAGCCCATCCCCGCACAGGGCATGGATGACCTGATCTCCTGGATGGTGGAGCATGAG
Organism: Akkermansiaceae bacterium; assembly: GCA_022510805.1. Classification (GTDB taxonomy): domain Bacteria; phylum Verrucomicrobiota; class Verrucomicrobiia; order Verrucomicrobiales; family Akkermansiaceae; genus Akkermansia. The sequence continues at coordinate 9,287 of JAFLSS010000029.1, forward strand.
ATCGACCTCTGCGTGGCCGGCGAGGAGAGCTACCTGGTGAAGGGCGAGGGCCTGGCCAACCGCTGCGCGGCTGCCGGCATCCCCTGCTGGGGCCCGCGCAAGGAAAGCGCCCAACTGGAGGCCTCCAAAGAATTTGCCAAAAATTTCCTCATGCGCCACCATATCCCCACCGGCAAGGCGGTGGCGGTAGAGAGCGCAGAGGCGGCGCGCGCAGCCATCGCCGGGCAATTCCCCACGGTGCTGAAGTTTGACGGCCTGGCCGCCGGCAAGGGTGTGGCGGTGTGTCCCGATGCCGCCAGCGCCGAGGCGTTCCTGGACGAGGTTTTTGCGCAGAAACGCTTTGGCGAGGGCCGCCTGCTCGTTGAGGAATTCCTGACCGGCCCGGAGATTTCCATCTTCGCCGCCGTGTGCGATGATCAATACCTCATCCTCTGCCCGGCGCGTGACTACAAACGCTTGCAGGACGGCGATGAGGGCCCCAACACCGGCGGCATGGGCGCGGTGGCCTCCCGCTTCCTCACAGATGCCGACACGCTGCGCACCATCGAGAACTCCATCGTGGCGCCCACTGTGGCGGGGCTGCAGAAAGACGGCCTTCCCTACCGCGGCTTCCTCTACTTCGGCCTCATGCTCACCCCCCAGGGCCCCAAGGTGATCGAGTACAACTGCCGCTTCGGGGATCCGGAATGCGAGGCGGTGATGCCCCTGCTGCGCGGGGATCTCGCCGGCTTCTGCCTCGCGGGCGCCAAAGGCGAGTTCCGCCCGGAGCTCATCACCTTCCAAGAAGGCTGGAGTGTCTGCTGCATCCTCGCTTCCGCCGGCTACCCCGCCACCTCCCACTCGGGAGACCTGATCTCCGGCCTCGAACAATGCCGCGCCCGCGTCTTCCACTGCGGCACGCGCAAAGAGCAGGACCACTGGGTATCCGCCGGCGGGCGTGTGCTGGCCATCGTAGCCACCGGCCCCTCGCTCGATGCCGCGCGCCAGGCGGCCCACGCCGAGGCAGCCAAGGTGGATTTCCCCGGCAGCCAGCGCCGTTCCGACATCGCCTACAAGAACATGTGATCCCCTTCTCTTTCATTCTCCCATATCAACAACCATGAACAAAAAATCCTCTGACTTTCTGAAGCTCATCCTCGAGACCCCCTCCCCCACCGGCATGGAGATCGAGGCGCAGCGCCTCTGGGCCAAGTACATCGCCCCGTTCACCGATTCGCAAGAGTGCGATGCCTACGGCTCCACCTGGGCCACCCTCCGCAGCGCCAACCCCGATGCCCCCACGCTCATGCTCGATGCCCATGCCGACGAAATCGGCTTCTCCATCCGCCACATCACGAATGACGGCTTTGCTTACGTGGAGCGCCTCGGCGGGTCAGATGTCGCCATCGCCCGCGGCCGCCGCCTGCGCTTCTTCGGCAAAAAAGGCGAGGTGATGGGCATCATCGGCAACACAGCCATCCACATCCGCGATGACGACGGCAAATCCCCCAAGCTCTGGGATCTCTACGTAGACTTCGGCTGCAACTCCCGCGAGGAGGTGGAGGCTCTCGGCCTGCGCGTGGGTGACCGCGCCGTGTACTGCGATGGCCCCCTCATGCTCAACAGCGACAAACGCCTCGTGTGCCGCGCGCTCGATGACCGCCTCTGCGGCTTCATCCTGGCCGAAACAGCACGCACCCTGCATGAAAAAGGCATCACCCCCGCGTGGAATATCATCTTCGCCAACTCCGTACAAGAAGAAGTCGGCTGCATCGGCGCCGGCATGCTGACCTACCGCTTGGCTCCGGATGCCGCCATCTGCCTCGATGTCACCCACGCCACCGACACCCCGGCACTCTCCTCTTCCCGCTATGGTGAGGTGAAGCTCGGCCTCGGCCCCTGCCTGTGCATCGGCCCCGCCTGCCACCCCTCCATCAACAACCGCCTCGAAGACATCGCCGACAAAGAGCACCTACCCCTCCAGCGCGAGACCTCCGGCCGCACCACCGGCACCAACACGGACTCCATCTTCCGCTCCCGCTCCGGCGTCCCCACCACCAATCTCTCCCTCCCGCTGCGCTATATGCACAGCCCGGTAGAAACCGCAGACATGGATGACGTGCAGGCCACCATCGACCTCCTCGTTGCCTTCATTGCCTCCCTACAGCCCACAGACAGCTTCCACCACAAACTCGCCTGAGCCCAGCTCCGGCACAGCAGCCACCAGCCGTCTGTCGCCCCCCCCTATGCCCCCACAAGACATAGGGGGGAGTTTTTTTATCCCCTCCGCGCCGCCCCATCCCTCACACCATCACACCCTCCTGCCCTCCCCAGGCGCCCGCGCCAACCCCAGGCACCTCTCGGCGCCCCCCCTCGTCATCACACGGGGGGGTGGATTTGCATCAAATGACAGAGTTTTTCAAAAAATGGGGTACAAAACTCATGTTATTTAGGGTTGCACGATACTTTTTTCTTGATGGGAAGCATCATTTATGCTAGTTCGGAGGGAAAGGATTCATGCTGACGCATCAAAAAAAGGGAACTCCGATATGCCGCTCCTGCATTTCGCGCTCGCGAGTACACAGCAGCAGCAGCCGTTGAGGGCTATCCTGCCACGCCCCATCGAAAGGGTATGGTAAAACTAGCGAATGAAAATTGGTTCAAATACCATAGAGTAGGGTAAGAAGCTCAACAGAAATTACTGCGAATGATGAATTTAGCCATAGTAGATGAAGTATGCACCTATAAAGACATTGTGTGCTTGCTATTAAGATCCGCTTGGTTTTTATTTGAAAAGGCTTCTCCGAAAGATGTAGAAAAAATAGCCAAATTGCTCATGGTATATATCAAAGGAGGAGAAGACGAGAATTTTTCATACATAACCAGATATGGTTTTCCCACAGTGGATTATCCTTCCAATTTCATTAATTATAATGAACTAAATCTGAGACGCACAGCAATGGGCGAACATATGATGCGCGGAGCAAGATTTGCAGCAGCTCTCATATACTTTCGTTATTGTTATGATCACCAAAAATACATGGAATTGACCCAATTGGAACTTATACTCATGCGGCCGGAGGAAAAAGATTCAGACGCATATTTCAAGGCGATCAATGTTATGCGTGAATTAGAACGGGAATACATGAGAGATCGTCATGAAAAAAATGGGAATATCTTTGACTTTGAAATCTGAGAGCGCCCATCACTCTCGCTCGATCCCCTTCTACCTATGATGCAGAAAAGGAGATGACCCAAATGACAGAGTTTTTCAAAAAATGGGGTACAAAACTCTTGTTATTTAGGGTTGCACGATACTTTTTTCTTGATGGAAGGTACCATTTGTGCTAGTTCAGAGAGAAAGGATTCATGCTGACGCATCAAAAAATGGGAACTCCGATACGCCGCTCCTGCATTTCTCGCTCGCGAGTACACAACAGCGGCCGCAGCATGATGTTCAGACGCGCCGCCGCCTCCCTTTCCGGCACCGCGACTGCTGATGGAGAGGCAATCCTACACCGGCAATGGAGTAGCGTAATCCACGGCCTCGTCCGCTTCTACGACAACCCACTTGGTGGCAGATGGACAAGGTGGAAAAGTAGGATTCGAGGGGGGTATGCAGCTTATTAACATCATCAATATGAAAAAAATAATCAAAGTAATACTCAAGATATGGACATGTACCTCGATGTTATATTGCAGCCTGGTCGTGTTACTATTAATCGGAGCTTTTGCCTTTGTTCATTTGAACAAGCAAGGACGTGACGGCAATATTTGTTTAAATGATAATTGGGAATTACTTACAGAAGAAAACGCAAAAAAATCATGCGCAGCAGAAATGATCCAAATGCCAACAGCTAAGAACGGAGATCTCCCGCTCGTTTTAGCTCGTTATGGCCGGTGTGAGGCGGATGCTCTTCTCGTTTTCCATGCCTCAGATGAATGGATAGAGGCCGTTGTTCGCCAATACAATATGACTCCATATCGTTCGATGTATTCTCATGCGGACATCCAAAATGCATCTGATGAGAAGTCCGAGGAATTAGCACGCAACGACGTTCTAAGGCGCATCAATAATCACCTGAAATTTGGATTGCCTCAGCTTGATGACCTTATAGCATCCGGGACATGGGAAGCTTATAATGAAGTCCGTATTAATCACGCAAAATGTGATGCACAGAGAAATGTGACGTTATCCATGATGGTTGATAAGAAACAGCACGTTGTTGTATGTAAATTCCTATTTCAGTAGTACGGCTGAAAAAAACTATATTATTCATGGCTACGCGGTCATTTTCGATAAAAGGAACTGTCATTGATACTATTGATTCCCTGTAGAATCTTTCATATAAGTCATTATAAGAACTACTCACATGAGCAAATTGATCATTATGATGTTTAGCAGCCTGTTCCTGTCGTTTTGCGGCATGAGAGTTGCTGATGAATGTATTACGCATCGACCGAAAAATATTCAAGGTGATTATTATATAAGTCCTGTTGATATTGATGGTACTTGGACATATCTCGTACAAGAACGTAGCGAAATCGGATGGGGAGGCGAAGCTGCCATGCAGATAGGCGTGGATGGTAAATATATTTACTGGACAACATATGGCACCACTATTTATAGGATAGATACTTCAGAAAAGGAACAAATCAGGATTGAGCAGATACCTGATGGTGTAAAAATGATGCCGATCATCAAATGTTACAATACTCTTGATTAAGGGGGGGGGGGGGGGGGCAGCGAGGCATGGCAGACAGTACACCATCTCTTCCCCATGTTTCCACAGGGCGGGGTGTCTGGCGATGAGGCTCCCTTTATTTTTCTCCACGGCGCCCCTGCTCTGCCCGCGCACAAAGGAGGGGGCGCCCCAAATGACAGTTTTTTGAATAATGATGGGTGCTGTTTGTTGCGCGCGGATTTCTGTTGTAAACCATCACCAACGCTCAAGCCTTGAGAGAGTTTTCTGCGCGAGGATGCGGGAAATGGGCTTGCATGGCCGGACCTTGGCTGGTATACTGCGCCGGCGCAATTTTGCTGATGGAGGAGGCTTTCTCCGGCGGAGTTTTTCGCATGGCAGGCGCTGTTTCCCCTGCCGCGAGGAGGGGGGAATTGCAAGATCATCAACCAAAGGATTTTCATGCTCAAGGCTGTTGTTTTCGATATGGATGGCACACTCGGCGACACGCTGCCGCTGTGTGTGGAGAGTTTTGCCCGCTGCGTTGAGGAGCACACCGGGCGCCGCCCGAGTGAAGAGGAAGTGACGGCGCATTTCAGCGTGAGCGACCGCGGTATCCTTGCCGGGTTGCTCGGCATGGCGGCAGATGATCCTGAGCTTCCGGTGGCGCGTTTTGCGGAGATTTATGATGCGCTGCACCCGCAGTATGCCCCTGCCCCATTTCCCGGCGCGGTGGAGTTGCTGCAGCGGCTGAAAGCGAGCGGCTGGAGGCTGGCGCTGCTCACCGGCAAGGAGGCCTACACGGCTCTGCCCACGCTGCGCCACTTTCACATGCAGGAAATCTTCGAGGCCAAGCTTTTCGGCCAGCCGTCCCACAACTGCAAGGCTGAGCGGCTCGCTGAGCTGATGCAGCTCTGGCAGCTCGCGCCGGATGAGCTCATCTACATCGGCGATGCCCCCAGCGATATAGAGCAGAGTCACCGCGCCGGCGTGCGCATCATCTGCGCGGCGTGGTCCCCCCATGTGGAAACTGAGCCCTCCGGCGATACCTCGCCCGACTATCGGCTCACTGCGTTCTGCCAACTGGAGCCCCTGCTCGCCTCACTGCGCCCCCGCTGAGGCCGCCGGCACTCTCTTCCCCCATGGGAGAGCCCTACACAGCCGGGGAGGCCGCTGATGCTGCCGCAAGGGCGGAGCACTAGCCGAGGGGGGGATGATTGGCTGACCCCGTTGTGGGGATATCGCGCGTGCCACAGCACTATTTGATGCGGCGGCGGGGCACAGAAAAAACCCTCCCCCGCGCATGAGGCGGAGGAGAGTTTGACAACCGAATGGGGGGGGGATCCCCCGGGAGGATCAGGTATCTGAGCCCACGGAGATCGTGTCATCCGCGGTGGAGAGCATCACCTCATCATCCAAGTCATAGGACGCACGGGGGATGGGCACAGCGCCGGGAGCGGGTTCCACGATGATGTTGCGGTACTTCGCAAAGCCAGTGCCGGCCGGGATCAGGTGCCCCAGGATCACATTCTCCTTGAAGCCCTCGAGCTGATCCACCTTGCCCAGCGTGGCGGCCTCTGTGAGCACGCGCGTGGTGTCCTGGAAGGATGCCGCAGAGATGAACGAATCCGTCTTCAGCGAAGCCTTGGTGATACCCAAGAGAATGGGCTCACACTCGGCCGGGCGGCCATTCATCGCCACCGTTTCGCGGTTGATGCGCGAGAACGTCGTGCGGTCCACCTCATCACCCCAGAGCAGGCCGGTATCACCGGGTTCCTTGATGCGCACCTTGCGCAGCATCTGCGAGACGATGATCTCCACGTGCTTATCGTTGATTTCCACACCCTGCACGCGGTACACCTGCTGCACCTTGTTGACAAGGTGTTCCTGCAGGGCTTCCTTGCCGCAGATGCGCAAGATCTCATCGGAGGCCTCGGAACCATCGGAGAGCGGCTCACCGGCGTGCACATAGTCACCATCATGCACGATGATGTGGCGATCCATCGGGACAAGGTGTTTGAAGGAGATCATGCCCTCATTATCATCTTTCTCCGAAAGCTTGGTCGAGCGTTTGCGGCTCTTCGTGGCAGCATCGCGAGCCGCGGCATCGCGATACACCGTCACCACCTTCTTGCCGCGGATCATCGCATCATCAATGGCGACAATGCCGTCGATCTCAGCCAGCACACAGGTATCCTTGGGGCGGCGGGCTTCGAAGAGCTCAGCCACGCGGGGCAGACCACCGGTAATATCATTCGTCTTCTGAATCTTACGCGGCGTCTTGGCAATCTGCGTACCGGCAGAAATCTTCTGCTTGTCCGTCACGGTGAGGTAAGCACCGGTGGGGATGGAGTAAGCGCGCGGCTTGTCCTTGTCCCCCTTGCCCGTGTGCACGATGATGCGCGGAGCGAGATCCTGCCTGTGGTCGATGATCACATTGGCGCCCTTGCCGCCATCCGCATGGCCGGATTCGACGCGGTAGGTGATGCCCTCGATCATGTCCTGGAACTCGACAACACCGCCCACTTCTGCGATGACGGGGATGGCGAACGGATCCCACTCGGCGATGAGGGTTTGCTCCTTGATGGTGTCGCCGTCTTTCACGTGCAACACAGCACCCATGGCGAGCTGGTAAGCCTCCTGCTCCTTGCCCTCTTCGTCGTAGATCTTGACGCTGCCGTTCTTGCAAAGCACCACATTGTGGCCATTGCCGTCCTCGACGCAGCGGCCACGCAGGTTCTCATCATAGATCACGCGGCCGGCGGTCTTGGACACATACTCGGGGCGGTTGGAAGCGGCCGTGGCCGTGCCGCCCACGTGGAAGGTACGCATGGTGAGCTGGGTGCCGGGCTCGCCGATGGACTGAGCGGCGATGATGCCCACAGCCTCACCCACTTTCACAGCCTTGCCTGTGGCGAGGTTGAGGCCGTAGCACTTGGCGCAGCAGCCCTTGGAAAGATCGCAGGTGAGCACAGAGCGCACGCGCACTTTCTCAATGCCGACCTTCTCAATGAGCTTCGCAGCCTCATCCGTGATGATCTCATTCTTCGCCACGATGGTCTGGCGCGTGGTGGGATCCACGATATCATCACAGGTGACGCGGCCATAAATGCGGGTGGAAAGAGAGGCGATCTCATCCTCACCATCAAAGATAGCCGTCATGACGATGCCGTTGTCCGTGCCGCAATCCTCATCGCGCACGATGACGTCCTGCGCCACATCCACGAGCTTGCGGGTCATGTAACCGGAGTCAGCCGTCTTCAGAGCCGTATCCGCCAGACCCTTGCGCGCGCCGTGGGTGGAGATGAAGTACTCGAGCACGGAAAGGCCCTCACGGAAGTTGGAGGTAATGGGGCGCTCGATAATCTCACCGGAGGGTTTGGCCATGAGGCCGCGCATACCGGAGAGCTGCTTGATCTGCGCTTTGTTACCACGAGCGCCGGAGTCCACCATCATGTAGAGCGGGTTGGCCACAGCGGAGCCATCATTGTACTCCAGCTTGGTGTAAAGCTCCTTCTGGATGGCATCTGTGGTGGTGGACCAGATGTTCACCACCTTTTCATAGCGCTCGCCGTTGGTGATGAGGCCTTCCTCATACTGCTCAGTCACCTTGTTCACATCCTCATGCGCGGCCTGGATGAGCATACTCTTGCTCTCAGGCTCCACCATATCCACGATACCGATGGAGCAGCCGGAGCGAGTAGCCTCCTTGTAGCCAAGGGATTTGAGGGCGTCCAGAGTCTCCACAGTGCGTTGCTGGCCGCAGGTCTGGTAGCAGCGCCAGATGATTTCACCGAGCTGCTTCTTGCCTACGTTGCGGTTGATGTAGCCAATCTCATTGGGCCAGATTTCGTTGAAGCGGACACGACCCGCCGTGGTGACGATGGTCTTGCGATCCACATTCTCCTGGTTGAACGAGAGGCGCTCAAACTCCTTGCCGGTCTTGCCGTAATCAGGGTTCTTGAGGCGGATCCAGTCATGATAGCCGATCTTGCGCGCAGCAATGGCGAACTCCACCTCAGAGATGGACTCAAAGAGCGGCAGCAGGTGCTGGTTGTCCTGGTTCTCCTTCACCACCTTGGCACGAGTGTGCGTGAGGTAGTACGCGCCGAGAATGATATCCTGCGTAGGCGTGCTGATGGGTTTGCCCGAGGCCGGGGAGAAGATGTTGTTGGGAGCCAGCATGAGCAGGCGAGCCTCCAGCTGCGCCTCCACACTCAGCGGCACGTGCACCGCCATCTGGTCGCCGTCGAAGTCAGCGTTGTACCCGGTACACACGAGCGGGTGCAGGCGGATGGCCGAGCCCTCAATGAGCACAGGCTCAAACGCCTGAATAGAGAGGCGGTGCAGCGTCGGGGCGCGGTTCAGGAACACAGGGTGCCCCTTGGTCACCTCCTCCAGAATATCCCACACCACAGATTCCTTGCGGTCGATCATCTTCTTGGCGGAGCGCACAGTGTGCACATAACCCAGCTCCTTGAGGCGGTGGATGATGAACGGCTCAAACAGCGTGAGCGCCATCTTCTTGGGCAGGCCACACTGGTTCATCTTGAGGTTCGGGCCGATCACGATCACCGAACGGCCGGAGTAGTCCACACGCTTGCCGAGCAGGTTCTGGCGGAAGCGGCCACTCTTGCCCTTGAGCATGTCAGAGAGCGACTTGAGCGGGCGGTTGCCGGCCCCCGTCACATGGCGGCCATGGCGGCCATTGTCGAAGAGGGCATCCACAGCCTCCTGCAGCATGCGCATCTCATTGCGGCGGATCACCTCCGGCGTCTGCAGCTGCGCGAGCTCTTTCAAGCGGTTGTTGCGGTTGATCACGCGGCGGTACAGGTCATTCAGATCACTCGTAGCAAAGCGGCCACCGGGCAGCGGGACCAGCGGGCGCAGATCCGGCGGGATGACGGGCAGCGTGGTGAGCACCATCCACTCGGGGTGGCAATTGCTGTTGCGGAAGCCCTGAGCAAGCTGCAGGCGCTTGGCGATCTTGCGCTTGTTCTGCTTGGAGTTGGTCTTCTCCATCTCCTGGCGCAGCTGGTCGATGAGGGCATCCAGATCAATGGTCTCAAGCAGGCGCTTGATGGCGGCAGCACCCATGGCGGCCTCGGGAGCGTCATCCCCGTAGTCCTCCATGATTTCGTCATACTGCTGCTCATTGAGAATCATGCCGCGCTCGATGCCGTTGGCACCGCGGGGGTCGATGACGATGTAGTCCTCATAGTAAATGACGCGCTCCAGATCCTTGGCAGTCAGGTCCAGCATGAGGCCGATGCGGCTGGGCATGCACTTGTAGAACCAGATGTGGGTCACCGGCACCGCGAGGTCAATGTGCCCCATGCGCTCGCGGCGCACGCGGGCAGAGGTCACCTCCACACCGCAGCGGTCGCAGATCATGCCCTTGTTCTTGGCGCGCTTGTAGCGGCCGCAAGAGCACTCCATATCGCGCGTGGGCCCGAAGATACGCTCGCAGAACAGGCCGCCGCGCTCGGGCTTGAACGTGCGGTAATTGATGGTCTCGGGGTTCTTCACCTCACCGCTCGACCAGCGATGGATATCATCCGGGCTGGCGACGGTAATGCAGACCTGATCAAAGTTCTTGGGCTTATCAGTATTGATATCAGATTGAGACATATAAGATAATGGACTTTTTAAAGGTTGATGCAATTACGCGGGTGGGGGTTAGATCTCAGACTCGTCTTCATCCACAGCATCATCAATGATATCCGTGGGATCAGCGTCGTACTCCGAGCCGAACAACTCGATGCTGTTCTCGTAATCCTCGACATCTTTTTCGAGGTCATCTTCCTCAGAGAGCAGCTGGAAGAAGTCATCAATCTGAGGCACCACGTCCTGATCAGACTTCTCCTTGGGCTGCACATTGAGGCAAAGTGCCTGCATTTCCTTGATGAGCACGTTGAACGACTCCGGCGTGCCGGCCTCCAGCGAGTTGTCGCCGCGCACAATGTTCTCATAAATGCGCGTGCGGCCCTGCACATCGTCAGATTTCACCGTGAGGAGCTCCTGCAGGGTGTAGGCAGCGCCGTAGCCCTCCATAGCCCACACCTCCATTTCGCCGAAGCGCTGGCCGCCGTGCTGCGCCTTGCCGCCCAGCGGCTGCTGGGTGACCAGGGAGTAGGTGCCCACGGCGCGGGCATGCACCTTGTCTGCCACGAGGTGGTTGAGCTTGAGCATGTAGGTGTAACCCACCACCACGGGGTAGTGGAAGTACTCGCCCGTGAGGCCGTCAATCAAGCGGCTCTTACCCGCCACAGAGCCATCCTTGCCATCGCCCACCCAGGTGAAGCCGGGCACTTGCTTGGCTTGGCTCATGTAGTCCCAAATCTGCTTCTCGTCGATACCATCGAACACCGGGGTAGCCACCTTGAAGCCCAAGGCCTTGGCTGCCACACCCAAGTGAGCCTCAAGCACCTGGCCCACGTTCATACGTGAAGGCACGCCCAGCGGGTTGAGGATGATATCCACCGGGGTACCATCTTCCAGATAAGGCATATCCTCCACCGGCAGCACGCGCGAGCACACGCCCTTGTTACCATGGCGGCCGGCCATCTTGTCACCCACGCCGAGCTTGCGCTTGGTGGCGATGTAGACCTTCACCTCCGTCACCACGCCGGGCTCCATCTCAGCGCCGGCCTCGATCTGGTCCAGCTTGCGGTCACGCTCATCATCCAGATCACGGAAGCGGGCGTCATAGGTGTTGATGATCTCAAAGATCTGGTTGCGCACCGGGCTCTCATTCATCTCGATCTGGTCGTGATACTCTGCGAGCTTGTGCAGCAGCGTCTTGGTGATCTTGCGGTTGGCGGGGATAATCACCTCACCTGTGCCCACGCGAGTCACCTCGAGCGGGATCTTCTCGCCCAGCAGGCGGTCAGAGAGCTTGCTGGTGAGCAGGTCAATGAGGTTCTTCTTATCGCGGGTGTACTCCTCGTCCACCTTCTTGCGCTGCTTGAGACTCTCCTTCTCCGTGTCCACCTCAGGAGCGCCGGGGGCATTGGAGCGCACGATGCGCACATCCATCACCACACCCGTGGTGCCCGGGGGCACGCGCAGGGAGGTATCTTTCACATCTGCCGCTTTTTCGCCGAAGATGGCGCGCAGCAAGCGTTCCTCCGGGGCGAGATCCGTCTCGCTCTTCGGGCTGATCTTGCCCACGAGGATATCCCCGGGCTTCACCTCAGCGCCGATGCGCACCACACCATCGCTGCCCAGATTCTTGAGCGCCTCATCGCCGACGTTGGGGATATCGCGCGTGATCTCCTCCGGGCCCAGCTTCGTATCGCGGGCTTTCTCCTCAAACTCCTCGATGTGGATGGACGTGTAGGCGTCCTCCTGCACCAAGCGCTCGGAGATGATGATGGCGTCCTCGAAGTTGTAGCCGTACCAGGACATGTAAGCCACCAGCACGTTGCGGCCCAGCGCCAGCTCACCGCCATCCGTGCAGGGGCCATCGGCCAGCACATCACCGGCCTTCACCTCAGCGCCACGCCCCACGATGGGGTGCTGGTTGATGCAGGTGGAAGCATTGGAGCGCATGAACTTGCGCAGCTGGTACACATAGACGCCCTTCTCAGGATTGGTCTTGACGCTCTCCGGGTCACTCAGCCAGCGCTGCGGGGACACGGGCAGCTCACCATCCGGCGTGGTCACGATGTACTCCGCCGTGGCAGATGCCACAATACCGGGAGCCTGCGCCACCACCACAGCGCCACTATCGCGGGCGCACTTAGCCTCGATACCCGTGCCCACAAGCGGCGCCTGATTCACCATGAGCGGCACGCCCTGGCGCTGCATGTTGGCACCCATGAGGGCGCGGTTGGCATCATCATGCTCCAGGAAGGGAATCAAGCCGGCAGCAATGGAGATGATCTGCTTGGGTGACACGTCCATGTACTCCACACGGCGCGGATCCACCTCAATGAACTCACCATGCTCACGAGCCGTCACGCGATTGTTCGTGAAGTGGCCCTGCCCATTGTCATTGTCGATGGGGTTGTTCGCCTGGGCGATGAGGTGGTACTCCTCCTTATCGGCAGAGAGATACTCCACCTCATTGGTGACAATCACCTCCGTCTCGATGACCTCACCCTTCTTGTTCTTCTTCTCGATGGTCTTCACCTTGCGGAACGGCGTCTCGATGAAGCCGTACTCATCTATGCGGGCATAGGTGCAGAGCGAGTTGATCAGGCCGATATTGGGACCTTCCGGCGTCTCAATCGGGCAGATGCGGCCATAGTGCGAGGGATGCACGTCACGCACCTCGAAGCCGGCGCGGTCGCGGTTCAGACCACCCGGGCCCAGAGCCGACAAGCGGCGCTTGTGCGTGAGCTCTGCCAGCGGGTTGATCTGATCCATGAATTGAGAAAGCTGGCTGCGGCCGAAGAAGTCGCGGATGACAGCACTCAGCGCCTTGGGGTTGATCAGCTTGCTGGGAGTCAGGTCATTGTGCGAGGTGTCGCAAAGCGTCATGCGCTCCTTGACCAAGCGCTCCGTGCGGGCAAAGCCCACGCGGCACTGGTTGGCGATGAGCTCACCCACGGCGCGCACGCGGCGGTTGCCCAAGTGGTCAATATCGTCCACACTCCCCTCGCCGTGCTTGAGGCGCAGCAAATACTTGAGAGCCGTCAGGAAGTCGATGGGCTGGATGAGGCGCACATCCTCCGGCACATCCAAACCGAGCTTCTGGTTGAGCTTGTAGCGGCCCACGCGGGTGAGATCATAGCGCTTCTCCTCCTTGAAGAGGCGGTCCAGAGCCGCCGCGGCCTGCTGCACCGAAGTGTTGCGCTCCGCACCGCGGAAGCGGCTGAAGATCTCACGCAGAGCGCCCTCGCGATCATGCGTCAGATCCTTCTTGAGCGTCTTGACCAAGATCTCATCCTCACGCTGGTCAATCACCTCAATCTGGTCGATCCCAAGATCAATCATCTTGCGCACAGTCGCCAAGCTGAGGGACTCATACGCCTTGGCAATCACCACGGCGGGGCGGTCACTCCCCTGCTCCTCATGCTTGATATCCTCAAACGGGATGAGGTACTCAAGCTCCTCACCCGATACGTCGGTGAGGCGGAGGTTCTGAATCGTGTAGAACTGCTCGACAATCGCGCGATCCGTCTCATAGCCAAGATAGCGCAGGAACGTCGTCGCCAAGAACTTGCGGCGGCGGCGGCGGCGATCCAGGAACACGTACATGAGGTCATTCGTGTCAAACTGCACCTCCAGCCAAGACCCGCGGTCCGGGATGATGCGGAAAGAGTAGAGATCCTTGCCGTTGGCATGGCGCGTGCGCTCATAGCAAATGCCCGGAGAGCGGTGCAGCTGCGCCACGATGACACGCTCAGCACCATTGATGACAAAGGTGCCGCGGTCCGTGATCATGGGCACCTCACCCATGTACACATTCTCATCCGCCGAATAATCACCGCACTTCAGGCGGAAGCGGATATAGAGAGCAGAGCTATAGGTTTCACCCGCGCGGATGGCTGCAAAATCAGTCGTCTTCGGGGGGGCAATCTCGTAGGAAACAAACTCCAGACGAATCTGCCCATCATAACTTTCGATGGGGAAATGCTCAGAGAGGACTGACTGCAGACCCACCTTGAGCCGCTTTCCGGGCTCAGTGAAGCGCTGCAGGAATTCCTCATAGGACTTAGTCTGGATTTCAATGAGGTTGGGGGGTTGGATCACCTCAGAAATCTTGCCGAAACTTATTCTCTCTTTGGACATGGAGTTGTTGGAGAAGATTGGGTTGAGCACCCTGATCCGGATGCGGGGACGGTTTACAGTTCGTAAAACCGACCAGGGGCAGCTTGCGGCGACAGCGGCGCCTGGTCGATCCTACTATTGCTTGATGATGAAGAGATTAGAAAACACTAAAACACTTGACTGAAGCAAGCGGGGAGAACGCGAAGCGCAGGGGAGGATTCGCATCCCCCCCTGCTCTCGCAAAAGGTCAATAAGTTACTTGATGGTAACCTTGGCGCCAGCTTTCTCAAGCTCGGCCTTGGCCTTGTCGGCGTCCTCCTTGGAGGCACCCTCCACCACGATGGCGGGAGCGCTCTCAACAAGCTTCTTGGCGTCAGCCAGACCCAGACCGGGCTTGACCGTGCGCACCGCCTTAATGACGGCAATCTTGTTGGCACCGGCATCCGTGAGCTCCACGTCGAAGTCGGTTTTCTCCTCCACAGGCTCAGCAGCAGCGGCAGGACCGGCGGCGGCAGCCACAGGCGCAGCGGCGGAAACGCCCCACTTCTCCTCGAGCAACTTCACAAGCTCAGCGGCCTCAAGAATAGTCAGCGTACCAAGCTCCTCAGCGATTTTGTTAATGTCAGCCATTGTATGTATTAGGTTGGGTAATTGGTTCTTGTCGCGGGCGGGGGCTTCCCGCCCATTTCAGTTCTCACCGGCCGGAGAGCCGACAGAGAACCTAATTTTTTTCAGGCGGCGGAGCAGTAGATACCACACCACCGCCATCGAATCAAGTCTTTTTTTACGAATAATGCAAGATTATTCGGCAGCGCTGCCTTCCTCGGCAGGGCCGTTCTGCTTGTCCACGTAGGCCTGGATAACACGAGCCAGAGCCGCGCCGGCGCCATTGATGGTGCCAAGCAAGGTGGCAAGAAGCACCTCACGGCTGGGCAGGTCACCCAGTGCTTGGATCTTGTCCGGAGTCAGCTCAGCGCCGTCCAGAATACCGGCCTTGTAGGCGGCCTTCTTGGAGGATTTGGCGAAGGTGTTGATCACCTTGGCCGCAGCGCAGATATCGCTCTCACCCGTCACATAGGCCGTCTGGCCCTTGAGGTGGGCGGAGATATCCGGCAGGCCCGCCTGAGCGATGGCCTTGGCCATGAACGAGTTCTTAGCCACAGTGCAGCAAGCGCCCACACCGGCCAGAGCAGCACGCAGCTGGGTGAACTCCGGCACCGTCACGCCCGTGTAATCGATCACCACCAGGAAGGGAGAGGCATTCACCTTCTCGAGCAGCTGGTTGACGATCGTCTCTTTATCAGCATTCACAATCTTTTCTGTGCTCATAGTCGTATCAGCGTTTCAGGTTCAGCTCTTGGAGAATTCAGTCTGGCTCAGGGCAATACCCGGGTTCATGGAGCAAGCAATCGTGGCCGCTGCGATGTAGGCGCCCTTCGCACCGGAGGGGCGAGCTTTCACCACAGAGGAGATGAACGAGCGCACGTTCTCCACGATCTTGTCGCTCTCAAAGGAGAGCTTGCCGACAGCGGCGGAGATGTTGGCGTTCTTGTCCACCTTGTAGTCCACACGGCCGGCTTTCACCTCGCGCACAGCCTTGGCTGTGTCGTCCGTCACTGTGCCAGTCTTGGGGTTGGGCATGAGGCCGCGAGGTCCGAGCACGCGAGCAATCTTACGCACCTGCGCCATGGCATCCGGGGTGGCAATTGCGCTGTCGAAGTCGAGGAATCCGCCCTGGATTTCCTTGATCAGGTCTTCCAGACCCACCTTCTCCGCGCCGGCTTCAAGGGCTGCCTGAGCCGCCTCGCCCTGGGCGAAGACGATCACGCGCACATTTTTACCGGTGCCGTGGGGGAGCGCCACAGAGCCGCGGACCATCTGGTCGGACTTGCGGGGATCCACGGTGAGGTGGAAAGAAACGGTTACAGTGGGATCAAATTTCGGAGCCGGGAAACTCTTCATGAGCTCCACAGCCTCCTCCACAGCGTAAGTCTTGGTGGAATCCACCAGCTTAGCTGCTTCAGTATAGCGTTTGGAATGTTTGGTTGACATAAAATAATTTGCAGTACGTTCGGGTTAATATGATATCAAGAACTCCCTCCTGCGAATAAGAAAGGGGTTAGAGACCTTCGACCTCAATACCCATCTGGCGAGCCTGGCCGGCGATGATGCGCGCAGCAGCCTCGGGATCGGTCGTGTTGAGATCCGGCATCTTGGCGTTGACCACCTCCATCAACTTCTCTTTGGTGATCTTCGCCACCTTCTTCTTGTTGGGCTCACCGGAGCCGGAAGAGATGCCAGCCGCCTTTTTGAGCATGTTTGCTGCCGGGGGCTGCTTGGTGATGAAGTCAAAGGACTTGTCTTTGTACACGGTGATCACCACGGGGAGCACATCGCCGGCTTGCTTCTGAGTCTTAGCATTGAACTCTTTGCAAAAGCCCATGATGTTCACACCCGCCTGACCAAGTGCAGGTCCCACGGGGGGCGAGGG
>JAFLSS010000003.1 GCA_022510805.1 Akkermansiaceae bacterium
AATGCGAAAAATGGCGACAAAAGGCTCACAAATAACAACAAAGAAGAGAGAAAGGGAAGAGGCAAGAGCATCTCCCCCCAAGAACCAAAGGAAAAGGCGGGACACACTATAAAAACAGATATTGCACATCAAGAATCTTGTATGACACAATATTCCGCCACCGCCCTCTCTTCTGCCACATCATACCATCGCCATAGCCATGCGTAGAGGTCATATGTGCGCATCAGGCTTGCCCTCACGGACGCGCTCAAGCCCGATGTCGTCCAATTCTTCCTACACTGCTTCTTATATCTGGCTGCGTAGAGCCGCTAATGCTGCTCACATTCCATACCCCTCACCCTTCACCTTAAGCCCCTTTTTTCGCCAGTTCGGTGACTGTAATTTTGAGGCATTGCGCCTTAATAATGTACGGGTTAATTTTTGCTTGTCAATTGATCTTAGCGGTGATAAGATCCAGCTGTTCTTTGATTGCACTGTAACCATTTCTTCGCATGGAGGCTCATAAAAATATTTTCATTAAGGAGGTTATCGGCAGGACGGATGCCATTTTTACGATACCTGTGTATCAGAGAAATTACAGTTGGGAAGCAATTCATACAATGCATTTGCTGAATGATATTGAGACTATTTTGGAGTCAGGAGCAACAAAACGTCACTTTCTTGGCTCTATTGTGGTATTGTTGGAAGAGGCAATGGCATTCTCTGTGCAGCGTTATACGTTAATTGATGGGCAGCAACGCATCACGACTTTCATGCTTTTGTTGCTGGCTATTTCGGAGTTCTACCCGGAGTTACGAGATAGAATATGGGGTGAGTATCTCCACAATAAGTATGGCAAGAATAGTGAGGAGCAGATGAAATTACATCTTCTGAACGAGGATGCAGAGCAATTTAATAATCTGTTGAACAATAAGAAAGATAGCGTGCGCAAAGACTGTTCAATGATGCGCAGTTACCTAACGTGCAGGCGGTGTGTCGAGCGATGGTACAGGCGCTTTGATTCGGAGACGATTCTGAAAGCTCTACACATGCTTGAGGTGGTTTCC
Source organism: Akkermansiaceae bacterium (assembly GCA_022510805.1). Classification (GTDB taxonomy): domain Bacteria; phylum Verrucomicrobiota; class Verrucomicrobiia; order Verrucomicrobiales; family Akkermansiaceae; genus Akkermansia. The sequence goes on from JAFLSS010000003.1 coordinate 1,047, forward strand.
ATCACGCTGAAAATGGGAGAAGACGACCCTCAAGAGATATTTGAGAGTATTAACTCTACCGGTCTCCCTCTTTCCAAGGCTGATCTGATTCGCAATTTCCTTCTCATGGGTGAGAGAGAGCAAAAGCGTTTGTATGATGATTACTGGATTCCTTTGGAAAGGCTTTTGAAATCAATAAATGACAAAAATTCGTTGGATCAATTTTTCTTTGTATTTCTTCAGGCCCAATCTGTAGAAGTAATCAACAAAGAGCGTCTTTATCAGCACTTTATTGCCTATTATAAGCGATCGAATCACCCATCGAAAGCCGACTTCATGTGTACGCTTAATCATGCTGCTGAGATATACGCTTCCTTTTTCGCTGCCGAGCCGGGCTATTCTCCGCGTATACAACATCTCCTGCGGGGGGTGCGAGAGCTAGATCAAACCACGATATATCCTTTCTTATACCTCATATTCAATGATTATCACAATAAAATTATTACAGAGCAAGTTTTAGAGGAAACCCTCCGATTACTGCTCACCTACCTTGTCCGGCGTATTGTATGCGGAGTGCCCTCAAACTCCCTCAAATCCTTGTTCTGCGGGCTCTATGACCGCGTTTTCCGAGTAGAAGCGAATAAAAAACGCTACTGCGACGCTATCAATAAGTTTCTCTTCACACTCTCCAGCAGAGACAAATTCCCGTCCGAAGAGGATTTCTTATCTCAGCTCGAAAAGGTGGATCTATACAGCAATCCGCGTCTTTGCCGCCTCATTCTCATTGAGTTGGAAAATGGTAACAGCAAAGAGCATGTGCGTATGGACAACATGACTATTGAGCACATCATGCCTCAGAAGCTCAATGCTGAGTGGGTGCATATCTCGCCCGAGGAGCATAATACCTACCTGCACACTTTGGGGAATCTCACCCTTACGGCAATGAATACCGAGTTATCTAACAATTCATTCGAAAAAAAGAAGGGTATTTTTCGTGAATCGAAGGCAAGGCTGTTAAATCGAGATGTGATCGATAAACAGACGTGGAATATTATCGACATTCAACAGCGCGCCCAAAGACTTGCGCGACTCGTTTGCAAACGGTTCCCCGCACACGCTGTTAATGATCCAACCATTGAATTTGAGACCGCGGGTATCCTCACTCTTGAGACACCGGAGCTTGCCACTGGCTCAAAAATTCTGTCCTACATATATCGGGGAGAAGAACACACATGCCCCAACTACTACACCCTTATCCGCGAACTTATACTTATCCTTGATCGAGAACGGCCCGAAATGCTCCACGAAATGGTGCGTAGATCTCGCGATAAAAGCTCTAAAGGATTTAAAGTTAATTACGAATACGGCGCAGAAAACATGAGACACCCAATAGCGCTGAGAGATAATATATGTGTTGATATTCACGGTTCCTCTGCCACAGTTCTCCGCAAAATCCGCTATCTATTTGCTCAATATGGTATTGACACAAAACTCCTCACCATTCGTATCAAGCAAACAAACCAAGAAAAATCAGATAAGGGACAGACTCTGACCCCTACTCGAGAATTTCAGATAAACTTCTGGAGAGCATCTTATACATCTGCTCAGAAAGATAAAGATTTTACAAACAGGTTTACACACGAACTTCCGGCAGCTCATCATTGGAGTGTAGTAAAAATTGGCATTCCGAAATGCCATCTTGCGTTTCTCATCTATCCTGCAAAAAACTGTGTCGGCTGTGAATTTTATATCATAGGGAAGAAAGACTTATTCTATGCTCTGAAAAATAAGTGCGATCAACTTGAGCGTGAAATTGGAGAGAAACTCCACTGGTATGAAGGAAAAAGGGATGGACGCATAGTTGCTTACCTTGATGGGGATGTCAGCAACCCTAGTGAGTGGGAAAAGTGGTTTACTTGGATGCGTTTAACTGCTATACGTTTTTACGAAGTATTCAAGTCATATATTTGAATATAGCAGAACTCATCCCATCCCCAGAGGCATCCAAAGAGGAGTTTCCATTGAGTCATCGCAGGCACCTTTCCCTGAGCGAAACAAAATGCGTCGAACGCAGCAAAAAAATATGCAGAAGGTGTCCCCTTTTGCATTTATACTTTCGCAATGAATCCAAAATCAGGCAGGATACACTGCAATGCTGCCGATGCCGCACGCGCATTTTTTGAGAGCGCTTTTTTATCAACTGCATGAGAAAGGAGTCACGCGCACCGCGTTTTGTGCGATGGCGTTTAGGGGTGGGGGTGGTTGTTTGTTCTCGCGTTGGGTGGGGAATGGGTGTATGCTGCCGGGGGGGGTGATGTTGTTTTTCCCTATTGAGCGTATGAAACGGAGTTGTGTATGGCAAGAGTTTTTCGATGGGCTGCAGCAAGCCGGGGTTGAGGAGTTGCGGGGGGTGTTGGTGTCTCTGGCGGAGCCGGGGTATCGTGCGTTTGCGGCGCGGCTTCTTCCCGGGGTGCAGCGTTTGCTGGGGGTGCGGATTCCTGTGCTCAGGGAGTTGGCGCGGTGTTTGGCGCGGGCGGGGTGGCTGCGTTTGGAGACGCCGCCGGATGCGTATGTGGAGGAGGTGATGCTGCGTGGGTTTTTGATTGGGTATGCCGGGTGTGAGGTGGGGCTGGGGCGGCGTTTGGAGGAGTTGGAGGCTTTTGTGCCGCTGGTGGATAATTGGTCTGTTTGTGATTCATGCTGTGCGTCGCTGCGTTTTGTGCGTGACTGCCGCGCGGAGGTGTGGGATTGGGTGCTGCCTTATGTGTTTTCGGGGTGTGAGTTTGAGGCGCGTTTTGGTGTGGTGCTGCTGCTGGATCATTTTTTGCAGGAGGAGGTGTGGGCGGCGCGGGTGGCGGAGGTGCTGCCGCAGGTGCCGGCACGCGGGTTTTATGCGGAGATGGCGCTGGCTTGGTGTGCGTGTGAGCTGTGTTTGCTTTATCCGGCCGGGGCTGAGGGGCTTTTGGCAGCGCTGCGCCCGAGTGTGCAGCGGCTGGCGCGGCGCAAGCTGCGCGAGTCACGCCGGTGGAGGTGAGGCCGGGTGTGGGGGCGGGGTGGCCGGGTGTTGTTTATTTTCCCGGGGCGTAGGTGCGGCAGCGGTTGAGCCAGCCGGGGAGCCACTTTTTTTCGCCGCGCTCGGGCGGTGAGTTGCGCACGCGGCGCTGCATGACGCTGGCGGCGGCGCGGGAGAATTCGGCTGCGGCGGCGGGGCCGGGTGCGGGGGTGCCGCGCATTTCTTCGAGGACTTGCAGGAGTCCCCAGCCTTGGCCGCGGTAGCGCTCGGTGGTTTTGGTGCCTTCGCCTTTGAAGTTGACGTAGTCGATGAGGCAGTAGAGGCCTTGGGGGGTGCGGGCGAGCGCTTCATACCAGGCGCGCACGGTGTCCGGGCGTTGGGAGGCGCGCATCATGCGGGGGAGGGCGGCGCGGGAGCGCTCTGCCAGGTATTGTGTTTGGAGTTCGACATGGGCGGCGAGCCAGCGGCGCATTTGGTCGGCTCTGCCGGAGTGATCTGCCAGGAAGGCGGCGCGGGTGGCCCAGGGGGCGGGGCCGCGAAAGAAGGCGGGGATGGCGGCGCCGCGCCGGGCGGCGTAGGCGATGAATTGGGGGAAGCTTTCGTCGAAGGGTTCGCGGCAGCCCGCGGGGAACCAGATGAAGTGGCCGATGCCGAGTGAGGGGAATTTTTCTCCGGCGTTCCATGAGACGAGGCCTTGTGTGCTGCCGGCGCATTCGTTGACCCAGACGCGGCGGCCGATTTCTTTCAGGGCGGAGTTGTCCGCAGCCGAGGCGGCGCTGAGGCTGCAGATTCCTATACAGAGGAGCCAAAAGAAGCGGAACATGCTGTAGTCTACCATGAATTCACCCCTTTTGGCAATGCCAAAGGCCTTTGGGCTTTACAAAAGGTGTGAGAGTGGTATACTGTGTGCGCGCATGAAGGTGGACATATTACAACGGGCGGCCAATGAGGCTCGAGGTTTAGCTATTGATGCCATTTTTGACAAGTCTTCCGGGCACATGGGGTTGCCCTTGGGCTGTGCAGAGATCGGCGCAGTATTGTATGGCAAATTGTTGAAAATTAATCCCGATAAGCCGCGCTGGCTGAACCGCGACAGGTTTATTCTCTCCGGCGGGCACGGGTCTATGTTCCTTTATTCCTGGCTGCATCTGAGTGGCTTTGAGGTGAGCATGGAGGATATTAAGGCTTTCCGCTCGAAGGGGTCGCGCACGCCCGGGCACCCGGAGTTCGGCTGCTGCCCCGGGGTGGAGTGTACGACGGGGCCTCTGGGGCAGGGTATTGCGAATGCGGTGGGTTTTGCCATCTCGGCCAAGCATGCGGCGGCGCGTTTTAATACGCCGGAGTTTGAGATTTTTGACCAGACGATATATTGTTTGGCGGGTGATGGGTGTATCCAAGAGGGTATTTCGCGTGAGGCGGCGGCGATTGCCGGCACGCTGAAGTTGGATAATTTGGTGTTGATTTATGATGCCAATGGGATTACGCTGGATGCGCCGGTGGAGGTGACGCAGGTGGATGATGTGGCGGCTTGTTTCCGCGCTCACGGCTGGGATGCGGTGAGCATCGACGGCCATGATCTGCAGCAGGTTGAGGCGGCGCTGCGCACGGCGCGGCTGGAGAAGAACGGGCGCCCGAAGCTGATTATTGCGCGCACGCAGATTGCCAAGGGTGTGCCCGGTTTTGAGGGCACGACGAAGGGGCATGGCGAGGGTGGCGCTAAGGCTTGGGAGCTGGCGCATGCGAATTGGGGGCTGCCGGCCGGGGAGCGCTATTATGTGTCCTCGGAGGTGCGGGCCTACATGGCTGAGCTCAAGGCGGAGCGCCAAGCGGCGTATGCTGAGTGGGAGCAGTTGTATGAGGCGTGGCGCAGCGCGTGCCCGGATAAGGCGGCTGAGCTGGATGCGGGTGTGAGCCTTGCCTCGTGTGGCTTGGCGCCGGAGGTGAGTGGTGCGATGATTCCTGAATTTGCTGCCGGCACGAAGACGGCGACTCGCTCATCCGGCGCGGTGGCGGAGAATGCGCTGGCGGCTCACTGCCCTGCCCTGCTCTCCACGAGTGCGGATCTTTTCTCGTCCAATAAGAATTACCTCAATGGCGCGGGAGATTTTTCCGCGGAGAATTATGCGGGCCGTAATTTCTGGTTTGGGATTCGCGAGCATGCGATGGCGGCTATCTGCAACGGCATGGCCTATGATGGTTTGTTCCGCGTGTCGGCCGGTACGTTCTGCGTGTTTGTGGATTACATGCGCGCGGCGATCCGCGTGGCGGCGCTGGCGCAGCTTCCGGTGACATATGTGCTCACGCATGATTCTGTGGCGGTGGGTGAGGATGGGCCGACGCATCAACCGGTTGAGACGGTGACGGGGCTGCGCGTGATTCCGAATTTGGATGTGGTGCGCCCGGCGGATGAGGAGGAGGCTGCCGGTGCTTGGATGTGCGCGATGGAGCGTGCGGATGGGCCGACGGCGCTTATCTTTACGCGCCAGAATATCCCGAGTCTCACCTCGGCGGCGCCGGAGTTGAGCGCGGAGACGCGGCGCCGGGGCACGCTGCGCGGTGCTTACATTGCCCGCCATGAGAGCACGGCGGCGCCGGAGCTCATCATCATAGCGGCCGGCTCGGAGGTGGTGCTTGCTCTGCAGGCGGCGCGCGAGCTCGGGGATGGGGTGCGCGTGGTCTCCATGCCCTCGATGTGGCGCTTCAACAAGCAGACGCCTGAGTATCAAGAGAGTGTGCTGCCGGCAACCTGTGCGCGCCGCTTGGTGGTGGAAGCAGGGAAGTCGGATTTGTGGTATCGCTACGTCGGCCCGCAGGGCTGCATCATCGGCATAGATGATTTCGGCTTCTCGGCACCGGGGGATTGCGTGCTGCATGATCTGGGCATGAATGTGCCCAACATCGTGGCGCACGGGCAGGAGCTGCTCCGCCGCGGCTGAGTGCATTTCTTCCCGCTTGACACTATGTGAGTCAGGGCGTACAATCAACTTGCGTCTTCCCATTTCTGAAAATATGTACAACCAAGAATTCAAGAATCGCATCGTGGCAGACTTGGAAAGCCTGAAGTCTGCCGGTCTCTACAAGCAGGAGCGTTATATCGCGACCCCTCAGTTCTCTGAAGTGGGCTTGCGGGATGGCAGCAAGGTCATCAACATGTGCGCGAACAATTACTTGGGGCTGGCGAATCACCCCGAGCTTGAGAAAGCGGCGAAGGAGGCTATTGACCGCTGGGGCTTCGGCATGGCTTCGGTGCGTTTTATCTGCGGCACGCAGACGCTGCACCAGGAGCTGGAGGAGCGCCTGAGCGCATTCCTCGGCACGGAGGATACGATTTTGTTCGGCTCGTGCTTTGATGCAAATGGCGGCTTGTTCGGCGCGCTGCTCGACAAGGAGGACGCCATCATCTCCGATGCGCTGAATCATGCATCTATCATTGATGGTGTGCGCCTTTGCAAGGCTGCGCGCTACCGCTACGCTAACAATGACATGGCGGATCTGGAGGCCAAGCTGCAGGAGGCCAAGGCGGCGGGCGCCCGCACGATTATGATTTCTACGGATGGTGTGTTCTCGATGGATGGCATCATCGCCAGTCTTGATAAGATTCACGAGCTGGCAGAGAAGTACGGCGCGATTGTGCACTTTGATGAGTCGCACGCCACGGGTGTGCTGGGCAAGCGCGGCCGCGGCACGCATGAGCACTGCGGCTTGTTCGGCAAGGTGGATATCACCACCGGCACATTCGGCAAGGCGCTGGGAGGCGCCTCGGGCGGCTATATCTCGGCGAGCAAGGAGATTGTCGACATCCTGCGCCAGAAAGCGCGTCCCTACCTGTTCTCCAACAGTGTGATGCCGGCCATCGCGGCCACCACCATCAAGGTGCTTGACATGCTGGAGGCCTCGACAGAGCTCACGGAGCGCGTGCAGCACAATGCCGCCTACTTCCGCAAGGGGATGGAGCAGTGTGGCTTCACACTCGCGGGGGCGGGGCACGCCATCGTGCCGGTGATGATCGGCGATGCGGCGCTTTCGCAGCGCATGAGCAACAGGCTGCTGGAGCTGGGAGTGTATGCCATGGGCTTCTTCTACCCTGTGGTGCCCAAGGAGCAGGCGCGCATCCGCACGCAGCTTTCTGCCGCTCATACCGAAGAGCAGCTCGACCGCGCCATAGCCGCCTTTGCGCAGGCCGGCCGCGAGCTTGGCATCATTCGCTAAATCGGGGGAGCCGCGCGTGTATACGAGTCTCTATGAGGTTTTTTCCATCGGCATAGGCCCCTCCAGTTCGCACACGATGGGGCCTATGCGGGCGGCTGCTCGCTTTGTGCAGAACCTGCAGCAGCAGGGGCTGGCCAAGCGGGTGCAGCGGGTGGTGGTGCGGCTGTATGGATCCCTCGCCCTCACGGGTGAGGGGCACGGCACGCCGGCCGCCATCGCCTATGGGCTCATGGGGCTGGATGCGGAGACGCTGCGCGCGTCGGACCTGCACATCGGCACAGTGCTTCCGCTGGGGGGGAGCCTGCCGATTGCTTTTTCGCTGGCAGACCACATCGTCCTGGATCGCGAGACCACGCTGCCGGAGCATCCGAATGGCATGAGATTCAGCGCCATGGATGCGACCGGGGCCAGCCTGCTGGATGAGGTGTATTTCTCGATAGGCGGGGGCGCCATCCGCCGCCAAGATGAGATAGGCCGCCCGCCGGCAGAGCCGCCGCACGTGCCGTATGAGTTCGGCTCGTGCCGCGAGTTGATGCGGCTGTGCGAGCGCGAGGGGCTCAGCATAGCGGAGCTGACGCGGCTCAATGAGTATTCCCTGCGCTCGCCGGAGGAGGTGACAAAGCGTGTACGCCTCATTTGCAACACCATGCAAGAGGCGGTTGACCGCGGCATCTCCACGAATGGCCTGCTGCCCGGCGAGCTGCGGATGAACCGCCGCGCCCCCCTGATCTACGCGCGCTTGGAGGAGCGCTTCCGCCGCAATGAGACGGATGCGCTCACCATCATTGACTGGATTAACCTGTGGGCATTTGCCGTGGCGGAGGAGAATGCGGGCGGTGGCCGGGTGGTGACAGCGCCGACCATGGGGTCTGCGGGGATACTGCCGGCGGTGCTGCGCTATTATTGCCGCTATGGCTGCAAGGAGTCGCCCTACTCGGTGGAGCAGGGCATGGAGATCATGCTGCTCACGGCCTCGGCCATCTGCAGCCTTTACCGCGCCAATGCGTCCATCTCCGGCGCGGAGGTGGGCTGCCAGGGAGAGGTGGGGGTGGCGTGTTCCATGGCGGCGGCGGGGCTCACGGCGGCGATGGGCGGCACGAATGCCCAGGTGGAGAATGCGGCCGAGATCGCCATGGAGCACAACCTCGGCCTCACGTGTGATCCGGTGTGCGGGCTGGTGCAGGTGCCTTGTATTGAGCGCAATGCCATCGGCGCTGTGAAGGCGGTGAATGCCGCCCGCTTGGCGATGCGCGGAGATGGCTCACACTATGTGAGTTTGGATAGTGTGATTGCGACTATGGATGAGACGGGGCGCCACCTCTCGCCGGCGTACCGCGAGACCTCACTGGCCGGGCTGGCGAAAAATGCGCTCACCTGCTGATGGGGTGAGCGGCGGGCTGACTGTTTGCTAACAGTCGTGGAAAAGCGGCGCTGATTGCGCGAGAATAGCGGGGTATGAATCCCGAAATCGCTGAAGCTCTCCACGAGCAAATCCACAAAGAGTTCACCGCCGCCTTCCTTTACTTGTCCTTCTCGGTGCAGATGCGAGAATACGGCTTGCGCGGGGCGGGCAAATGGCTGCGTGTGCAGTACCGCGAGGAATGCGGCCACGCTTTGCGCCTGCTGGACTACCTCGACCGGCGGCGAGTCCCGGCACATGTTCCCCGCATTGACACCCCGGACTACACGTGGGAAACGCCGCTGGATGTGTTCCGGCTCGCCCTTGAGCACGAGCAGCAGATCACGCAGTCCATCCACACCCTCGCCAGCCTCTGCTACCGCGAGCAGGACTACGCCACCCTCGCGGAGCTCACGGACTACATCACAGAGCAGGTGGAGGAGGAGAACCAGGTGGCGGATATTGTGGCGGCGCTCAAGCGCTGCGGAAATGATGCTTCGGCGCTCTTTCAGCTCGACCTGCGGCTCGAAAATGCACGCGATGCGGGCGAAAAAGTGTGGGCGCAATAAGAAAAAACGCCCCGCTGCCCCAATATGCCCTTGCATGTGGGCGCAGAAGCATTATAATGCAGAGCTTCTGAACTTATGAAAAACACACTGTCGGAACAAGCGCTCAACTACCACGAGCAACCGCGCCCGGGCAAGCTGGAAGTGCTGCCCTGCAAATCATGCTTCACCATCGACGACCTCACCCTGGCCTACTCACCGGGAGTGGCTGAGCCCTGCCGCGCCATTGCGGCTGATCCTGCGGCCGCCGCCCGCTACACCGGCCGCAGCAATCTGGTGGGAGTCATCAGCAATGGCTCCGCCGTGCTGGGGCTGGGCAATATCGGCGCCGCGGCCTCCAAGCCTGTGATGGAGGGTAAGGGCCTGCTCTTCAAGATTTATGCAGATGTGGATGTCTTTGACATCGAGCTGGATATCTCCAAACCTGAGACCCTCATCGAGGTCATCAAAACCATGGAGCCCACGTTCGGCGCCATCAATCTGGAGGACATCAAAGCGCCGGAGTGCTTCATCGTGGAGCAGCGCCTGCGCGAGGAGATGAACATCCCCGTCTTCCATGATGACCAGCACGGCACGGCGGTCATCTCCGGCGCCGCGCTGCTGAACGCCGCGCACCTGACCGGCCGCCTGCTGCAGGACATGAAATGCGTGGTCTGCGGCGCGGGGGCGGCGGGGATTGCCTGCGCCAAGTTCTACATGGCGCTGGGTATCCGCCGTGAGAATATCTATATGTTCGACTCCAAGGGGCTCATCCACACAGGGCGTTTGGACCTGCACCCCACCAAGGCCATGTTTGCCCAAAGTGAGGACTGCACGCTGGAAGTCGCGCTGCAGGGGGCAGATATCTTCCTGGGCCTCTCACGCAAGGGGCTGCTCAAGCCGGAGATGCTGGCCAGCATGGCGCCCTCGCCCATCATCTTTGCCTGCGCGAATCCCGACCCGGAGATCACTTATGATGAGGCTAAGGCTGTGCGCCCGGACTGCATCATGGGCTCCGGCCGCAGTGACTGGCCGAACCAGGTGAACAACGTGAGCTGCTTCCCCTATATTTTCCGCGCTGCGCTGGATATGCAGGCGACCACGATCAACGAGGCGATGAAGATCGCGGCCTCGCGCGCGCTGGCGGATTTGGCTCGCCAGCCGGTGCCGCAGGAAGTGGTGGAGGCCAACGGAGGCGTGGCGCTGGAGTTCGGCTGTGATTATGTGATCCCCAAGCCTTTTGACCCGCGCATGATCAGCTACCTCTGCCCGGCCATCGCGCAGGCGGCGGTCATCTCCGGTGTCGCGCGCTGCCCCCTGCCGGACATGGAGGCCTACAAGGCTGAGCTTCAGGCGCGCGTGCGCAATGTGCGCGCCCGCACTCAAACGCTGGTCCACAGCTACCGCGAGGCCTGATCTCCCTCCCCCCCTCACCACCCGGCGGCGCCCCCTCCGCACGCGCTGCCGGCACACAGCACACGCCCCGGCAGCGGCTCTGCCGGGGCGTGTGTTGTGCCAAGGGAGAGCTAGGGGGGGGGCTCAGAGCTGCAGCTCCAGGGAGTCATACGCCGGCTGCATGAAACCCGGCAGCGCCGCCGCCAGCGCCTCGTATTCTACGCCGTGGCCGCTGTGCGTGACCAAGCCCCGCGCCGGCGCCAGCTCGCGCATGAGCCGCACATTCTCCTCCACAGACAAGTGAGTGCGGTGCGGCGGGTAGCACAAGCCATCCATCGCCAGCGCATCCAGGCCGCAGAGCAGCGGGCGCGACTCCGCCGGCAGTTCCTTGATATCCGGCACATAGCCAAAACTCCGCCCCTCGCAGCGGAAGACGTAGCCAAAGGTCTCCACCCCGGCGTGCAGCACCGGCACGGGCACCACCTCCACCCCGCCCACGCGGAAAGGGCGGCCGCCGTGGCAGCGCGCCTCCGGGCGCACATAGCCCTTGTAGCTGTTGGATTCATCAAACGCCCAGGCAAACATGCGGCGCAGGGCAGCCAAGCAGCCCTCCCCGGCATAGACAGGCAGGCGGGACTCCCGGTGCCAGCAAAAGGCGCGCAGCTCATCAAAACCGGCTGTGTGGTCCAGGTGCTCATGCGTGTAGAGCACAGCATCCACGGCCGTGATCTCATGGCGGAGGGCTTGGAGGCGCAGATCCGGGCAGGAATCCACCAGCAGGCGCACCCCGCCGGCCTCCACCAGCACTGAGGAGCGCAAGCGCGTGTTGCGTGGATTGGGAGACACACAAACCTCGCATTTGCAACCAATTACGGGCACACCGGTGGAGGTTCCGCTGCCGAGAAAAAGTATCTTCATGCGCCGTTTAGGGGTTGATTTCCGGCGGCATTATGCCATAATAGCGGCGCAACGAAAAGCGAAAAAATATGCTCGCGCACCTCAAGATACGCAATCTCGCCCTGGTGGATGAACTGGAATGGGAGCCGCACGCCGGGTTCCTGGGCATCACCGGTGAGACAGGTGCCGGCAAGTCGGTGATCATGGGCGGCATCTCCCTCGCGCTGGGAGACAGGGCAGACAAGAGCATGATCCGCAGTGGCGAGACGCAGTGCTCCCTCGAGGCTCTTTTCACCCTCCCCCACCCGGAAGAGCTCAACCGCCGCCTCGAGGAAGCCGGCGTGCCCCCGTGTGAGGACGGGCAGCTCATCATCCGCCGCATCATCACCCCCACGGCCAATCGCCAATTTATCAACAGCACCCCTGTCACCCTCAACCTCCTGCGCCAGATCAGCAGCGGGCTGGTCGACATGCACCACCCGGAGGCGCACCGCTCCCTCACTTCCCAGGAGAGGCAGCTCGCGCTGCTGGATGCCTTTGCAGAGGCGGACACGCAGCGCGAGGCCTACACTACTGCCTACCGCGCCTGGCAAGAGGCGCGCGCCGCCTACCGCAACCTGCTGGAGAGTGAGGCGGCCAATGAGCGCGAGCTGGATTTCCTGCGCCACCAGGTGGAAGAGATTGAGAGTGCCCACCTCACAGCGGCAGAGGCGGACAGCCTCGAAGAGCGCTGGCAGCGCGCGCGCAATTCGACCCGCCTGCGCGACACGGCGCTGCCCATCGCCGCCGCGCTGGAGGCAGATGAGCAGAGCCTCTTGCCGCGGCTGCGCCAAGTCGTGCGCCACGCGCGCGAGCTCGAGCGGCTCGATGCCGCCTGCGCCACCTGGCTTCAGCCGCTTGAGGAGTGTGTGGAGGCGCTGAGCGAGGTGGCGGCCAATGCTCAGGATTATGTGGCGGATCTCTGCACTGACCCCGCCGAGCTCGCGGAGCTTGAGGAGCGCATCAGCACCCTCGATACCCTCAAGCGCAAATACGGGGCAGAGGTCGACACCATCCTCCGCCACCTTGAGGACTGCCGCGCCAAGCTGGCCAATATCGAGCACCGGGATGAGCGCCTGGCGGAGCTTGAAGCGGCGCAGCAAGCGCGCAAGGCAGATGTGCTGCGCGCCGCGGCTGCCCTGAGCTCCGCCCGCCGCAAAGCAGCCCCGCGGCTCGAGAAGAGCTTTCTCACCCACGCGGCGCACCTGGGTTTCCGCCAAGCGCACTTCAGCGCGCAGCTCACCCCCGCGGCAGAGCCCGGCCCCCACGGGGCAGAGGAGGTGGAGTTCCTCTTCGGCCCGAATCCCGGTGAGCCGCTCAAGCCCCTGCGCCACATCGCCTCCAGCGGTGAGCTCGCGCGGGTCATGCTTGCCCTCAAGAGCGCCCTCGCCAAGCAGGACGACACGCCCCTGCTCATTTTTGATGAGATTGATGCCAACGTGGGCGGCGAGATTGCGCGCGCCGTGGGCCGCAAGATGCTCGAGCTCGGGCAGGATCACCAGGTGATCGCCATCACCCACTTCCCGCAGGTGGCCGCCCTGGCAAACCACCACTACCTCATCTCCAAGCAGACAGAGGGCGGGCGCACCGTGTCGCACCTCCATGAGGTCTGCGGTGAAGCGCGGGTGAGTGAGCTCATGCGCATGCTCGGCACCACCGGGCCCACCGCCCGCGCCCACGCGCAGGAGCTCCTGCAGAGCGGCAGCTGATGCCCTGCCCACCCCCCGCAGCGCGCGCCCCCCTCCTCCACCTTGTTTTGATGACTCGGCGCCGCGGCCGCGTCTCACCCTGCATGCACCAGCCCTACAGCATCATTACCGGCGTGGCGGCAGCAGCGCTGCTCACGGCAGGCCTGCAGCAAGCCCCTGCCCTCACCATCAACCTCGGCCGTGGCAGCGAGTCCTCCGCTCATCACGCACGCGACTACCGCCGAGAGCGCGCCCCCCGCCGCCACTATGAGCACGAGCGGGAGCGGGACTCCTCCTCGCTCGAGCGCGATATACGGCGCGTCATCCACCGCCGCAGCGACTCGCGCCCGGAGCCACCGCCGCCCGGCCCCCGGCGCCGCTAGCACCCACCACCGGCGGGAGACGCCTCAGAGCGCCTCCACCAGCTCCAGCCCCAGCTCCTCGAGCTTGGCCATGTCGGCCGCGATCCCGGCGCCGGGGATAGTGAGGTAATTACCGGTCATGAACGCATTAGCGCCGGCAGCAAACATCTCATACTGCCGCTCCTTGAGCACACTCACGCGCCCGCCGCAGATACGCAGAGTCGCCTCCGGCAGCAGGTGGCGGAACAACGCCACAATCCGCAGCGCCTCCTCCGGCGGCATCACCGGCTGATTCGCCAGCGGAGTGCCGGGGTGCGGGTAGAGGAAATTGATCGGGATATTGCGGATCCCCTCACGCTTGAGCTCCAGGGCAAACGTGATGCGGTCCTCCCAGCTCTCACCCAAGCCGAACAAGCCGCCGCAGCACACCGAAAGCCCATGCTCCTGCGCCTGATGCACCGTATCCAAACGGTCGCGCCAGGTCTGAGTCGTACACACATGGGGATAAAAACTCTCACAAGTCTCCAGATTGTGGTGCAGGCGCGTGAGCCCCGCCTGCTTCAGCCGCTCCAGCGCGCGGTCCTTGAGGCGGCCGAGAGAGCCGCAAATCTGCGGGCGCTTCTTGCCGGAGGCCAAGTGCTTCTCAATAAAGAGCGCCAGCTTCTCCACATCGGCATCCGTGAGCGCCCCGCCGGAGGTCACCACCCCGCAGCGCCCCACCGGGAAAGGCTGCCAGCCCTCCACAATCTCCTCCAGCTGCTCGGAGCTCATGAACGGGTAGCGCTCAATCTCTGTGCTGTTGAATCCACTCTGAGAGCAAAAGCGGCAGTTCATATTGCAATTACCACTCTTGGCATTGATGATGAAACACGCCTCCACGCGGCGGCCGAAATAAAACTCACGCAGCTGAGTCGCGCCGGCAAAAAGCTCTGCCTCCGGCAGCTCCACCAGAGCCCGCGCCTCCTCGCGGCTCAGCCCCCCATTCTCCACAGCCGATTGTGCATACGTTGTCATAACACGGCGCATCATACCACGCACCGGGGGGCTCTGGCAAGCCTCATGTGGAACCAAGCGCGCGCCGCCGCCTATTAGCTGCCCTTGACTTGGGTGGGGTGGTGGTGGTATAGTACGGCTATGATAGGACGACTGCTACTGAGTTGTTTGACGCTGGCGCTGATGTGCTGCGCGCAGGTGCCCACACGCGGGGAGATGCACGGGCCGGTGGTGCTTGATATCGGCCACTTTATCGGCGGGGATGGCGCGCAGACCCCGAGCCCGGTGCGGGGCAAGGTGATCACTGAATGCACGTTCTGGTACCAATATGCGGCGGAGGTGAAGCAGGTGGTGCAGGCGGCCGGGTATGACTGCACGATTGTGAACCGCGGGAACGCGCCCACGAAGGAGCCGCTGGCCGGCTATGCCCGCCGCGCCGGGGTGGTGCATCTGCAGCGGCCGGATGTGAATGCAACGCGCTATCCCTCACGCTACTTTGCAGACCGCGTGGCCTCGGGTATGGTGAGTGCTGATTATGCTATCTCACGCCGGGCGGCGTGCATGGTGTTCCTGCACCACAACAGCACCTCCTCGCGCTGGACAAGCGGCGCCTCCCCCAGTATGGTGCTGTGCAATAAGTTCAACGGGCGCACGCTGGCGGAGTGTTTGTGCCGCGCGCTCAATACGGAGATCCTGAACCACGGCATGCCCAATGGCGGGCGCGAGTGCCGGCCGGAGGTGAGCTGTGTGGATGCGCAGCGTGCGGCGGGCTGGCTGAATGCGTGTGATGATGCGGGGATTCCCGCGGCGGTGATTGAGGCGGCGTTTCTGAACAACCGCGCTCACGCTGAGTTCTTGGCGCAAGATGCCCAGGCGCGCCGCTATGCGCAGACAGTGGGGCATGGTATTGTGGCCTATCTGCGGGCACACGGGCACGAGCCGCGGCACGTGCGCGCTAACCCGGATGTGCCGGATCAGGGCTCTTTCGGCTATGCGGCGGAGTCACGCCGCCTCAAGGTGCCCGGGGCTAAGCGCCTGCTGCCGTAGCAAGGGCTTGGCGCATGGGCTCTATCTCCGGCAGCCGGCCAAACCAGTGCTCAAACGCCAGCGCCCCCTGCCAGAGGAGCATGCTCCGCCCACCCGCCGCAAGACACCCCCGCTCTGCCGCTGCGCGCAGCAGGGGGGTGGGGTGGGTGATGAGGTCATAGACAGCGGCGCCGGCATGCAGCATTTCCGCCGGGAGCGGCAGGGGATCTGCCGCAGTGAGGCCGAGGCTGGTGGCATTCACGACTAGGCTGGCGCCGGCCACAGCGGCGCGGAGGCCGGCGGTGTCCGCAAAGCTCAGCGCGCGCAGGGTGGCGCCGGGGCGGCAGTGGGGCTGCAGCAGCTCGAGCATGGCGCCGAGCTCCGGCCGGGGGCGGTTCACCAAGGTGAGGCAGGGGCAGCCGGAGAGCACGCACTGCGCGGCCAGGGCAGCGCCGGCGCCGCCGCAGGCGCCGAGCAGCACGATGCTGCGCTGCGCGGCCAGGCCGCAGCCGCAGAGCTCATGAATGGCGCGCTCAAATCCGGGGCCATCGGTATTGTAACAGGCTGTTTTCTCGCCGCGGAAGACGAGCGTGTTTGCCGCGCCGCAGAGGCGGGAGAGGGGATCTGCCTCATCTGCCAGGGCGTAGGCCTGTTTTTTGAATGGCACAGTGACATTGGCCCCCACAAATTGCGCCCGGCGCAAGGCGGAGATGAGGGCGGGGAAAGCGCCCTCCTCCCGCTCGCAGAGCAGGCGGATGTAGGAGTGCGGGAGGCCGGCGGTGTCGAGAGCGGCCTGCTGCATGGGTGGCGAGACCGAGTGGGCGATGGGGTTGCCCACCACGCCCAGCCGCGCCCGCGCAGGCAGAGCACCGGCCGCCAGATCAGCGGCTGTGTAGTACGGGGGCTGCATTAGTTCTCCGGAGAGCCATCCTTGCCAATGGTGTGCATGATGGAGCTCTTCATGATTTTGATGACCACATTGGGCGCGACCTCGAGCTTGACGGCAGCGTCCTGCACTTCGCGGACAATGCCGTAGATACCGCCGGCGGTGATCACCTTGTCCCCGCCCTTCAGGGCATCCTGGCGGGCCTTGAGCTCTTTTTGGCGCTTGTTGTTGGGGCGGATGGCGATGAAGTAGAAGATGAGAATGATGGGGACCAGGGTGATGAGCATGTTGAAAAGACCTCCCTGGGGGGCTTCCTGAGCCGCCTGAGCGGCCTGTGCAATGATGGAGTAGTTCATGATAATTGATGGGCTTGGTAACGCGAGATGAAGCTGCGTTTGAAGGCAGCGAATTGACCGGCTTCGATGGCGCTTCTCGCTTGCGCGACGAGCCGGAGGTAGAAGTGAAGATTTTGGAAGGAGAGCACGCGCAGGGCGAGCATCTCACCCGCGCGGAAGAAGTGGCGGATGGCGGCGCGGGAGAAGCGGGTGACATGGGGGTGCCCCTCGGGGTCGATGGGGCGCGGGTCGTTTTTCCACGCTTCGTTTTTGATGTGCATGGGGCCATCCGGCGTGAGGGCAACACCGTGGCGCGCAAGCCGGGTGGGCATCACGCAGTCAAACATGTCGACCCCGCGCTCAATCATCTCAAGGATCTGCACGGGCGTGCCCAGGCCCATGGCGTAGCGGGCTTTGTGGGTGGGGAGGTAGGGGGTGGTGTTTTCGATGGCGCGCAGCATCTCCTCCTCCGGCTCGCCCACGGAGACACCGCCGATGGCGTAGCCGTCGAAATCCATGGCCGCGAGCTCCTCCGCGCAGCTTTTGCGCAGATCCGCATACACGGAGCCCTGCACGATGCCGAAATGCTGCTGGAGGCCGGGGCCGCTCATGGGCAGGTGCGAGTCGACCCACGCTTTGCAGCGCTTGGCCCAGCGCAGGGTGTAGCCGAGTGATTTTTCGGCGTAGCGGCGGTCGCAAGGGTAAGGTGGGCACTCATCAAAAAGCATGGCAATATCGGCGCCGAGGTTGGCTTGTATTTCCATGCTGCGCTCAGGGGTGAGCATCATGTATGCGCCGTCGATATGATTGCGGAAGCGCACACCATCTTCGGTGATCTTGCGCAGCTGCGCGAGGCTCCACACTTGGAAGCCGCCGGAGTCGGTGAGCATGGGGCGCTCCCAGCCGGCAAAGGAGTGCAGCCCGCCGAGGCTGCGGATGCTTTCATCCCCCGGGCGCAGGCAGAGGTGGTATGTGTTACCCAGGATGATGCGCGCGCCGAGAGCCTCCAGATCCTCAGGGTGCAGGGTTTTCACGGTACCCTGCGTGCCCACGGGCATGAAGATGGGGGTGGGCACGTCACCATGCGGCAGGTGCAGGGTGCCGCGGCGGGCGCCGGAGGGGTCGACACTGTGCAGTTCGAAGCTCATGCGGGTAAGGAGGTGTACTTGGCGGAGAAGATCTGCTTGCCCTGGGCTTCCCACTGGCGCTGGAAATCGGTCTTGGGGTAGAAGGGCTCATCCCACTCCACGCGGCGGAAGAGGGGACTGGCCGCAAAACACTCACACACCCAGGTGAAATACTCCTCATGATCCGTGCGGAAGAGGAACTCCCCCTGTGCAGTGAGGGCGCGGTGGAGCACCGGCAGGAAGGAGGGCTGCACCAGGCGGTTTTTGTGGTGTTTTTCCTTGGGCCAGGGATCAGGGAAGAGGTAGTGCAGGCGCGAGATGCTGCCGGGCTGCACCATCCACTCCAAAAAATAGCGGCTCTCTACGCGCAGGCCGCGCAGGTTGGCCAGCCGGCGGCGGTCGCCCTCGGCGCATACTTTGCGGATGCGCCCCAGCAGGCGCTCGACACCGAGGAAGAGGCGCTCCGGGTAGTGCTCTGCCATGGCCAGCAGGAAGCCGCCGTCCCCGCAGCCGAGATCCACCTCACACGCGCTGCCCGCAGGTGCGTCAAATACCTCCGCCACGCTGTATCGGCGGAAAAAGTCATGCGGTATAAATGCGGTGCCCATCTGCTGCTCATTGTACATGAGTGCGCGTAGAAAGTCAAAGGGGGATTTCTGAAATTAGCCTAAAATGACGTAGTCAACAGCAAATGGGCGCTTCTCAAAAGGAGCCCGGTATGACGATTGACTAACGGGAAAAAGGGACGCGCGCTGCGAGCTCTCCTTCTGTTAGTCAATCGTCGCCGAGCCCTCAGGGCATGGGGCTGATGCGGATGACTTCCACTAACTCCTCCTCGCCAGAGGAGCCCTTAATGCGTATGATGCCGCCGATGAGCGCTTTGCCCTGCACGCGCCATGTCATGCGCATGTGTACCGCGCCCGTGGCCACAGGATACAGCAAATGCAGCGCGGGGTATTCATCATCTGCCGCAGAATCCATCTCATACACCCCGTATAACGAATGGCGCCGCCCGCTGCATACACAGGCAAAGTGAGTGTCATCCAGCCACATGATTTGCTGTGTGACCTCCGGCGCCTGTACATTGACATGGAAGCAATAAAAGAAGCGCACTGCACCATCTGCCTCCTTTAGCGCGAGGTAATTATTCCACTCGGAATTATTCCCGTCGCGATGGAACACGATGATGCGCTGCCCCTTCGAGTTCGGCTCGGAGATGAGCTGTATCTCTTTCTCTTGGATGGGGGCGGTGAGCTCTTGCAGGCACTCGGGCGTGAAGCGGGGCGCTTTCTCATCCGCTGCCGGGGCAAGCGCGACCAAGAGCATGGCGCCTATGGCACAAATGTACTTTTTCATGGGGAAAAAACCGGTAGATTATTTTTTGACAGGTGGTTTTGCTTTCAGCGGCACGGCGTGGAAGGGCTGCGCCGGGGCGCCTTTGTGCTTGGCGGGGTTCATGGAGGAGATGTGCTCGGGGGTGATGGTGAAGGTGAAGGTGCCGCCTTTGGCTTCATCTTTGGCATCGAGGATGTGGTCGAACACGCAGACGGGTTGGTTGCCCTGTGTCTCGGGCATCACAAAGAGGCCGATGCCCATATTGGGGTGCTCTTGGCCGGAGCGGCTGTTGCGGATGGTGTAGGTGATGGTGTTTTTGCCACGGCGCAGCCCGCCGGAGATGGTGTCGGCCCGGCGCTCATCATCAAACTCATGGAGGGAGACCCCATTGATGCGCATCTCGATCTCGCGGCCGGGGCAGTCCACAAACACCTTGCCGATGAGCTCAGGCGCGGCGCAGGCAGGCGGCACAGAGGGGAGGCTGGTGTAGGGGTGGAAGCCATCCTGCTCACGCAGCACGGTCAGGTCATGCTCTTTCAGGCGCTTGAGCACGGCAGGCAGGCGGCTCAGGTCAAAAAAACGCGTCTGGTCAATCTTCCAGCGCCCGTCCTCATTCACCATGAGCACCACAAAGGCGTTGTCGCTCGGCTTGCCGTCACCCAGCTGCATCTTGCCGATGAAGGTGGCAGCCAGAGTCTTGCCGCCGCAGGCGCCCAAGGCGCCCACGAAGTGAAAGTGCTCCAGCTGGGGGGCTTGCTGAGCGCTGCGGAAGAAATCTCGGGGGAAGGAGCCGCGCTCGGAGATGATGAGGTTGCGCACGCGCATCTGGCGGGAGGCCGTGGTGTTGCGGCGCCAGGAGATTTCATCTCCCCGCTGCACGCTGAGGCGCCAGGTGTTGTACACCGTGTCCACCAGAGATCGGGCTTTCTGCTGATCAGGGGTGAGCAGGGCGGGCGCTTTCTCCGGGGAGGCGGAAGATTGAGCATGGGCTTGCAGGGCACCCCCGCAGGCCACCAGGGCGGACAAGGTCAGAAAAATGGCTCTCATGGCTCCTCTAACCTTACATCAGACTTGCCAATGTGGCAAGAAAATTGCATACTGTAGGGCAGGTTATGACGCCATTTATTCGCCGATACAGCTCCGCCGAGGACGCGCGCCGCCACAGCAGCCTGCGCAAGGTGCCCTCGCTTGTCTGGAAGCGCTTTGAGGATAAGCACGAGCTGCGGATCAGCTTCTTTGAGCCGGAGGGGCACAGCGCAGCGCAGCGCACGCCGGCGGTCATGTTCTACTACGGCGGCATGTGGGCGCTGGAATATGAGGAGGAGTTTGTGGCCTGGGCCACTCACTTGGCCAGCCGCGGCGTCGCCTGCTTTATCCCTGAGTATCGCAACCGCGCCCGCTTTGATGTGACGGCGGACGAGATTGTGCAAGAGGGGATCGAGGCCTGGCAGTGGCTGCACTCCCAAGCGGAGAATCTGGGCATCGACCCGCGGCGCATCACCCTGGCTGGGGCAGATGCCGGCGGGCTCATGGCGCTCAATGCCGCCATGCAGCCCATCGTGCGCAAGCGCAGCTGGTGGCGCTGGGGGAGCCAGGATGAGCTGCCTCTCATGCCGGCCTGTGTGGTGATTTTCCGCGGGGTAGTGGATACCGAAGCACCGGAGGCGCGCATGCTGCGCGTGCAGGTGGAAGCGCCGGAGCCGGACAAGATCAACCCCTGCGCCCTGCTGCGCAGGAAGCTCCCGCCGCTCTTTTGTGTGCACGGCATGCTCGACCCGCTGCTCGATTATGAGATGCGTGAGTGGTTTTGCGAGGAGTGGAAGCGCCACGGCAACAAGGCGGAGCTCATCCTCTGCCCGCAGGCAGACCACACCCTCACGCATTTTGCGGTCAATCCGGTAGTCTTTGAGCAAGTGCTGCGCGAGTGGGAGATCTTCATGGTGGAGCTGGGGCTCTGGCCGGAGGAAACGATCGGCGAGTGTTCGCTGGTGTGACGAGCCGCCGCTAGTTGTTATGAAACATGTTGAGCGGCGGCGGGGTCATACTGCACGCTATGAAGACCGCTTACCGCACACTCGCCATGGCAGCCGCCCTGGCCGCCGCCGCACAGGGGCAGACCGCCCTGCAATATGTGGAAACCATGTTCGGGTGGGATCCCTACGCCGGCAATCCCTCCCAAGTGTCGGGCAGCCTGCGCCGCGGGCTTGCCACGCATGAGCAGCAGTCGCGCCGCTACCCCGGCGTGCCCACACATGAGAGTATTCTCCGGCAGGTAGAGCGCTACCTCTCCGGCACTGATAAAGCCCCGCGCTGCCACGGCTGGCGCCTGCTGCCCTCCACGCCGCAGCGCTTTATGCCATACCTGGACAGCATCTTTGTGCCGGGCAACACCTGCGCAGAGCCCTGCGGCATCATCTCCGAAGATGCGCTCTCCACCTCTGCCCAGCGCGTAAAGACAGCCCTCTCGCGCGTGGGCTTGCAGTACAACCTGACCCTCTCTGCCAACTACACGGCCCTGCCCCAGCACTTCACCGGCCGGCAGCGCGACTTTATGGCATTCAACAATGTGGCCAACTTCACCTGGTTCCTGCTCAAGCACTGCGATGACACGCAGGGCTTATTCCTCTCGCTGGAGATGGATTGGGGGCCGGGGGTGAACTACAACGAGCGCAAGCGCAGCGCCCAAGGCTCCATCGGCTCGCTGAGCAACCCGCAGGGCAGCCTGCGCGGCGGGAATGGCGTGTTTATCCCCAACCTCGCTTTGGGCTATAGCGCGTTTGACGGCAAGTGGGTGGGCATGGTCGGCACCATCGACACCACGGACTTTCTCGACCAGAACGCCTACTCCGCCAGCTGGAGCGGCAACCTCACTAATGAGGCGTTCAATTTCAACCCCTGTCTTCCGCTGGAGTGGGCAAACTGGGGCTACCTGACCGCCTGGCAGCCCTGCAAGCATTTCTACACCATGTACGCCACCACGGGCTGCAATGGCAAGATCAACCACAACCCCTTCCCCTATATCAGCAGCAACGCTTGGGTACACATCGGCGAGATTGGCCTGATTACGGATAACTTCCTCGGCCTCGGCCCCGGCACGTACCGCTTTCAGTACACCAGCACCCGCTACCGCAAGGAGAATGGCTCCGGCGTGGCGCTCAACTTTCAGCAGCGCCTCGGCGCCTCATCCCACCTGGGTGCGTTTACCCGCTGCGGCTTGCTGGATGAGGATGCCGCCACGGTGAGCAATGTGCGCGCCTGTATGACGGGTGGGCTGGTGCTGCAGGCGCCGTTTCGCTCCAGCGGCTGGGGCAGCAAGTCCAACAATGACCAAGTGGCGCTGGGCTTTTTGTGGGAGCGCGCCGCCCGCTCGGCCAAGCCCTACATGAACAAAGATGAATACGGACTCGAGCTCTCGGCGGTCATGCAGCTCACCCCCACCTTCTACCTCCAGCCCGATGTGCAGTACATCTTTAACCCCGTGCATGAGACCTCACACGCCGGCGCGCTGGTGCTTCAGCTGCAAGGCGTACTCAAGTTCTGAGCCCATGCCGCGCCCCGCTGCAGGGGAGGGGGATACCCCCCTCCCCTGAGGGGTGCTTATTTGGAAATGGGGGAGTCCTTGGGGACTCCTAATGCCCAAAATGCTTTGGCGCTCTTGGCAGTCACGCCGTCCATGGCCAGGTAGCGCGTGCGGAGGAGCTCCAGAGAGGTGTGCCCCATATCAACCTGTAGCGCTGTCAAATCCTTGAAAAACTTTAGGTGATAAGAGGCAAAGGTGTGGCGCAGGATATCGGGCACCCAATCTGTGCACCCGGCTTCCTGCCGCAAGTTGTACCAGCGCTTGGCCCATGTGCGCGGCACGATGGGAGCGGAGGGGGTGAAGTAATACATGCAATTGCGCAGCCAGTAAAAGAGCGGGGGGTACATGGTGACCTGGCGCGCGCCACCTGTTTTGGCATGCGCGGCGGGGATGGTGATCACCCGGTCTTCGAAGCTGATGTCGCTCTGGTGCAGGCGCAGGATCTCCGTGGGGCGCACGCCGGCCCAGAGCATGATGCCCAGCGCCGGCGCACAGGCGAGGTGGCGCTCCAGCAGGGAGGTGCGCAGCAGCGTGCTCACCTGCTCGATGGTGAGCACGCGGATGGGCTGCTCCTCATAGGGCGGCAGCACCACCAGATCCAGCGGGTTCGTGTCGCACCAGCCGTGGAGCCGCGCGTAGGAAAAGAGTGAGTGCAGAATCCGCCGCGCCTTGCGCCGCATCGGCACGGTCTTGAACACATACTCGATGCTGTGCTGGCAAAAATCTGAGGAGATCTCATTCATGCGCAGCCGGTTCCACTCCGGCATCTCGGCCACGAGGCGGTTGCACATCTGGCGCACTTCCTCAAAGGTGCGTGATTTGACGCTCGATTTGTATGTCTTATACCCGCGCACCGCTTCTTCGAAGGTGACGCTGCGCTGTGTCTGCTCAAAGGCGCACACGCCCAGCTTGATCACATGCCGGCAGTGCGTGAGCACGTTGGACATATCTCCCCCGCCCTCCCCCGGACACTCCTCGAGCAACTCCATGATGAGCCGCACTGCATCTGTCGATTGCAGCTGCACATCCTTGAGCAGAAAATCAGCGGCTGTCTCATTAGACGTAATGACAGTCTTGAGTTCACCCAAATCCAGAGGTAAGTCGTCGCTATTGCACATTGCGTACTATTCTACCTCTTTTTTTTCATTTCATCTACAATATCAAAAAATTTTTTTTTAGATACTGAATATCAAAGCCTCAAAATTTGACCCATTTTAGCAAAACGTATCCGCCCCTGCATTTTTGCGCTCCAAAACACCCTTGCAAAACGGCTGCAGCTCGCTTGTGGAGCGGGTTTGCGGCGTTTTGGGCGCAAATGAAGGGATGTGAAAAAATGCGAAAAAAAGCCTCACATGCGTGCTAAGCGCGGCGTATGGTGCAGAGTAAGAGGCACTACGAGACCGTGGCTAAGAGCCTCGGCAAACATGCGCGCAGCGTCGGCGCTGTGTGAAAATGCATCATGCACGGGCACTTCGCGGACTGCGCCTGAGGCGCCGGGCGGGGCGGTGTGGTACATCTCCAGGCAGGTGAGCCCGGAGGGTTCTTTGTCACCGCGCGGGGAGAGGCGCACCGCCAGCGTATCGCGGTGAAACCAGCTCTGCGCGAGCAGGCTGCGCAGGGTGTTGATCCCGCGCCACACATCCGGCGTGCGCGGCACCACACGCACCGCGGAGATGCCGCAGTGGGCCAAGCTCTCCACATAGGACTGGCCGTGCGGGTCGCGGTGGGCGGCATCATGCGGCAGGAAATGCGCGCCGATGCGGCCGTAGCGCTGCTCCCACTCGTGGATTTTGGCGGCATAATGCTCAAGGGGGAGCTGATTGGCCGCGTAGTGGTTGAGCCAGTAGATCTGCCCGCCGTAGCGCTGCACCAGCCAGATGGCCGTGTGGTCGCTCAGGCCGAGATCCCACGAGGTGTAGAACGGCTCAGCCGGGTTGGGCTCAAAATCCGCCCCCACGCGGCCTTGCTCGCGCAGCAGCGCGATCTGCGAGCCGTAGATGGCGCCGTCATTGCCGGTGGAGAAGGCCTCTTGCGGGGAGGAGGGGTACTCTTGGCGCATGGCAGCGCCCATCATGCGCTCCATGCGGGCATACCAGAGCTTCTGGCCGTGGCTCAGGGAGATACCGCTCTCGGACTCCAGCTTCTCGAAATAGGCCGCCAGCTCATCGCTCCACCCGCGGTGTGAGCCCGAGAGGCTGTAGTCCGGGTTGTCAAACCAGCTGAAGAAAAAGAAGCGAAAATCCAGCGGCGAGAGCCGGTGATCCTTGGCGTTGTTCTCCATGGCGCGCAGCAGCATCTCGTAATTCACGCCGTAGCGGCCGCCCTCATGGGTGCTCTCGAGGATGATGGTACCCTCTGCCGGCACGGTGTTGATGGCGCCGGTGCGGATTTCTCGGGCGCGCCACGGGGCGTGCACTGACACGTGTGCCAGCTCTGACACGTGCAGCAGCTGGAGGGTGCCGCCGCGCAGGGTGGTGCCGAGCCGCACATCGCTCCCATTGCTGAAGCTGAGGCGGGAGCGCGCATCGGAAGGCAGGCGCCACTCACCCCGCTTCTGCACGCCGGAGCCCTGCTTGATGAGGCGGCCGAGCAGGGCGAGCGCCTGCTCGGAGGAGTCAGCGGAGGGAGGCGCGTAGTCGAGGTGCTCCCACGCGAAGCGGATTTTTTCGAGCTTCTGCTCGGCATCCGGCAGAGTTTTGTCGATGATGCCTGCGTGGAAATTGGGCGTGAAGAGGCAGCGGTCGAGAATCAGCATGGCCACATAGGTGGAGATGCCGAGCTGGCGCGCTTTGAGGATGGCATTGCGGTGCCACAGGCAGCGGTGAAGCCGCAGCTGCGCGGCATTGAGCGTGAAGCGCTGCAAGTGGCCGGCTTTATTCTCGATCCAGTAGAGGTGCTGGAGGCGCCAGAGCGGGTCTGCCAAGCGCTCACGCAGGGCGGGGTGTTGGAGGGAATCCATCATTCTTTATCTTTCTCTTCTGCTTCTTCCTGGGCTTTTAATCGGCGCTGGCGGGCGTTCTCACTGCGCTCACCATACTTGCGGATGCGGGATTGGCGGCGTTTTTCCTCAATGGCCTGCCGGGCGGCTTCCTCAGCAGCCTGTAGCTCACGGATGCGCGGCATCGGGTCTTCGAACTCAGCTTTTTTGATGCGGAATGGGGTGGCCAACGGGTCGAACGGCCTCTTGGCCTTGGGGTTCTTGCGCCGCTCTTCTTCCTCCGCAGCGCGGATGGCTTCTCGGCGGCGCCTCTCGGCACGCTTGGCGCTCTCGCTCTTGCGCTTTTCCTCCTCCGCGAGCCGCTTGGCCTCCTCCTCCGGATCCGGCTGGTCAAAGGAGCGCCGCGTCTCGTCGATCACCTGATCCAAGTGATTTTCCCACGCCTGCTTTCTGGGCTGAGCTTTGCCCTGCGTCTCCACTGCCTCCGGCTCCTCCTGCTCTGCCCGGGCAGCTTTTTTCGCCGGGGCTTTCCACTCCTCCTGCAGGGTAGAGGGGCGCAGGTGCAGCTTGCGGTTGCCCGCCAGCTTGTCGTTGGAGTAGGTGAGCAGGGAGTAGAGCGGGCGCATCTTGGCATCCTTGTCGAGCATGCGGGCGGTGGTGTCGACCAGGCGCCGGAGCTCGGCGCGCGGCTTGGGCGCGCAGACCACATGCACCATGTCGCTGAGCATATTGACCAGCGAGGCCTCGCCCATGGTGAGGCTGCCGGGCTCTGCCTGCTCCAGGGATTTGGAGAAGCCGCTATCCTCAGCCAGGCGCATGAGATACTCCTGCATGTAGGTCGTGTGGTAGTCCGTGAGGCCACTCTCGAGGGCGCTGGTGGCGATGCGGTTGATCTGCGTGAGATTGTGGCGCAGCGCCAAATCAGCCCACTCGCCACCCTGGCGGTAGTTGTCGCGCTCGCGGGAGCGGTAAAAGAGATGCAGCGGCGCCACACTGTTGGCACCCAGCTCCTGGTCATTCTTGATCACCTCATAGCTGTCCATGTACATCCCATTGCGGCATTGCACCACGTAGGGCAGGCGCAGGTTCGGGTCACTCAGGTTGATATTGCCCGGCATGAGGCGGTACACATGGGAGCGGTCCTTGTTGTAGCGGTACACGGTGACAGAGTTGATGAGCGGGCTGAGATCCAGATCCGGCGAGATGCCGCGCACGCGCACACCGCACACGTTGAGCTTGCCTCCCTCTGCGGCGCCCACACTTTGCAGCACGCGCAGCAAGGGGGAGATCGGCAGCTCGATGGAGTAGTTGCGCTCCAGCCCGGGCGGTGTCTTGCCGTGCAGGCCGCCGTAGGCATCGCCATTCCAAAGCACGCCCTCCTGGGTGGAGCGCGGGTAGTTGATGGCGGCTTGGCGCAGCTCATCCAGCAGGCCGAGGTAGGACTTGGCGTGCGGCCGGGAGAGGAACTCAGGCAGCTCATCCAGCACGGGCTCGTAGGTGCAGCCGGGGGAGGTTTCCCAGCGGTCACCCCGGCGGGCGAAACTGCCGGCAGACTCCGGCACGGCGGGCACATCATCCTGCAAGCTGATGCGCAGCAGGCGGGATGTGCCGCCGGCGCCGGCCATGCTGTAGGCGTGCATCTCCGGGTGTTTTTGCAGCATATCGCCGAGCATACCCATCACCCTATCCACCGAGATATCCCCCTGCTTGTTGCGCCGCAGGGTGGAGAAATACGGGTCCTGCTCGCAGTAATCAGCCACAGTATCGTAGAGCATGTTGTAGTGGTAATCCCCCAGCAGCTCGCGCTTCCAGCCGGCGCGGGGGTGGGCGAGCATGTACCAGAACCCGGCTTGCGGATTCTGCAGCCCCTGGTCCCCCAGCGCGCGGAAGCACCACCCGCGCTCGCAGTTGATATCCTCATTCTCGCCAAAGGCATCGCTGAGGATGGGGTCCATGAACTCATCCGGGCGGACCTTGGTGCGCGCGGCCTCGATGGCGTCCGACCAGCTGCGCAGCTTCTCAGCCGTGCGGCGGTTGGCCCAGCTGGCCAGGCGGCGGTTCTCCTCTTCCAGCTTCACGACGGGTGAATTGCGGCCGCGCCCGCGGGGGTCTATCTCCGGCTTGGGGCAGAAGGCCGACATCCCCACCCACAGTTTCACGGATTCCGGCACATCCAGCTCTTGCATCTTTGCCAGGTAGCGCACGGTGGTGTACTCTGAGAGCGCATGCGCCACGCTGGTGATGACCTCCTCATTGGGGTTAGACTTGCTCATGCGCTTGGGGATTCTGTAGAGGGGGCTAGCCAGCTGGCTATTGGGCACGCGCACATCATCCTCGCCGAGGGCATAGCCCTGCTTCTGCAAGAACTCATGCGCCCGCAGCGGGGTGATCACATGGCTGCGCAGCTGGCGCAGCCAGTACACAAAGAAGCGCGTCTGCATGAGCGCCAGCGGCGACACGCTCGAGGTGCTGTCCACATCAAACACCGTGCTGCCATTGAGCGCCTCACTCTGCACGATGCGGGGAGTCACGCTATCATCCGCCCCGGCATCGGCAAAACCGCGCAGGAAATGCCTGTAGGCCGCCATGTTGATACCGGGCACCAGCTTGGTGGCGGTGGAGCCCCAGAGGCGCGTGAGATCCTCTGTCGCGTCCATGCTCAGATCATCATGCAGGCAATAGCCCTCCTTGTGGCGCAGGCGATACGGCCCCGGCAGCTGCGACGGGCGGTTGATCTTGGCCAGGCGGTTCAGGTCGATAGGCGCCTGCTTGGGCAAGAAAAACAGGTGCGCATGCCCCACCAGATCATTCTCTGCGGGCTCTGCGGCGGGATACCAGCCGGTGTAGGAGCCATCCGGGCGCTGATCACGCGTGTAGGTCACGCCATCGGACTCCTCGCTCTCGGGGTGGTAATTGGTGAGCTGGCGGTAGTGCTTGAGGCTGGCGGATCTGGCGATGGGCTCGAAGGCGATGGGCGGCGTGTCGAACTTGCGGCCGTTGTTCTCCCAGCCTTGCATGATGAGCTCCTCAGACACACCCAAGCCCTTGGCAAGCAGGCGCCCATAGGCCTGCACCGGCGTGAGCCCCTCCACCAGCGCTTGGTGGTACTCTTGCGTGCAGGGAATGGCTTCCTCCATCTTTTCAATGGTGTCGCAAAGGCCGATGAGCACCTGCTGTGCGCTGAGCTCCTGCCGGCTTTTGACCAGCTCTTGAGCAGCTCGGCTGAGGATGGTGTTTTCCTCTTTCCCATGGGGCGGGGTGGCCGACTCTGCCAGCGAATCAGGCGCCTCACCGCCGAATGCGCGTATACTGGTCGGCAGGTAGTCGAAGATCTCCTCCTTGAACACGGCATCCCGCGCCTCACCGGCCATCGAGCGCACGATCGTGCGCGCTACTTTGACCAGCAAGTTTCTGCGGTCGAGCTCCACCACCTTGCCCAACTCCTCAGCCGGCATAGGATTGCGCACGAGGGTGTCCATGGTATGGAACGCGAGGGCGTGGCGGTATGAGAGCTGCTCAAGCTGGCGGAAACCACCGGCCGCGTAGGAATCATAATCTGCATGGGGCGACAAGCGGTAGCTGGCCTCCGCCTGCTCCGAGCCGGCGGCATGCTGATCCGGCAGCTCCGGGAGGGGCTCTGAGCCGAAGCCGGCGCGGCGCCACCATTGTTCGTAGAGGGAGCGCACCTGCTGCGTGCGCTCATGAGAAGCCGCGCGTATCTCCTCCGGCCAAGGGATGCCAGCCGACTTCTTCTTGGCAGATGAGGCGGGCGCCGGCAGCTTGAAAAACTCCCGCGCCGTCTTCTTATCCCAGAAGCCGCGGTAGTCCTCAATCCCCAGCAAGCGGAGCGCGCGCAGCGCGTATTCCGAGAAATCCACACTCTCAAACACCTTGCTCTCGTTGAGAGCCTTGTAGAGCAGCTCCGACCGGCGCGCCACATCCGGCTCCGCCAGCACCTCCGCGCGCTTCTCTGCGCTGATCCCGAGGCGCTCCATCATGGTGCCATCCCCGAGCACCGCGCGCTGTGAGCGGAAGTGCTGCAGCCCCAGTTGGCCGGAGCGCAGCAGCAGATACGGCAGCAGAGCCGCCGCCTCGTGCATGTTGCTCTCAATATCCGTCACATTGTCGCCGAAGCTCTCCCAGTCAATATTGGACGCCACGCCATTCACCCGCGCGGCCATCTCCTGCATCCCCAGCGCGCCGGCGTGCGACAACTTGCCTGCGGTGTATTGCTTGAGCATCTCCTCCATGCCGCCGGCAGCCGTGAGATTCAGCGCGCCTATAGAATAGAGCGCACCCTTGCCGCGCGCCTGCGCAAAGCGGCTGATACCGCGCTCCATGAGCTTGCCGCCCACCTTGTTGATCCCGGTGTAGATACCTGTTTGCAGCGCCCCGCCCAGCAGTCCGGCAAAGAACTGCAGCTCCTGGCGGCCCTGGGGCGCGCGCTCACGCGCCTCAGCCACCGCATCGCTCACAGAGCTGAGGGTGACCGCCGCGAACCCGGGCGCGCCGCAAAAACTCAGCACCGTGCTCGGCACACTCTGCGCCGCGTCCAACAAGTAGGCCGAGTACTCGTTCTCCTTGCCGGCCTGCACCAGCGGCCGCAGCTCCTCCTGCGAGAAGTGGCGCAGCTTGTTAAACACCTGCGACCTCTTGTCCCAGGCGTTGGCCAGCTCCTCAGCCCCGCCGACACCGGCGGCAGAGCTGTAGAGATGCAGGGAGCTGACACCCAGCTGCGAGAGCACGCGGTACATCCCGAAATTCATATTGGCAACACCGCGGCGCGAGGCCTGCATCATGCGCGTCACCAGATTCGGCACATCACTCTCCACTTTCTTGTCCTGCGCCATGCCGGCGGCGAGGTAGAGCACCGTGTAGAACTCCGGCTCATCCAGCTCTGCCAGCTCATCCACCGCGCGCACCAGATCCGGCACCGCACCCGCCATGCGCGGCAGGAAAAAGGCATCTTCCTCCAGCGCAGAAAAAGCCTCCAGGCCACGCGTCACCCGCGCCGCCAAATCCTTGTAGCGCTCACGCGCCGCCTGCCCCTGGCGGAAAGCCTCCTCCGCCAGCTTGGCAGACTTGCCGGGCTTATCCTGGCCGAACAAGCGAGACGCCGTCTCCAGCGTCAGCGGGTGCATACCATCCAGCGCCGCCATATAACAGCGCTGAGCAATATCGCGCGCCATCTCGCGGATCGGCTCCTGCTCCTCCTGCTGCGAAAGCGCCAGGAAGAGCTCCTCCTCATTATCGCGCACACCAAAGCTGCGGGTGAGCTCCGCGCGGCGCTGCTTCCAGCGGGCATGCACCTGCTCGCGGGTATCGGAGGAGTGATCCACCACCCACGAGCGATTCAGCGTGCGCAGCATGCGGTACTCCCGCTGCTCCTCGGGCAGGTTCCACTCATCCGCCCCGGTGCGCTGCCGCACCTCTGCCGGCACAGTGGAGGGATCCCCCGTGAGTATGGCTCGCCAATACGCGCGCTTGCGGCCGGCAGCAGCGGCATCTGCCGCCTCTGCGGCGGCGGGTGGCTCCGGCTCAGCAGGCGCCTGCTCAGCAGGGGCCGGCGGCGGCTCCTCCGCGCGCTGGGGCACAGCGGGGGCCTCATCCTCCGGCTCATCCTCATGAAGCGGCGGCTCCGGCTGAGCATCTGCCGGCTCATCAGGCAAAGCATCTGCCGGCTCTTCCGGCAGGGAATGCGCCTCCTCAGCAGCAGGCGGCAGCTCAGCGGCGGCATCATCAGCAGCATCAGCGGGCGGCAGCTCAGCGGCAGCATCAGCGGCGGCAGGTGTATCAGCGAGGCTCTGCTCCGGCTCGAGCAGAGTTGTCGGTTGGTGTGTCATCGTGTCCATCATAAGAAACAAAAAAATTAGGAAAGAGAATCAGCCTCAAAGCAAACCCAGCGGTCCGACAAGCGGCGCAGCTCATGCACCCACTGCGCCGCGCCCTCGCGCCCGCCCTGCTCCAGCCGCGCCAGGCACTCCTGCTGCAAATCCGCAAGGTGCCGCTGCGCCGCCGCATCCTCCGGGCAGCCCAGCACCCCATCCCGGTACAAATCCTGCACGCTGCGGCTGAGCAGCAGGCGGTCCTGCGCCGGGAGCCGCAGACTCTGCTCCACCCGCCCCAGCAAGCGGCGCTTATCCTGCGCCGGCAGCGGCGCCGTGGCGATGGCGAGTCGCAGCTGCTCAGCTGAGGCCTCATCCTCCGGGCACTCATTGGCCCGCTGCACCCAGTGGTTGAGCTGCGCCGGCGAAAGCTCGGCAGGCGCCTGCTGCAGCGCCGCCTCCGCCTGCTCGCGGGAGATCACGCCGGCCCGTGCAGCGAGATCCAGAAACTCCGGCTCGGGCGAGAGCTCATTCTGCAGGCAGTACTCCAGATCCTGAAGCACCTGTTTGCGGGCAGAGCGCCGCGCCACCCCCTTGGCCTGCTCCAGGCGGCGGGCATCTGCCTGCCGGCGGGGGAGCGCCTCCTCTGCCGCCTCTGCCAGCGCGCCCAACCCGCGCAGGGGTTCCACCTCCAAATCCTGCTGCCAGCGCGCCAAATGCGCCCGGCTCTCCGCCTGCTCATTCTCCTCCTGCATGCCCTCCTCCGGCACAAAAATACCCTGCCCGGCCTGTAGCCACTCCTGAGCCTGCACCACATTCCCCTGCTCGACAGCATCATCCACCCGCGCCCGCCACTGCGAGCGCGCCCGGTCAATCTTGCGCAGCTCAAAATCCCGCTGCGCCTCCACAGAAGCGCGGGCGCTATATGCATCTGCCAGCTTGCGGCCGGCGGCGCGCGCCTCCGGCGAGAGCTCCTCGATGGCCTCCGCCAGCTTGGGCGCAGAGGCCGCCTGCCAGGCGTAATTCCAATCTTGCACCTCCTGCTCCGCCAGCTCATCGCGCGTTTCATGGTCAATCGACTTGAGACGCTCCGAAAAATCAGCCAGCTCCCCCATCGTCGCCACACGAGCACGCTCCTCCAGCACCTTAGCCCCGCCCATCAGCGCGGCAGAAATACCCTCTCCCATGCGCCGGGCGGCATCAGCCCAGCCTGTGAGACCATCTGTCGGCACGTGCACCCCCCGAGAGGGCTGCCCCATCATGCCCCATTCTTTCATGCGGATTGACATGCCACAAGCATGCCCCCGCTACCCGCTTGGCGTCAACCAAGCAGGGCACCCCCTCCTGAGTATTCCCGGGGGGGAATCCTTGCGCGCCCCCCCCACATTGTGGCGGCAGCTTACTGCGCCCAATGCCAATGCAGCACCTTGGGGATATCCGGGTGCAGGGAATTCCCCACCGGGCAACTCGCCACGGCGGCCTCCATCAGGCGGCGCTGCTGCGGCTGGGTCGGCATGGGCACCGTGATATCAAAATGAAGGCTCCCCACCCCCTGAGTCCCCTCACCACAAGCAGCTTGGATGCAGATACCCACCGTCTCAAACCCCTTGCGCTTGCCCGTGTAGGCCACCATGCTCAGCATGCAGGAAGCCACTGTGGCCGCAAGCAAGTCACCGGGCGAGGGCTGCTCACCCAGGCCGCCCATCGCGGCATCCACATCAGTGACCACCCGGGTGCGAGTCGCATTATAAAACTCCGTATGGCAGCGCATACCCGTCTCAAGTGTCGTGGCAGATGTATAGTCCATACCCGCATTCTAAGCCGCAGAGCCCAAGCTGTCAACC
Organism: Akkermansiaceae bacterium; assembly: GCA_022510805.1. Lineage (GTDB taxonomy): Bacteria > Verrucomicrobiota > Verrucomicrobiia > Verrucomicrobiales > Akkermansiaceae > Akkermansia. Next base: position 34,462 of record JAFLSS010000003.1, read on the forward strand.
CAACTTATCCGCCCGGTAGAGCCGGCTCATGCACCGCCCGCCGCGGCCGGGCTGCCGGGAGTGGCTGCAATTTGGGCTTGATTGTCTGCGGCTTGTTTTGTATATAAACGCTCATGCAGATGATCGTGTTTGGCGGGAGCGGGCGAGTGGGGCAAGTGCTGTGCCGGGCGGCGCGCGCCGCCGGGTGGGATGTGCTGGCCCCGGCGCATGCGGAGTGTGATCTCGCGCAGCCCGGCGCCGCGGCGGAGCTCCTGCTCGCGCATGCCGGAGCAGAGGCCGTGGTCAACTGTGCTGCCATCTCCGGCCTGGAAGCCTGCGCTGACAATCCGCTGCGCGCCCACCGCATCAACGCCATGGCTCCGGCGGAGATGGCCCTCATCTGCCGCCACACCGGCGCGCGCTTCCTGCACCTCTCCACCGACTATGTGCTGGACGGCCGCCGCCCCGGCCTGAAGGCGGAATCCGCTAAGTGCAAGCCCATCAGCACCTACGGCGAGAGCAAGCGCGAGGGCGAGCAGCAGATCCTCGACACCCGGGCCGAGGCGCTCATCCTGCGTGTCTCCTGGGTGTGCGGCAACCCGGAGCGCCCCTCCTTTGTGGAGAGCACGCTGGCCCGCGCCCTGAGCGGGCAGCCCCTCGCTGCCATAGATGACAAATATTCCCTGCCCACACACGCAGCCGACATCGCGCGCGCCCTCCTGGCCCTCATCCCGCGCCCGGAGAGCGGCATCCTCCACCTCACCAGCGGCAGCTCTGAGCCTCTCAGCTGGCACTGCTGCGCCACCCTTGCCCTGCAGGAAGCCGTGCGCTCAGGCGCCCTGCCTGAGCTGCCGCCCATCACCCGCCAACACCTGCGCGAAGCCGCCTTTTTCCGCGAGCCGCGCCCCGTGCACACCGCCATGGACACCACCGCCCTGCAAAGCGCCCTGGGGCACCCCCTGCCCACGGCAGAAGCAACCCTGCGCCGCGCCGTGCAAGACTACCTGAGCCGCCGCCGCTAAAAGCCGCCACCCCGCGCACCCGCACCCCCCTCGGAAACAAGAAGAGGGCTGCCGGAGTGGGCAACCCTCTTGAGAAAGGAAACAGAAGCGGCAAAACGCATCAGCGCTTGCTGAACTGGAAGCGCTTGCGGGCGCCGGGACGGCCGGCCTTCTTGCGCTCCTTCATGCGGGAATCGCGGGTGAGGAGGTGCTGCTCGCGCAGGGGAGCGCGGAACTCCTCATCCACCAGCACCAGAGAGCGGGCAATCGCGAGGCTCATGGCCGCAGCCTGGCCGTGGATGCCGCCACCCTTGGAGACGATGCGCACATCATACTTCTTGATGGTGTTGGTGGCATAGAAAGGCTGAAGAACCACATTCTGCAGCGCATCGGTGGTCAGGTACTCCTCGAAGCTGCGGCGGTTGATCGTGATCTTGCCGGACTTGCCCTCCTCCACAGGGGTGAGCCAAGCGTGGGCGATGGCCTCCTTGCGGCGACCGGTAGCGTTGTAGGGGGTAGTAGAACTCATGATGATAAAGGATTAGAGGGTGGACACAGACTCGGGGTTCTGAGCGGTGTGCGGATGCTCACCACCCTTGTACACCTTGAGACGCGTGGCTTGCGCGCGGCCTTGGCGGGTGTGGGGCACCATGCCCAGCACAGCATGCTCCAGCAAAAACTCGGGCTTGCGGCGGCGGATCTTCTCCGGCGTCGTCACCACCTGATTGCCCACATAGCCTGTGTAACGGGTGTAGATCTTCGCTTTCTCTTTGTTGCCGGTGAGTCGGACTTTATCAGCATTCACGATGACAACGTAGTCCCCGCAATCCACATGGGGCGTGAAGATTGTCTTATTCTTACCGCGGAGCAGATTGGCTGCTACCACTGCGACCTGACCGAGCACCTTGTCGGCAGCGTCAATCACATACCACTTGCGCTCAATATCCTGAGTTTTGGCAGAGAAGGTTTTCATGTTATTTTCTATTATTCCGTTTGCAGCAGTCGCCCCCCGGTCATTCCGGGGTTCGGGTGAGAGAGTCTACCCTCAAACAAGTCGTTTGTCAACTGCATTTTAATTTTTTTCAAATTTCATGCCCTGATCAGTAAAAAGCACTTGCAAAGTACGCGCTACAGTTCTAAACTAGGCGGAGTTTCCGCTCGAGCTTATTAACAGGCGGAACAAATAACCCGAATTATCTATGGCTACTCCTCCCGCACGCAACAACAACAGCAACAGATCCCCCCAGCAGTCGCGCGGCAACTCGTCCCGCGGTTCTCAGGGCGCGCGCCCTTCTTCTTCTTCCTCTGTCATCAAGCCCAAGAAGGCGAATGAAGATGCCGAGGCAGAGATCGAGATGGAGGGTGTTGTTTCTGCTGTGCTGGCGGGCACGATGTTCCGAGTGCGCGTAGGGAATGGGCATGAGTTCTTGGCCCATATCTCGGGCAAGATGCGCAAGCGCTTCATCCGCCTCGTGGTGGGCGACCGCGTGCGCATTGAGGTCTCGCCCTATGATATGAGCAAGGCGCGCATCACCTTCCGCCTCAACTAATCTCCCCCCCTTCTTTCTCTTCGGTGCGGCACCCTGCGTGTGCCTGCCTTTTGGCCCCCGCTCCTGCCCCGCTCTCGGGATCAGGGGCGGTTTTCTTGCAATTTGCGGGCAGAGGAGCGCCCCTTGAGCGCGAGCATGGGCGCAAAGAGAGTGAGCCGGTATTCTGCCACCATGAACCCATAGGCCACCCAGGCGGCGGAATCCGGGTGCAGGGCGTACTCGGCGTAAAAGGTATCAGGCACAGCGGCCTCGAGCGCATCGAGCCGCTCCAGCTCGCGCGCGATGGGCTGGTGAGCCAAGCGCTTGATCCGCTCACGCAAGCCGCGGGCAAAGCGTGAGAGGTCCGCCAGCTGCTCAGGGGCGCCGGCGCAGAGGAAGCCCGGGCGCACCAGCCACGCCCACTCTCGCTCCACATCCTCAACCACGCGGCGCGCCACAGGCAGGGACGCCGCCGTGGCGAGGTACTCCCGCACCTCCTGATGCACCTCCCCCAGCAGCGCCCAAAGGCGGGAGATGGGGCCGGCGAGGGTGTCATACACCTGCTCGCGCAGGCGCAGGCAGGCGGCATCGAACTCCCCGAGCGTGCGCGGCAGAGGCGCCAGCGCCGCATCCACCGCCGCCGCGATGCTCTGCTCAGCATTTTCCTTGGGGCGCGCGCCGAGAGTCTTGCAGGCAAACTGAGCCGTCATGCCCGAGAGCGGCAGGCGCTTGCGCAGGGAGTGCAGGTAATCCCCGCAGCGCAGCATGGCCAAGCGGCGCACCCCGGCGCGGTGGGCAAATGCCGCCTCTGCCTCTGTGGGGTATATCTTGACGCGCACACGCTCTTTTTCATCCACGAGGGCGGGGTAGCCCACACTCGAGCCCACCTCCACCTGCAGCGGCAGGTCCCCGCAGTCCCAATGAGTCATGGGCGAGGCAGAGAACGTGCGCGCCGCCTGCTTGTGGAAGCGGCGCTCCCGGTAGCCGGTGAGGCGCTCGCGCAGCTCCGGGGCTGAGGTACCCAGCGCCAGCTCGCGGCCGGCGTCATCACACACCCAGATCTTGGTGGTAAACTCCTCAGGCATGCGGCAGCTGCTCAGCTGGTCCACATGGCAGAACTGCCCGGTCTTGCGGTGCACAAACTCCGCCAGCGCCTGCTCCAATGGCCCCTCCGGGGGGAGGTCGGCGCGCTCATCCACAAACTCTGCTGCAGATTCGGCAATGGGCAGCAAGCGGCTGCGCAGCGCTTTGGGCAGGCTGCGCAGCAGGATCTCCACACGCTGCTCCAAATGCGCGGGCACCCCCCAGCCGGGCAGCCAATCCGGGAAAGCCTCCAGCTGGTCGATGTGCACGCCCAGGGTCACACCATCATCCTCCTCACCGGGGGCGTGGCGGTAATACACAGGGAACTCCTGGCCGGCGGCGCAGAGCTCATCCGGGTAGAGCTCCGGGGCGGCCTCCCCCTCACCTGGGTACACACACTCCTCATACGGGATAAAGAGAAAGCGCGGGCGGCGTTTTTCCACCTGCTCGCGCCATTGGCGGAGGGCTTTTTCGGAGGTGCACTCAGCGGGGAGCCGCTCTGCAAAAAAACGGTAGACCGAGTCCTCGCACCAGATCAGATCCCGGCGGCGCAGCTTGTGCTCCACCAGGCTCACGCGCTCACGCATCTCCTCCAGGTGATCCAAGAAGGGCGCGCGCGCCTGCATCTGCAGCGGCAGGATCCCATCGCGGATCATGATGGAGCGCGCCTCGAGCGGGTGATGGCGCGCGTAGCTGATGCGCCGCCCATCCACCAGAGTCAGGCCGCCGCACACCACCCTCTCCCGGGCATACACCACACCGGCCGCCTTGTTCCACTCCGGGGCATAAGCATGGCACGCGCAGAGCTGCGGCGCCACCTGCTCCACCCACGCAGGATCCAGCACCGCGGCGCGCCTCATCCACAAGCGGCCGGTCTCCACCAGCTCCATGCCGAACACCCACTCCGCCCGGCTCTTGCGGCGGAAGAGCCCGGACCCCGGGAACACAGAAAAAGTGCGTCCGCCGGTGCTGCGGTAGAGCTTGGCCTCGCGGTCCCAGGTGCCGATCTGCAGCGGGGCGCCGGCCAGGATGGCGCGGTGGAGGCGCTCAGCCGTGGCCTGCTGCTCGGGCGGCGGCAGCGGCGGCGTGCGCCAGCGCAAGAACACCTTGAGCGAGTTGGCCAGATCCTGCTGCAAATTGTGCCACTCCACCATGCGCATGAAACTCAGGTAATTCGCGCTGCACCACTTGCGCAGCCGGTTGCGCTGCAGCCGCTTGCCCTCATGAAATGCGGCAAAATCCCGCCAGAGCAGCAGCAGCGAGAGAAAATCACTCTCCTCATGCCGCCACTGCGCATGCGCCTGATCCGCCTGAGTCGCATACTCCGCCGGCCGCTCCCGCGGGTCCATGATACTCACCCCGGCCACAATCACCAGCGCCTCCGCCAGCGCCTGCTCCTCGCGCGCCTCCAGCAGGATGCGCCCCAGGCGCGGGTCGAGCGGCAGGCGCGCCAGCTTGCGCCCGATGGGGGTGAGCTCCTTGTGTGAATTGATGGCGCCTATCTCGCGCAGGGTGCGGTAACCCTCATTGATGAGGCGGGCACTGGGCGGGTCCGGCAGGGGGAACTCCGCCAGCGGCGGCAGGTGCAGATCCGCCATGCGCAAAATAACACCCGCCAGCGAACTGCGGCGAATTTCCGGATCCGTGTAGGGCGCGCGCTGCAGCAAATCCTCCTCACTGTAGAGGTGCAGGCAGATCCCCTCTGCCACGCGGCCGCAGCGCCCGGCGCGCTGCCGCGCGCTGGCTTGGGAGATAGGCTCCACCTGCAAGCTCTGAATCTGCCGCCCGGGCAAGTAGCGGGAGATGCGCGCCAGGCCGCTGTCTATCACATACAAAATACCCGGTATCGTGAGCGAAGTCTCGGCCACATTGGTGGCAAGCACCACGCGGCGCGTCCCGGGCAGCGGGTGAAAGATGCGCTGCTGCTCCGCGAGGCTCAGGCGGGCAAAGAGCGGCAAGATGAGCGTGTGGGGCCACTCCTCAGCCTCCAGAGCATCCGCGCAATCCCGGATCTCACGCTCACCGGGCAGAAACACCAGCACATCCCCCCGGTCATCATACTCAGAGAGCTGCGCCAGCGCGCGGCACACATGCGCCGAGAGCTCCTCGCGCTCATGCTGCCGGGGCAGGTACACATGCTCCACCGGGTACGTGCGCCCCTCAGCATAGACCACAGGCGCCTTGCCGAAAAACTCCGCAAACGCCGCCGCATCCATCGTCGCGGAGGAGATGATGAGCTTCAAATCGCGCCGCCGGGCGAGCAGCAGCTTCAGAAAGCCCAGCAGGAAATCAATGTTGAGACTACGCTCATGCGCCTCGTCCAGAATAATCGTATGGTAGCGCAGCAAATCGGGATCCTGCTGCGTCTCCGCCAGCAGAATACCATCCGTCATCAGCTTCATACGCGTCTCAGGCCCGGTGTGGTCATCAAAGCGCACCTGGTAGCCCACATACGCCCCCACCTCACAGCCCACCTCCTCAGCCAAGCGGCGCGCCACAGCCACCGCCGCCAGACGCCGCGGCTGCGTACAGCCCAGCATCCCCTCGCGCTCCCCGGCCACCTCCATCGCAATCTTGGGAAGCTGCGTCGTCTTGCCGCTGCCCGTCTCGCCCACCACCACCACCACCTGGTGCTCGCGCAGCGCCGCCGCAATCTCGCGGCGGTGAGCACACACAGGAAGATCAGGATAAGTAAACCTCATCATCATCATCGTAGGGCATGGGCAACCTGCAAATCATGCACCGCCGGCCGGGACCAACCAGCGGGGAATACCACTCACCTCCCCCAGCGCTTCACTATATCGCCATATGAGTCAATCCGCCGGTCGCGGAAGAAAGGCCAGATGCGGCGGTGATCCTCCAGCGCCGCCAAATCCAGATCCGCGCACAGAATCGCCGCCTCATGCACAGGCGCCTTAGCCACCACCTGGCCGCAGAAATCTGCCACAAAACTCTGCCCCCAGAACGTGGTCTCCCCCTCCACACCGCAGCGATTGACCGCGCACACATAGCAGCCATTGGCCACAGCGTGGCCGCGCTGCACCGTCTCCCACGCGCAATGCTGCGCCGCATACAGAGGCTCCTCACCGGGAATCCAGCCGATGGCCGTGGGGTAGAACAAGATCTCCGCCCCCTGCAGCGCCGTGAGCCGCGCCGCCTCCGGGTACCACTGATCCCAGCAGATCAGCACCCCGATGCGCCCGTAGCGCGTATCAAAACACCTATAGCCCGTATCGCCGGGCGTGAAATAAAACTTCTCCTCAAACCCCGGATCCTGCGGTATATGCATCTTGCGGTACAGCCCGAGAAACGCGCCATCTGCATCCACCACCCAGGCCGTATTGTGGTATAACCCCGTCGCGCGCTTCTCAAAACCGGCCACCACCAGCACCACCCCCAGCTGCGCCGCCAGCTCACACAACTCAGCCGACCACTCACCCGGCACCTCCTCCGCCAAATCAAAGGCAGCGCAATCCTGCGAGCGGCAGAAATAGAGCGTGGTACACATCTCCTGAGTACAAATAATCTGCGCCCCCTGAGAAGCCGCCTCGCGGATTGCCTGCATCTGGCGGCGCTTATTTTCGGCTGGATCCGCTACAGCGGGTTGCTGGATAAGAGCTACTTTCGGCATGGGGCACACTATACCACGCCTCAGCCCCTTTGGCAAGCGCGCAGCGTCAGCCCCGCCCCGCGCCCCCCCGATCCCGATGGGGTGGAATCATTGAGCGTGTCCCGGAAAAAGCGTGCAGAGGCAAAGCCCGATTCCATATCATATGCGCCCGAGTCTGATTCTGCTGCCTCCTCCCATGAATATGACGGCTTCTCCTTGCCCCGTTATCGCGCACCGGCCTCAGCGCAATGTGTATTCAGCCTTCTCTCAATCGGAGCCGATGCCCTGCACCGGCTCCGGCAGGCGGCCGCCGCGTGAGCCACCCCATACACGCCTGGCCCTCCCCTATGAGCCGGATGAACCTCAAGGCTCATCATCCGAAGTCCGGCAGGATCTCGCGGCTTCTCCTCATCTCCCTCCGCCGGGGCCACTCATCATACACCGCCCACCATCCATTGCCACCTGCCACTCTCCGCGCCGGCGGCGGAGGCGGCTTTCTGTCCTATGGCGCTGAGCCGGAGTTATCATCTCCTTTGGAGATTTCATTAAAATAGCCTTTGTCGGTGAGAATGAAGTGGCGTTGTTCCGTGCAATGGATGACCGGTATATCCGGCTCGCCGGTGCTTTCTATATGAATCGTGATGGTCATAGCCGGGCGCCCATCAGCCGCATGATCCAAAATCACTTTTCCGCACGCCGGATTGAACACTATACCATCGTCATGCTCATCATATACTTTGATAGCCTGATATTGATTGCCCGAAACGGGTATGTACAAAAGCCCATTCCCCTTCTGAGTGATGCCGAAGATGATCACGACTTCCTGATGTGCGTATTTGATATGGTACCGGACATCCCACTCCGGAAGCGATTCTATGCGTATGCGCTCAATATCTTTTGTCATGAGGTCATGCAGGCCGTATTCATTCCCTTTTATTTCAACCACACGCACCATGTCAGGCGCCTCGCTAAGCAGTTCTTTTGAGGGCAAGAAAAAATCATAAGCTCTCCATTCTTTTTCATAGCTTTCTTGGCGGATAGCGCCTGAGCATATGCCGAGAAAAAGCAGGCCGATGATACTTAATGAGCTGATAGATGTTGTCACGCACCCACCAATAGCACAGCAAAAAACTCATGTCAACACGCTTTTTCCACCTTTTGAAGCCGGGGGCTCACACCGGCGTGACGACGGTGGTGCTCATTTTTCACGGAAACCGCGCAGGCCGCCGCCAACTGCACCAGCCCATATTTTTCCGCTTGTCTTTTGATGCAATAGCGCGTAGAATATGAACAGGAAAACTGTGCCCGGCTCTCCGCGGGCTGTCGGCACGATGATTATTTACTCCCTCCTCACACACACCACTCTACAACTATGGCCAATCTGAATAAGGTAATGATTATCGGCAATCTGACAGCTGATCCGGAGGTGCGCACCACCCCGCGCGGCGCGTCCCTCACGGAGCTTCGCCTCGCTGTGAATCGCGTGTCCTCCGGTCCCAATGACGGCGAGCGCCGCGAGGAAACGACCTTTTTGGATGTGACATGCTGGGGGCGCACCGGTGAGGTGGCGGCGCAGTATCTCTCCAAAGGGCGGCCTGTCTTTATCGAGGGGCGCCTGCAGATGGATACTTGGGAGGATAAGCAGACGGGCCAAAAGCGCAGCCGCATCCGCATCGTGGCGGAGAATCTGCAGCTTCTCGGCGGCAGGGGTGACGCGCCCCAAGGCGGCGGGAGCCCGGCTCCGCAGCGCAGCTACGGCGGCTACCAACAGCAGGGCGGCTACCAGCAAGGCGGCTACCAGCAGGGCGGGTCTGACTACGCGCCCTCCCGCCCGGCCAATGATGGCTACGGCCGCCCGCAGGCTTCAGCTCCGGCGGCGCCCATGCCCCTGGAGGATGATGATGACATCCCGTTCTGATGCGCAGCAGCAGGATGGGGGGGCATCCCTTCTTTTTCAGGAGTGGGGTGTAGAATCTCAACTCAATTTTGCGTACTATGACAGCGTAGTACGCCACGCGCGGCGCATGCCGTAACTCAGACCAACATTAGCAGATCGTGAAAACAGTATACAAGGGAATGATCGGGGTAGGCATTGTACTGGGCGCTGCCGGCGCCTGGGCCTACTTCTCCGGCCACAAAGAGAATCAAATCCAGTTTTTGACCACGCAGATCACGCGCGGTGACTTTGTGAGCAAGGTGCAAGCCACCGGTACCTTGGAGCCGGAGGAGCTTGTCGACGTGGGCGCTCAAGTGACCGGCGAGATCAAGGAATTCGGCACGGATCTGCAGGGCAAGCGCGTGGACTACGGCAGTGAGGTGAAAGCGGGGCAGCTTCTCGCCCGCATTGACGACACGCTGGTGGAGCTCAATATCAAGCGCGCTGAGGCGCAGGTGGCGCAGGCGCAGGCGCAGATTCTCTCTGCCGAGGCATCGCTGGCGCAGGCCAAGGCCAGTATCACCCAGTCTACGGCTAATAAAAACCGGGCCGACCGCGATATGCAGCGCGCGAAAAATCTGGGGGTGGGCATTGCCCTCTCGCAGATGGATTATGACCAGTATATGAATGCGGCCGAGAGCGCAGCCGCGGCTTTGGAGGGCGCCCAGGCCCAGCTCCGCACGGCGGAGGCTCAGCAAGCCAGCGCCCAAGCCCAGCTTCAGAGCGCCCAAGCCCAGCTGGAAAGTGAGCTGCGCAACCGCGATTACACCCGCATCACAACCCCGGTGGATGGCACCATCGTGGTGCGCCAAGTCAATGTTGGCCAAACGGTGGTGAGCAGCATGAATGCCACCACGCTCTTCCTTGTCGCGCGCGACCTGACGCACATGCAGATATGGTCCAGCGTGAATGAGGCCGACATCGCCAAAGTCACCCCGGGCCAGGAGGTGCGCTACACGGTGGATGCCCTGCCCAATGAGACCTTCACCGGCAAGGTGAACAAGATCCGCCCCAATGCCACGATGTCTTCCAACGTGGTGACCTATATCGTGGAGATCGACATCGAAAACCCTGATCGCAAGCTGCTGCCCTACATGAGCGCCAATGCGAACTTCATCATCGAAGAGATCAAAGACTGCCTCATGGTCGCGGACTCTGCGTTCGATTTCCACCCGAAGCCGAACCTGGTCGCCTCACCGCCGGCGCCTCCGGCAGAGGGCGCCACGCTCATCTGGAAAGTTGTCGGCGACAAGGTGCAGCCCGTGCAAGTCATCCGCGGGCAGGGAGATGGCACGCGCAGCATCATCACCCCTGTGGAAGAGGCCGCGCTGACAGAGCATGACCGCATCGCCACGGGGGTGATCTCGGCCGCGGCCGGCAAGTCCTCCTCCAAACCCAGCGGGGAGAACAACCTCTTCGGCATGAAGCGTCCGGAGCGCCGCCAGCGCAGCACCGGCGGAGCCGAGGCCAAGTCCGGCCAACCCGCCAGAGGCGGCGCCCGCCCCGGCGGCCCCCCGCCCATGTGAGGCCCCGCCGCCGCCCTGTCATCATACCCCACCCATCCCCCCTACTCTAGCACACTGAACACCCGTGATTGAGCTTCGGAACATCACCAAGGTCTACCATCTGGGCGAGCTCGACCTCCCCGTCCTCAAGGGCATCTCGCTGCGAATTGAGGATGGTGAGTTCGTGTCGCTCACCGGCGCCTCCGGCAGCGGCAAATCAACGCTCATGAACCTGCTGGGCTGCCTGGATCACCCCACCAGCGGAGAATACCTGCTGGATGGGCGCGATGTGGCCGGCTTGAATGCCGACGAGCGCGCCCGCATGCGCAACGCCCGCATCGGCTTCGTCTTTCAGAATTTCAACCTGCTGCCGCGCACCTCAGCCCTGGAGAACGTGATGATGCCGGCGCACTACCACCACCCCGCGCTGCCCACAGCCGAGATCCGCGCCCGCGCGCTGGAGCTCATCCGCCTCGTCGGGCTGGAGGAGCGCATGCACCACACACCCGCCCAGCTCTCCGGCGGCCAGCAGCAGCGCGTCGCCATCGCACGCTCCCTCATCAACAACCCCGGCATCCTGCTGGCAGATGAACCCACCGGCAACCTCGACTCCACCACCTCGGTGGAGGTGATGCACATGTTCCGCGAGCTCAACCGCCAAAAGGGCATCACCGTCATCATCGTGACACATGATCCGAAGACGGCAGCCTTCACCGACCGCGCTATTAACATGAGCGACGGCCTCATCCTCGAAGGAGTGGCCAATGAGCTCCAAGCCACGCTAGCCAAATGAGATACGCCACACTATTTCTCACCTGCCTGCGCGGCCTCGTGCGCAACCCCATGCGCGCCGCCCTCACCGTACTCGGCATTGTCATCGGCATCGCAGCCGTGGTGGCCATCATGGAGATCGGCGAGGGCTCCAAGCAGCAGATCGCTGACAAATTCTCCTCACTCGGCGCCAATGTGGTCAATATCTTCGGCGCCTCCGTGAGCACCTCCGGCGTGAACTCCGGCATGGGCGGCCGCGCCTCCCTCTTCCCGAGCGATGCCGACGCCATCATGCAGGAATGCACCGACACGGTCATCTCCGCCTCCCCGCTTGTCCGCGCCAGCGGCCAGGTCATCGTGGGCAACCTGAACTGGAGCCCCAACTCCATCAAAGGCGGCAATGAGCACTACCTGGACATCGAGGGCTGGGAAGTGGAAAAAGGCCGCGCCTTCACAAAATCACAAGTCGACTCCGCGGCGCGGGTGTGCCTCATCGGCCAGACCATCGCCAAGGAACTCTATGCGAATCAAGACCCCATCGGCCAAGATATCCGCATCAAGGATGTTGTCTTCACCATCATCGGCGTGCTGGCCTCCAAGGGGGCAGATGGCATGGGCAATGACCAGGATGACTGCCTGATCCTGCCCTGGACCAGCATCCGCACGCGCCTCATGGGCGCTTCCGGCAGCGCCACCATCACCAAAGGCGGCGCCGCCAACAGCACGAGCAAAGTCTCCTCCACCGATACATTCTCCACCTCGGCGGTGAACTTCTACCCCGGCTGTGACCTGCAGCCATTCTCCGGCGCGCCCCACCCGCTGCGCACCCGCACCGTCGACTCCATCCTGGTGAAAATCCGCAATGGGGAGAACGCCACCCCGGCCATGGATGAGATGACCCCCGTCCTGCGCCGGCAGCACAAGCTGGAACCCGGCGTGCTGGATGACTTTGAGCTGCGCGACCGCTCCCAGTTTGCCAAGATGATGACCGGCACGAGCGAGACCATGAGCAACCTGCTCATCGCCGTGGCCATGATCTCACTCATCGTCGGCGGGGTGGGCATCATGAACATCATGATGGTATCCGTCACCGAGCGCACACGAGAAATCGGCCTGCGCATGGCCGTGGGCGCCCGCCCGCGCGACATCATGCAGCAATTCCTGCTGGAGGCCGTGCTGCTCTGCCTCGTGGGCGGCGTCATCGGCATCATCGTCGGGCGCATCGCCTCCCAACTCGTCAGCAGCCACTACGGGTGGCCCGTGGCCAGCTCACCGGCCGCCATGGCACTCTCCGTCACCGTGGCAGCCGTCATCGGCATCATCTTCGGCTGGTACCCGGCCTACAAAGCCTCGCGGCTCGACCCCATCGAAGCCCTGCACCACGAGTAACCCCCTCCTCCTCCCCCCCTCAATTTTCCTCCACTCCCTGAGCCTACATGAAACAAGCTTTTTACCTCCTCCTCTCAACCCTGGTGCTGAGCAGCTGCAAGTTCGGGCCGGACTTCCACGGCGCCACCTCGCCGGAGCTCCCCGCCACATGGGTGAATGACCTGCCGCCGGCCAGCGGAGAGGGGGACCTGCGCACCTGGTGGCTCGGCTTCCGCGACCCGCAGCTCACCGGCCTCATCGACCGCGCTTTTGCCGGCAACCCCGACATGGTGACAGCGGCGCTGGCCATGCAGCGGGCAGAGGTGGAGCTGCGCAACTCCAAGGCCAAGCTCTACCCAACAGGCGCAATCAGCACCGGCGGCGGCAACAGCGGCAGCTTTGAGACCTCCACCTCCCACGGCCGGTGGAATGGCGGCCTCTCCGCCTCATGGACACCTGATATCTGGGGCAGCACCCGCCGAGAAATAGAAGCCGCCTTTGCCTCCCTGGGCTCAGCGCGCGCCTCAGCCGCCGCCACCCGCACCGCCCTCGCTGCCAGTGTGGCAAGCGTCTATTTCGAGTGGATCTCAGCCAAGGAGAGCCTGCGCATCGCCCGCGAGCAGCTCACCTACCAGGAAGAAACATACAAGGTGGTCTCCCAGCGCGTGCAGGCCGGTTTCCAAAGCTCGCTCGACCTCGCTGAAGCCAAAATCTCCATCCTCAACACCCGCGCGCAGATCCCCACCTACGAGGCCAACATCAAAACCTGCCTCAACACCCTGGCGATCTACCTGGGCACCACGGCAGATCAAGTGCAGCTCACCCTGCCCTCCCCCGGCACCTACAACCGCATCATGCGCGTGCCCACGGGCCTGCCGGCAGATCTCCTGCGCCGCCGGCCGGACATCATCCGCGCCGAGTTCCAGCTTCACGAGGCCACGGCCGCCATCGGCATGCGCGTAGCGGCGCTCTTCCCGAGCATCAGCCTCACCGGCAGCACCTCCGCCTCCTCCGGCACAGACTTCGCGCGCTTCTTCAGCAGCGCCGGCTGGAGCCTCTCCGGCTCTGCCTCACAGTCCATATTCAACCGCACGCAGCTGCGCTCCAATGTCCAACTCGCGCGGCTGGCACAGCAAGAAGCAGCCCAGAGCTACCGCAAAGTCGTGCTGGCCGCCTTTGCAGAAGTAGAGGAATGCCTCATCACCTACGCCCGCCTTGCCAACCAGCTCCCACTCTATGAGCAATCTGCCCGCGCCAGCAAAGAAGCAGCCGAAATCTCGCTCTTCATCTACCGCCAGGGCAATTCCAACTACCTCAACGTGGCAGCGGCCGAGCGCTCATGGCTGAATGCAGAGCTGAACCTCATCGCCACGCGCCAGCAAATCCGCATGACACTTGCCCGCCTCAGCACAGCCCTCGGCGGCGGCTGGACCTCCTCCCCATAGCCCAGCCCCCCCTGCCGGCACACACTCCGCCGGCCTCCCGCGCATGACATAACTCCCGCGCTTTGGAATTGCATGTCCGGGCAGAATGGGATATGATGGAGGCATGAGTTATGATCTGATTGTCATCGGCGGCGGCCCCGCCGGGTATGTGGGCGCCATTCGTGCGGCGCAGCTGGGGAAAAAAGTGGTCTGTGTCGAGCGCGACCGCGTGGGCGGCACCTGCCTGAACTGGGGCTGCATCCCCACCAAAGCCCTGCTCAGCAATGGCGAGATCTACCACACCCTCGCCAAGCGCGCCGCGGAATTCGGCATCATGGCTGAGGGAGTCAGCGTGGACTGGCCGGCCGTCATCGCCCGCTCACGCAGCATCAGCGAGCGCCTCTCCGGCGGCATCTCATTCCTCTTTAAGAAAAACAAGATCGACCACCTCGAGGGCGAGGCGCGCATCCTCGCGCCGGGTCAGGTGCAAGTCACCGCGGCAGATGGCAGCACCTCCCTGCTGGAGGGCAGCCACATCCTCATCGCCACCGGCGCCCGCACCCGCGAAGTCCCGGTTTTCCCCTTCAACGGCAAAACCATCATCGGCAGCAAAGACGCCCTCACCCTGCCCACCCTGCCGAGCAGCATGATCGTCATCGGCTCCGGCGCCATCGGCACCGAGCTCTCCTATGTGTACCACTGCTTCGGCACCAAGGTCACCCTCATCGAAGCTCTCCCGCGCATCCTGCCCAATGAGGATGACGACGTGAGCACCGCCATGGAGCGCGCCTTCAAGAAACGCGGCATCACCTGCATGGCAGGCGCCAAGGTCGAAAGCCTGCAGGACCATGGCGACAGTGTCACCGCCACCATCACCGCCAAAAACGGCAAGACCCAAGACATCACGGCCGAGGTATGCCTGGTGGCCGTGGGTGTGGTGCCCGTGGTGCCGGAGGCAGAGGGCCTGCAGCTCACCGAGCGCGGCTTTATCCAAGTGGATGATCACTACCGCACCAACCTGCCGGGCGTCTATGCCGCGGGGGACTGCATCGGCGGCATCATGCTTGCCCACACCGCCAGTTATGAAGCAGAGCAAGCCGTGGAGGGCATGTTTGTGGAGGGCCACACCCCCAAGCGCCCCGAGCTTGTGCCGGGCTGCACCTACTGCCACCCGCAGGTCGCCAGCGTCGGCAAGCGCGAGCGCGAGCTCAAAGAAGCCGGAATCGCCTACAAAGTGGGCAAATTCCCCTTCCAAGCCATCGGCCGCGCTGTCGCTGCCGGCGAGACAGAGGGCTTTGTGAAACTCCTCTTCGGCGCTGAGCACGGCGAGCTTCTGGGAGCACACATCATGGGCGAGGGCGCCACAGAACTCATCGCCACCCCGGAGCTCGGCATGAGCGCCGAACTCACCGATGCCGACCTCAACGCCATGATCTACGCCCACCCCAGCATGGCCGAAGCCATCCATGAAGCCGTCCTCGCGGCAGATGGTCGCGCCATCCATGCCTGATGGCTCCTCCCCCACCCCTTCCGTATGGCACGCAAGTTCTTCTACGATACCGGCGA
Source organism: Akkermansiaceae bacterium (assembly GCA_022510805.1). GTDB lineage: Bacteria > Verrucomicrobiota > Verrucomicrobiia > Verrucomicrobiales > Akkermansiaceae > Akkermansia. The sequence goes on from JAFLSS010000003.1 coordinate 50,234, forward strand.
GCAAAAAGTCGGCCCCGTCACAGGCAACCGGCTCGTGCAACTGCGCGCCAGAGGCGAGATCAACAACGCCACGTGGGTGCGCCGCGCGGACTCCTCCACGTGGCGCCCCCTCGGTAGTGTCGACCTGCGCGCAGAAGAGGAACAAGAGGCCAACCCCAGCCTCTGGCGCCTGCTGCTCAGCCACTTCTCATGGCAGTCCATCCTGCTGGCAGTCTCGCTGGGCATCATCATCATCATCTGCCTCATCGGCCTCATCTCATTTGCCTGGCCGCTGCTGCTCATTTTGTTCATCTTCATCCTGCTGCACCGCCTCACCCACTCCTGAGCCGGCCAGCCGCAGCCCTGCCAGGCTCAGGCCAAGCCCCGCCACCCGGCCCCGCGCCCGCGCGCACCGCGGGTGAGCTGCCCCGCCGCCGTGTTTTCTCCGATTCCATGGTTGCCAGCTCCCCCTCAATATGCTACACTTTACCTCGTCATCCATGAATTCAGTCCCCACCAGCATCGAAGGCGCCCACAACCTGCCGAAAGAGCCCATCCTCATGATCCCCAACAGGGTCAACCTGCAGGTGCTGCGCGAACTCGAGCAGGCGCTTGGCAGCCTGGACAAGGCGGAGTGGCTTGTTGTCGGTAATCGCCCGGCAGAGGACATCTGCACCTACATGCGCAGCCAAAAATACCGCCCCATCGCCTGGGCTCTGAACAACGCGCCGGATGCCAATCTCACATGCATCGAAAACGCCTTTGCCAAGGGGAAGCACGTGGTGGTGCTGCCGGCGCGCCCGGCTCAGCCCCCCGCCCATGAATCCGACCTGCCGGCGCGCTTCCTCCACCACTTGCTCGACTCCTACCCGCACAAGGTGCTGCCCATCTACGCCGGCATGTACAACCCCTCCCGGCCGAGTGTCTACACCTCACAGGAGCCATATGACAAACTCATGCTGAGCATCCTGCCCCCCCTGGCGCCCGGCGGGGATCTCGCGGCAGAGCTCCAGGCCACCTGGCTGACTACCGGCGCCCGGCAGGCGGCGCAGCTCCTCCCAGAGCCGGGCGGCTGGTGCTCCTCCACCCTCCCGCAGGCACTCCTCCAAAGTCTCCTTGCCGCGCCCAAGGCAGTCATCATCGACGGCGTGGACGACTCGCGCATGACCTATGCCCAGCTTCTGTCACTGGCCGCCTCTCTAGCCTCAGAACTGCGCCGCATCGTCGGGCAAAAACGCATCGGCATCCTCCTGCCGCCCGGCAAATACGCCATCATTGCCAATGTTGCCTGCCTGCTCGGCAATATACGCCCTGTCAACCTGGACTACCACTGCGACAGCGACGCCTCCTTCCACCGCATGCGCGCCCTGGCAGGTTTCGACCGCATCATCACTTATCGGCACTTCAAGCTCAACAAAAAGAACTTCCCCTGGCCGCCGAAGCGCGATATTTTGTACATCGATGACGCCTTGGCCGCCAACAAGATCTCCCCATTCTCCGGCTTCGGCCTCTCCGGACTGCTCAACTTCATCAACCGCAAAATCGTCCTCAGCCGCGTCAGGAAATGGATATACGCCGCCTCCGCTTCACCGGAAGCCGAAGCACTCTCCACTTTCACCACCGCAGCAGATGGCACCGCCCTGCGCGGCAGCCGCCTCAGCCACCGCGCCATCCTCGCCGGCGCCGCCTCCTACAGCAGCCGCTTCGCCTCACAAAAGGGGGAAAACGTGCTGAGCATCCTGCCATTCTACCACCGCGCAGGACTCTTCTCCGGCCTCATCTACCCCCTGCTCTTCAGGCAAAACATCATCACCTACCCCGTGGAGAACATTGAGCGCTTCTGCGAGCTGATATCAACATACCGCCCCAGCCGCACTCTCTTCACCCCCACCATCGCACGCAAAATTCTCGAATCCGCCGATAAAGAGTCCCTCTCCTCCCTCAAGTACTTCCACATCATCGGCGAAACGGCCCGGCAGGAGCCTACCCCCCGCGCCGCCGCCGACCACAGCCTCTACCTCTGCACACTCTACCAACCCGAGATGTGCGCCCAGCCCATCGCGTGCAACACCGCACCCGAAGCCGGCGCACGCTATGCGCACACCAGCTACTCCCACAACTCCGCCGGGCTCATCCTGCCCGGTGTCAGCATCCGCATCAGCGATATCGAGTACACAGAAAACACCCTCCCCCCCTCCGAGCCCGGCCTGCTGTGGGTCAAAACCCCCTCTCTCTTCAGCGGCTACCTCAGCCCAAACGGCGACACCTCCGGCCCCGACCTCAACAGCTGGGTCTGCACGGGAAATGTGGCCTACATCCGGCAGGATGGCCTGCTGTGCCTCTGTGGCCCGCTGAGCCGCTTTGTGAAGATCGACAACCACCTCGTATCACTGGATGACACCGAAAGCAAGGTGATCGAGATCATGAAACTCAACGAGCAGCCCCTGCCGCCCCGCGTTGCCGTCGTCAGCGTCACCGACCCCAACACCGGCGTGTGCCATATCGCCCTCGCCACCACACTCTTCAAGCCTGATGATCTGCTCATACTGAAGTACGGCTTCCGAAACATGCACTCCAATGACTACGAGGTGCCCAGCATCATCGAACCCGTCGCCTCCATCCCCACCCTGGCCGACGGCACCACCGACTATGCGCGCTGCACCAGACACGTCCAATACTCCCACTTCAAGTCCCGAGCCTAACCCACCACTCCACACACACACACGCCATGTCCGCCACCCCCACCTCCTCGCGGGTTACAGCCGGCGCCCAGCCCACGCTGGAATACGCTCTGCCACCCGGCCACTCCCTGCGCGGCTACCGCATCCTGCACACCATCGGCGCGGGCGGATTCGGCATCACCTACCTCGCAGAAGAACCCACCACCCACCGCCGCGTGGTGCTCAAAGAAAACTTCCCCGCCTCACTGTGCTACCGCCGGCCCGACTCACCGGAAGTGCTGCTCAACCCCGCAGACTCGGCAGAATCCTCCTTCGCCTGGGCACACAACAACTTCATGCGCGAAGCACGCCTCCTCGCCTCACTCCATCACCCCCACATCGCCAAGGTCTACACCTTTTTTGAAGCCTACAACACCTCCTACTACGTCACCGAACACATAGCGGGCCAGCCCCTCGCAGAAGTCGCCGCCGCCCACGCACAGCTCGGCCAGCTCCTGCCCCAAGCCGGCCTGCTCGGCACCCTGGTGCGCGTGCTCGACGCGCTGGACTACATCCACTCCCGCGACCTGCTGCACCGCGATATCAAGCCAAATAATATCCTCATCCGCAAAAACGGCCTGCCCGTGCTCATCGACTTCGGCGCCGCGCGCGACGCCTGCGGCGATGCGGATCCCAACGTGGTCGAATCCCTCGGCTTCAGCCCGGCAGAGCAAGGCAACTCCGGCAGCGACAACATGGGCCCGTGGACAGATCTCTACTCCCTCGGCGCGACTCTCTACTACATCACCACCGGCCAGCCGCTCCTGCCCTGCCGCCAGCGCGAGCTCTATGACACGGCAGATACCCTCTCCGAACTCCCCGAGCTGCTCGCCGTGTATGACAAAGTATTTCTGGCCACCATCGACCGCGCCATCCGCCCCATCATCGCCGGTCGCTTTGCCAGCGCGGCCGAGTGGATTGCTGCTCTGCGCCCCCTCTTTGGCTGAATTTCAGCCCTCCCAAGGCCATTTTTTCAGAGTTCAATACAAAGAACTGCAAAAATGACCAGATAATGTCTTGACCTAACGCATTTTATAAGGCATCATAAGCGACATGAGAGCGCGCCCACTGCACTGGTCATCTGCATTCGTTTCAACCTGCATGGTTATCGCATCCCTTTCTTCTGTGTCAGCCCAGCAGTCGACAGGTGATGCATACTTGGATTCCATCCTGAGTAATCAATTTGACAACAACACCGAGCAACAAGCTGAGGCAGAATCCTCCGCCTCCAAGGCTCCCACACCCAAACCCCAACTCATCGACACCGCACACGACACCAGACTGGTGGATGACGCGGTGGCCCTGCGTGAGCTTGGCGCCTCCACCGGCCTCGGCCTGCTGGGCGGCCCGGCCAATTATGACGGCCTCGTGGTGCAGAGCGTAAGGATCCGCTACACCTCCGGCAAACCCACCGTGCCCGACCAGCGCCTGCTGGATGTCATCCAAACCTCCCCCGGCTCCCGCTACTCCTCCTCACGCATCAATGATGACCTGGAGCGCCTCATGGAAAAAGGGCTCGTGAGCGGTGACGCCCGAGTGGCTGTGGCGCCTCAGGGTAGAGGCGTGAGTGTCATCTTCGAGGTAGCGCCCGCCAGCGTGATGGGCGGTGTCGGCTTCACCGGCAACCGCAGATACAGCGACAAAAAGCTGCGCGAAACCACAAAACTCCTCTCCAGCAAGGTCATCAATGACCGCGCCCTCGCTGCGGCACGCGCAGAAATCATCCGCCTCTACCAAGAGGCCGGCTACCCGGATGTCAAAGTCTCCTGGCGCCACACCAAAACCGCCCGCACCGGGTATGATGACATCATCTTCGACATCCAAGAAGGCCGTGAGGTGCGCATGATGAACATCAAGTTCACCGGCAACCGCCAGTTTGACTCGAAGCAGCTGCGCCAGATGATGAAAACAGAAGAGCGCGGGCCCTTCCACCTCCTCACCAACTCCGGCCGCGTCATCCGCGAACAGCTCGATGACGACCTTCAGGAAATCATCCGCCACTACCGCAACTACGGCTACCTGCGCGCCCGCATCGCCAAAGTCGAATTCATTGACAGCGGCAAACCGAACGGCCCCCAGAAGCTCACCATGATCACCCACATCGACGAAGGCCCGCGCTACCGCGTGCGCCACGTCAGCTTCAGGGGCAACACCATCTACAAATCCAAAGAGCTCGAGCCCGGCATGAGCATGCTGGATGGTGATGTGTACTCCCTGCAGAAAGTCTCTGATGACACCACCATGATCCGCCGCTACTACGGCGCCAAAGGCTATGCTGACGCCGACGCCCGCCCGGATATCAACGAAGTCGGCGTGGATAAAGACGGCACACGCGTCATCGACATCTGCTACAACATCACCGAAGGAAAACGCTACGCCGTGGGCCGTGTCAATGTGCGCGGTAACACCAAAACCAAGCGCCACGTCATCCTCCGCGAGCTCCCCCTCAAGCCCGGCCAGAACATGAACTCTGTCGACTTGGAAACCGCCAAGAAACGCCTTGAAAACCTCGGCTACTTCGCTGGCGTAGATGTTTCTCAAGCCGCCTCCGACCGCGCCGGCTACCGCGATATCAACGTCACCGTGCATGAGCGCATGACCGGCAACCTCACCGTGGGTGCCGCCATCTCCTCCATCGAGAGTGTCTACCTGTATGCCAACGTCACCCAGTCGAACTTCGACGTGCGCGGCCTCTTCGGCAGCGGCTCACTGGTGGGCGGCGGCCAGCGCCTCTCCATCTCCGGCAAGCTCGGCTTCGACTTCCAGAGTGCATCCATCAGCCTGCTCGAGCCCTGGTTCCTGGACCGCAAGCTCGCCCTGGGCAATGAGATCTACTTCTCGAACTCCTCCTACTTCAGCGATTACTACGTGCAGAAAAACTACGGCTACGCCGTGTCCCTGCGCCGCGCTCTCGATGAGAAAAACTCCGTCAAACTCGAGTACCGCATCGAACACTACAACCTGACTCCCCAAGGTGCCGCCCCGCTCTACTTCCTCTACAGCTGCGGCGACTACAACCGGAGCAACATCAATCTCGCGTACGAGTTCGACTCGCGTGATGCCATCATCAACCCGCGCAAGGGTGGCAACTTCGAGGCCCACATCGGCTACAGCGGCCCCGGCAGCACCATCCAAACCTACAGCGCCGGCATGAGCGGCTCCGTCTACTACAACTCCATCTGGGATTCCATCCTCAGCCTCAACTTCGGCGTAGAAACTGTCGACTCCGTGAAGAAAGACGAGATGGTGCCCATCTTCGAGCGCTGCTACCTCGGCGGCCCGATGAACCTGCGCGGCTTCCGCTTCCGCGACGTCGGCATGATCGACGAGCGCATCACGGGTGATGAAACTATGGGCGGCAACTCCTCCGCATTCGTCCAGGCAGAAGTCACCATACCCGTGGTAGAAACAGTTCGATTCGCCATGTTCGTGGATGCCGGCTTCGTGCACGAAGACTCGTTCGACTTCGGATTCAACAGCATCTCCGCTGACTATGGTATCGGCCTGCGCATCAACCTGCCCATGGGCCCGCTCGCCGTAGACTACGCCATCCCGTTCAAGATCGGCAATGCTGTTGACCGCGACGGCCAATTCCAATTCTACGTAGATTACAAATACTAATCTACCCACCCACCCACAACAAACCATCATACAGCGCCTGCTGTGCCGGAACACCCGCCTCAAGCGGACACGGCACAGCAGGTTTTTTATACCTACCCCCTGCCCCGGACCATACACCACCACCACACCCACCCCAAACAAGCCAGAAAGCGCCTACAACGCCACAGAACCACCCGCAGCCTATAGATACCGCAGAACCACCCACCAACGCGCAGGAAAAGCCCCCTGAGAGCCTACAACGCCACACCACACCCGCACACGACACACCCACACACCCGAAAACAAAAAAAAGCCGCTGTGCCGTCAGCAGTATGGAAGCCACGTTCCCTAAAGCTAGGTGGGTGCGGAGCCGGGTTTACCTGAGGTATCCACTGAAGGACGGAACATGAAACCCTGAGCTTTGATGCCCCTTGTGATATTATAACGGTCCGGGCCTATGATACCGCGTGTCACGAGCACAGCAGCGCATATATACATACCATATCCCCCGCGGCCTGGCAAGCCCTTTTTCCGCCATACTACTATCAATTAGACAACAAAACCGGCGCAAATGTTCCACATGGAACAAAGTGGTATTTCTTTTCCTGTGTAAGATTGACAAAAAGCAGATAAACGTGTATAAATGGAGAGCTTTTATGACTATTCCAGCACTATTATCCGACCAGGTTGCACAGGCTTTTCGCGCTATTTTAGGTGATTCACTGCCGGAGGGTTTCTGCCCTGTTGTATCCGCCTCACAAGATTTGCGCTTTGGCGATTACCAGTGCAACGCCGCCATGATTCTTGCCAAGCAGGTAAAAATGAACCCGCGAGAACTCGCCGGCAAGGTCGTAGAAGCGCTGCGCGCCTCCTGCTCACAGGCTATTCCTGAGATCGCCGGGCCCGGCTTCATCAATTTCCGCATCAACGCTGCGTATTATGCAGAGCGCATGAAAAGCATGCTCGGGGATGAACGCCTCGGTGTGCCGCTCGCTGCAGAGCCCAAGTCCATCGTCATCGACTTCTCTGCTCCCAATGTGGCCAAGCCCATGCACATCGGCCATATCCGCTCCACGATCATCGGCGACACGCTTGCCCGCCTGGCGCGCTTCATGGGGCACACGGTGATCACTGATAACCACATCGGCGACTGGGGCACGCAGTTCGGCATGATTCTCTGGGGCTGGAAACACCTTCTCAACCAGGAGAATCTCGCCAAGGATCCCATCGAAACCCTCCTCTCCGTCTACAAGGAGGTCAATAAACTCTGCAAGGAATCACCCGATCTGCTGGTCGATTGCAAAGCCGAGCTCGTGAAGCTGCAGGGCGGTGACCCCGAGAATCTGAGCATCTGGAAACGCTGCGTCAGCCTCACTCAATCCGGCCTTGAGAAAATCTACGAACAGCTGGATATTCACTTCGATTACTGGCTCGGCGAGAGTTTCTACAATGATGCCCTCGAGCCCCTGGTAAATGACCTGCTGAACAAAGGCATCGCCCGCGTGAGCGAGGGCGCGGTGTGCGTGTTCTCTGACGGCTTCCACAAGCCGCAGCAGGACCCCTTCCTCGTCAATAAAGATGGCGAGTGGCAGCCGGTGCCGGCCATTATCCGCAAGGCAGATGGCGCATTCCTCTACGCCACCACAGATCTGGCCACGCTGGATTACCGCATCGCCCACTTCAATGCTGACTCGATCTGGTATGTGGTGGGCGCTCCGCAGGACAAGCATTTTAAGCAGATTTTTGACATCGAGCGCATGCGCGGCGTGCAGGGTGACTTCCGCCACGTGGCGTTCGGCTCCATCCTCGGTCATGACCGCCGGCCATTCAAGACGCGTGATGGCGAGACCGTGAGCCTGCAAGATGTCATCGACGAAGCCATCCAGCGCGCCACCCGAGTCATCGAAGAAAAGAGCCCCGACATGCCGGCAGATGAGAAAGCACGCATCGCGCGCATGGTAGGTGTCGGCGCCGTGAAGTTCGCTGAGCTCTCCCAAAACCGCCTCAGTGATTACATCTTCGACTGGGACAAGATGCTCGCCCTCACCGGCGATACCGCGCCCTACCTGCAGAACTCCTACGTGCGAGTCAAATCCATCTTCCGCAAACTCGAAGAGGGAGAATATACACCCGCCGCTGCAAGCCCGGAGCTTAGTGAAGATGCAGAAATCCACCTCGCGCGCCTCCTCGCGCGCTATGCTGAGATCGTGCCCTCCACACTCGATGACTGCCGCCCGAATCTCCTGGCGGCCTACCTGTACGAGCTGGCGCGCGCATTCCACAGCTTCTATGAAGCTTGCCCCGTGCTCAAGAGCTCGGGAGATACCCGCACCACGCGCCTCAGCCTTTGCGACCTCACAGCCCGCGTCCTCAAGCAGGGCATGGGACTGCTCGGCATCGAAATGCCGGATCGTATGTAATTTTGTTCCACATGGAACAATTATCAGCCCTGCTTCATTATCTGAAGCAGGGCTGTATTTGTATTGTGTTTTGTTCGCGTTGGCAGGTGCAGCGGCGCTCTCAGCGCAGGAGGGCGCCGCGCTCTGCACAGCTGCATCAGAAGTCAAAACTCACGCCACCGCGGATGCAGTGGTAAAGCTGAGAGCGGGTGTTGCTGCCCTCAATGCTGTTCAATCCCGGCTCCGCTGTTGATCCGAAGAATTGGTAGGCGAGGAAGAGATCAAAGTTTTGCGTGAGGTAGAACTTGAGTCCTGCTTCGGCAGAGTATGCAAAGCCGTACTCTGATCCGTGGTAGCGGCGTGTCTCCAGCGGGGTGGTGTATTTGTATTTGAGGCTTTCGTTGATGACACCGATATTGGCGCCGATGAAGCCATGTACATGCTCGCTCATGCGGTGCGTGTAGCGGTAGCCGGGCATGAGGTAGAAATTATTGACGCGGACATCATTGCCGAATTCACCGTTACCCTTGTCATCGGACCCGGTGGCGAATCCGAAGCGCAGGTTGAAGGATGAGTTATCATTCACGGTGTAGACTCCCGTGAGGTCCACTCCGAGGGTATCCACCTTCGGGCCGTTTGCATCATTAGTGCGCACGAGGTCGCGGGCGGCGAAATTGTAGCTCACGCCGAGCTCCAGAGAGTAGGGGTTCACAGGCTCAGTATATGTGCCGGCCAGTGCAGCGGGCGCCAGTGCGGCCAAAGCGAGTAATGTAGTTTTCATGGTTGTGTTATTTATCATTTTTGTACCTGGGTGCTACAAAATCGCTTGTAGCCAAGGATTGCCCCGATTGTAACCACGAGGAGTCCGAATTGTCAAGTAGCCCCAATCCAATAGTTATACACACTCTATCAATATGTTACGTATTAAATTTCTATTCTCTGCGCCTGTTGGATCAGTATGACAGGCGGCGATTTTGGGCTTAATTGTTGGGTTGTGGGGCGCTTTTGTTCTCTGCCGGGCCCGGGTGGGCAAAAAAGCCTGCCTGCTTGCTTGACAAGTCAAGCTTTCTTTTGGTACTCTGGAGTTATGAACTCGATGCTGCGACTTGTACTCCTGTGTTTTGGGCTGATGCTATGCTCCTGTGCCTATGTGCAAACACACAAGCGGGTGGAGGAGATGGGCAGTTATTATGAGGGGTATTTGCTGAAGTCGGATTCCATGCGCCTGTTCCGCCAGGGGGATTCATGGTTTCTCTCTGCCTCTAAGGCTCGCTACAAGCGCACATTCCCTCTGGTGCATGATTCTGTGTTCCGCAGAAATAATTATGAGCCTTCCTTTGAGTTGGTGCATGATGCCTCTGCGCCCATGGTATACCATGAGATTTCTTCCAATGCGGCGGCTATCTTGCAGCGGTCAGATGGCTATTTTGACCTGCGGGCTCTTGTGGGGGATATGCAGCGCTGCTCTGACACCTGGCTGGAGGAGCTGCCCGGCGCCGTTTCCTACCCCATCGCGGCCCATATCGGCGGTGATCAGTCATTCTCCATCCCCGGGTCTCGCGTGCCGCACTCGACTTCTCTCTCAAAAAAGGCGCTCGGCAAGCTGGATCTCGTGGTGGTGGATGCTCCGCTGACTGTTGGCTACAATGTGGCCATCCCGCTGGTGGCGCCTTTTGTCTTCTTCTATGAATTCCTCCAAGAAGATTAAGTCACAAGCTGTTTGTGTAGATATTAACATGAGGTGTCAATAAGTAGGTGAATAAATGGTGGGTAAACATGTGGATAAGTGAGTCATTCGCATTCATGGCGGATTATTCTCTTGTTTGTCGACATGCTTTTTTCTCTCCAAGATCATGATTTTCATGAGGTCCTGTTTTCTTATTCACTTATTCACACACCTGATGATGATGAATTTAAATAGGTATATATATTCTTCTTCTTCAAGCTAGCCTTTTTTGCCATGCCTTGTTCTCCTGTCTCAGCTGATGATTCTCGCTGGATGCGCCGCGCGCTCGAGTTGGCTCAGCGCGGTGTGGGCACCACCAGCCCGAATCCGCCGGTGGGTGCAGTTGTTGTGAAAGATGGGCATGTGCTGGGTGAGGGGTACCACGAGCGCGCCGGGGAAGCGCATGCTGAGCGCCGCGCGCTGCAGGATGCGCGTGATCGCGGGTGGGAGCATGAGCTCGCCGGCGCCACGCTTTATGTGACATTGGAGCCCTGCTCGAGCCATGGGCGCACGCCTCCCTGCACGGAGGCTATCCTTGAATCAGGTATTGGCCGGGTGGTGTATGGGGCGGTGGATCCTGATAAACGCCACAGAGGGCGCGCAGACGCGCTTTTGCAGGCGGCCGGGGTACTGGTGCAGGGCAGGGTGGAGGAAGAGGCTTGTAGGGCCTTTCTGGAGCCTTGGGCGCATGCTGTGAGGACGGGTCGCCCCTGGGTACTGGCAAAAGTGGCGAGCACGCTGGATGGGAGGCTCACGCGGCGCACGGAGCGCTGGCTGAGCTGCCGGGAGTCACTAGCCTTTGCACATCTGCTGCGTGTGCAGAGTGATGCCATCTTGGTGGGGGGGCAGACAGTGCGGGCGGATTTGCCGGCGCTCACGATACGCTGCCCTCAGGAGCCGGCGCCTGCAGCCAAGCAGCAGCCGTGGCGGGTGGTGCTCACGCGGCGGCGCGAGTCCCTGCCGGCGGAGGCGCCGCTGTTTGCAGATGAGTATGCTGAGCGCACGCTTGTCTATGAGGATGTGCAGGATGCTGAGGCGATGCTTCGCGAGCTATATGAGTGCTATGGAGTGGTGAGGCTCATGCTGGAGTGCGGCGGCAGGCTGCTGAGGTATTTTCTGGAGCAGGGGCTAGTGAATGAGTGGGTGCAGATCATGACTCCTTATGTGGGGGGAGGGCCGGAGCTGCTGCTGCCCGGGGAGTGGCTGCCGCGCGAGCTGCGCTTGGAGGAGATGGAGTGCAAGGCGCTGGGGCGGGATGTGCTGCTGCGCGGCCGGGTGGCTGCATCACATGGACTCGAGCATCTGCAACGCCTCGGCTAATTTATCTGCCGCATTTTTCTTCTGCAGGCGGGGGAAGCGGCGGTTGAGCAAGATGTAGTCATTATTGCGCGTGAGCATGAGCTTTTGGCCGCTGATCTCCACCATGGAAATATGCCTCCCCGAGGCGAGTATCTTGATTTTTTGAAGAATGATCAGCTGCTTAGCCTCGTCGGGCAGGCGGCCGAAGCGGTCCTCCCACTGCTTGGCCAGCTCATCCAGCCCCTCGGTGCGGGTGGCTTTGGCGAGCTGAGTGTAGCACTCCATGCGCGTTTTGGTGGCCGGCACATAGGAGGCGGGGATGTAGGCGCCCAGCAGGCTGGAGGTATCGCTTCGCGTGGCCATGATCGCTTCGCTCACGCACAGGAAATCTGCCTTGACTTGAGCGCTCACGCGCAGGGAGGGCTTGATGCCGCGCAGGCGGTCGATGGACTGCCGGAGCAGCTGGCAGTAGAGCTCGAACCCGATGGCGGCAATATGGCCGCTTTGCTGGGTGCCCAGCAGGTTGCCGGCGCCGCGGATCTCCAGATCTCGCATGGCGATCTTGAAGCCGCTTCCCAATGCGGTGTATTGCTTGATGGCCGACACGCGCTTGCGGGCATCTCCTGTGCACAGCGCCTCCTCCGGCAGCAGCAAGTAGGCATAGGCGCGCTGGTTGCCGCGCCCCACGCGGCCGCGCAGCTGGTACAGGTCCGCCAGGCCGAAGCGGTCTGCCCGGTCGATGATGATCGTATTGGCATTGGGGATGTCGATACCGCTTTCAATGATCGTGGTCGAGAGGAGCACATCTGCCTTGCCCTCCACGAATTGGGTCATGATTTTTTCGAGCTCTGCCTTGTCCATCTGCCCGTGGCCGGTGACGATGCGCGCCTGCGGCACGAGTTGCCGCAGCAGGGCTTCCATCTTGTAGATGGTCTGCACGCGGTTGTGCAGGAAGAAGACTTGGCCTTTGCGCGCGAGCTCGGCACGGATGGCTTTTGTGATGAGCTCCTCATTGAAGGGGCACACGCTGGTGCTCACCGGCAGGCGGTTGGAGGGCGGGGTGTCGATGGTGCTCATATCGCGCGCGCCCATGAGCGCCACATAGAGAGTGCGCGGGATGGGGGTGGCGGAGAGGGTCAGCATATCCACCATGCGGAAAAAGCGCTTGAACTGCTCCTTGTGCCGCACGCCGAAGCGCTGTTCTTCATCAATGATGGCAAGCCCGAGATTCTTGAATGTCACATCCTTGGAGAGCAGGCGGTGCGTGCCGATGACGAGGTCGACATCGCCATTTTTCAGGCCGGCCAAGATCTCTGTTGCCTTGCGCGCAGAGGTAAAGCGGCTGAGCATTTCGATGCGGATGGGGTACTCGCTCATGCGCGCGCGGAAGTTGCGGTAGTGCTGATCTGCCAGCACAGTGGTGGGCGCGAGGAGGGCGGCCTGCTTGCCGCCGGTCACGCATTTGAACGCCGCGCGCAGGGCCACCTCAGTCTTGCCGAAGCCGACATCCCCGCAGATGAGGCGGTCCATGGGCCGCGCGGCCTCCATATCAGCCTTCGTTTCCTGGATAGCGCGCAGCTGGTCAGGTGTCTCGCGGAAGGGGAAGGAAGATTCAAATTGCCACATCCACGCAGAATCTGCCGGGTGGGCATAGCCGGGGTTGCTCTCGCGCTCGGCCTGCACCTCGAGCATCTGGGCGGCGTAGTCTGCCACGGCGCGCTCGGCCGCTTGGCAGGCGCGCTTCCAGCGGGCATCTCCCAAGCGGTTGAGCTCCGGTGTTTTCGAGCCGAGCCCCACATATTTGGACACAAGGTGTGCCTGGTGCAGGGGGATGCGCAGCAGCACCCCGCCCGCGTAGCGGATGTGCATCTCTTCCTCACCCGTCTCTTCATGCCGCACTATACCCACAAATTGCCCGAGCCCGTGGGCGGCGTGGATCACCAAATCCCCGGATTCGATTTCGCGCAGGGGGGCCTGAGCCTCAGCGAGCCGTATGCGGCTCTCGCGGGTGCGCATGCGGCGGTGGCGCGGCGAGGTATGGCGGCCGAAAATCTCTGCCGCAGAGAGCACTGCCAGCTGCGCGCCGGGTATGGTGAATCCGAAAGGCAGGTTGCCATCCCGCGCCTGCACGGCATCCCATGCAGGATCCTGCCCGCATATCTCCTCAAATCTCTTTTTCTCACCCTCGTGCGGGAAATACATGACCACGCGCCACTTCTCCCTGCGCCAGCGCAGAAGGATGGAGTTCACATACTGCCGCCGGGCTTCCTGCATCACAAAATCCCCGGATTCGAAGGACCCCAGCGGCGTGGGGTAAAAAGCCAGGCCATCCTTCTTTCGGAAGCCGTCAATCTCCGGCGCGATGTCTGCGACATCCGGCAGAGTCTCATACACCAGCACATCCCCCGGCACCCCGCACCCGGGCAGGGAGATCACGCAGTCCTCCGGCCGGATCCAGTCCTGCAGATTCTGATTCTCCGGCGGCTCATCCAGCAGCAGATCCGCCCGTTCCAACTTGCGGAACGAGAGTTGCGAATCCACATCAAACGCGCGGATGCTGTCGATCTCATCCCCAAAATACTCAATGCGCAAAGGCCAGGCTGTCTGCAGGGGGAAGACATCGAGAATACCGCCGCGCAGGCTCCACTGATTACGTGCTGTCACCTGATCTTGGCGCTCAAAGCCGCGCTCGGTCAAGATCTCCGCCAGCCTCTGCAGGCTCAGGGAGTCATCCCCCGTGCGCAGCGAGAGGGACACCTGCTGCGCCGGGGAGAAATCCGGCACCGCCTGGCGCAGGCAAGCCGCCGTCACCACCACCACCTGTGCCTCACCCGGGCTCGTATACAAGCGGTGCAGCGCTTCCAGGCGCTCGGCGCTCACATCCGGGTCACCCATACCCTGCCGGGCATTCCACTCTTGCTCAGGCACAAAGATGCAGGGCAGGTGGCTCCATATCGGCCATTCGGCGGCTATGCGCTCTTGAGTCGGCAAGGAGTCTGCCACCACCCACACACGGCGTGCCCGCGGCTGGCGGCTCGCCACCAGAGCAGCCACAAATGAGAACGCCGCCTGGCAGGTGCCGGGGAAGACCAAGGGCTCCTCCCGCGTGTCATCCCGGCAAAGCTTAGCCAGCTCCTCTGCAAAAAGCGGAGAAGAAGCCACGATCTCTGTGAGTGGTTTAGCGATGGTGGGTGCAGTATAATAAAATGAGAATTCAATGTCAACGCAAGTGTGCCTATCAATCTGAAAAAGATGCACCGAGGGGGAAAACAAAAGCCCACCCGGCAGGAGCCGCCCTCACCACCGGTGGCGGGTTAGCCCAGGTGCCCCGGAGTCCAGAACTGCTTGGCATGCCGGCTGGTGATGCCTTTCATGCTGAGGTAGCGCGTGCGCAGCAAGCGGGCAGAGCGGTGGCCCATCTCCTCCTGCAGCCGGGGCAGGTCATGCCAGTGCTTCAGGTGATAGCTGGCAAAGGTGTGGCGCAGGACATCCTGCTGCCAGCGGCAGATACCGGCCGCGCGGCGCAGGGCTTTCCAGCGCCTCAGCCAGTTGGGCGGGCAGATGCGCCCACTCATGTCCTGCAAGCGCCCGCTCCCCTTCCGCAGCCAAGCCAGCAGCACCGGGTGCAGCGTGATGTGGCGGCAGCCGCCCGTCTTGCTGTGCCGGGGCCGCAGGGTGATCACCTTCTCCTGCGTGTCGATGTCCTCCCAAGTGAGGCGCAGCAGCTCCGCCGGCCTCACCCCGGCCCAAAGCATCAAACCCACCGCCGGCATGCAGCAGCGGTGCGGCTCTCGGGTGGCCATGCGCAGCAGATTCTTCAAGTCGGACCAGGGCAGGGGCTCCACCTCTGACTCGTGCAGCACCGGGCGCGGCAGCGCATCCACCGGGTTAGAGTCACACCAGCCCCGGCGCATCCCGCAGGCAAACACGGCATGCAGCACCACGCGCGCCTTGTTGTATTGCAAATCAGTGCTGAAGACCGCCTGCAGCATCTCTTGGCACTGCTCGGCCGAGATCTTGCGCAGCGGCGTATCTGCCAAGTCAGGAAAAGCGCTCAGCAGGCGGCGGCACACATTGCTGATCTCATACAGCGTGCGGGCGCGGCGCCCGGACCGCTCCTGCTGTGACACCTCTATCGCCTTCTGCAGGCTCACACTCCGGCGCGCCTGCGCATAGGCCTCACAGCCCAGGGCCATCACCTCGCGGCAGCGGTTGAGCAGGTCAATCCCCCTCAACCCCGGAGAATACACCCGCTCCGCCAGCTCACGCGCCAGCCGCGATGCATCTCTCCCTGTAATACCAAATATCTCTTTCCATGTATTGTTTTTATCTTTCATCTTTTTTACGTAAAGCATTCATGTATAACTCGGGAAGAAATACGCATAGCTGATTGCTAATCCGCTGAGCGTACCGCATAAGTTGAAACACGCGTCCCAAGGTGCCGGTGGTTGACTTGCTGCCCGGTAACACCTACTCTATGAATCGACTTACAAGTCTCCTGTTTTGTTTAGTAAATGTTTGCAAATAAAATGTGTAGCCTAACATCTTTTTTTCTTTCTTGACAGCGGATTAGCAATCCGCTAAGCTTAAACTCTCCCAAACTACCGGACCATGAAAAAACACCGCCATCAAAGTCTCAGCGCATTACGGGCAGAGGACACAGGTGACAGCGCTGCCGGCGCCAAGGTCATCTGCTTCCGTGCGCCAGCACCCATTTGTGACACCATAGAGCGCATTATGGATGAGCGCTTGATCGACCGCACCACAGTCATCAAACTGGCTCTCTACTATTTTGATTCGTACATGAGGCGTGCTGAGGTGAAGAGGAAGAATCTGTATGATATCGTGCATGATTTGGAGGACTGTGCCTCGCCGGAGCAGATATGCTTTGCAGAGTTCAGCATACCCGAGAAACTTAAGGAATAGCGTGTGAAAAGTCATTAATCTTGCTTCACATTCAATTGCATGGTAAAATGCGGCCCATGAAAGTGCTGAGCCGTTTTCTGGGAGTGTTGCTGGTGGGTGCCATGGTGGTGGACTGTAGTCCGCCGCCGGTGCAGTATCCTTATACTAAGCTGGTGACAACCCGCAGAATGACACTCAAGCAAAACCTGCTCAAACTCTTGCCGGCAGAGCAGCAAAACCTGCCGGAGGCCAAAGCCGAAGCCGAGTGGTTGTCCGACACCGCCTACAAGGCCGCCGCCGGTATTTCACGCATCAACAACTCACATTTCCCCGGCTGGTCCGGCAATGCGCTGGTCAACTCCCGCCTTCAGGACCGCGGGCTCTGCTGGCACTACCAGCATGATCTCTACCGTGAGCTGCGCCGCCGCAAGCTGAGCTTTTTCCGCCTGGGCTGCTGCGTGCGCGACAAGGCAGAGAGCAGTGAGCACAACTGTGTCTACATCGCCTCCAAAGACGGGAAGTGGCCGCATGTGTGGATGCTGGATGCCTGGAAGTGGAACGGGCGCTTGCGCGTCGAGTACGGGCCGGAGTTGAATCAGAAGCGCTGGGCGGATCTCGAGGAGGTCACAGACTACCTTTCGGACTATTATAAAGAGGGGCATGCGATCCCCATCGAGCAGTGGTTCATGGTGCGCCTCAAGAATGGCAAATACGGCAACCGCTGTGATGACAGAATGCGGAAATCCCCGCAGTTCAAGCGCATGATTCAGAATATTAATCGGGGCTATCAGGAACACCCCAATAGCCCCGTTAATTACTGATTCTCTTATTCAGAGAATCATTTGGCCGCTTTCTCTTCGAGTTTCTCGCGCACCTTGGCTTCCACCTCAGCATAGAGCTCAGGATTGGAGCGCAGGGCGTCTTTGGCGCCATCGCGTCCCTGCGCGAGCTGGCCGCCATTGTAGCTGAACCACGACCCGCGCTTCTGGATGATATCATACTCCATAGCCAGGTCGATGAGGCTGCCCACGGAGGAGATGCCCTCATTGTACATGATATCGAACTCACACTCAGTGAAGGGAGCCGCCACCTTGTTTTTCACCACTTTCAGCTTGGTGCGGTTGCCGGCCACTGAGCCATCTGTGCCCTTGATCTGGCCAATGCGGCGGATATCACAGCGCACTGAGGCGTAGAACTTGAGGGCGCGGCCGCCGGGGGTGGTCTCCGGGTTGCCGAACATGACGCCGATCTTCTCGCGGATCTGGTTGGTAAAGATGCAGATGGTGCGCGCTTTGGAGATGAGGGAGGTGAGCTTGCGGAGCGCGGCGCTCATCAAGCGCGCCTGAGCGCCCACGGTGCTATCGCCGATATCACCCTCAAGCTCTTGGCGCGTCACCAAAGCCGCCACGGAGTCCACCACAATCACATCAATCGTGTTAGAGCGCACCAGGGCCTCGCAGATCTGCAGGGCTTCCTCGCCGCTGCTGGGCTGTGACACAAGCAGGTCATCCAGATTCACACCCAATTTAGCTGCGTATGAGGGATCCAGCGCGTGCTCCACATCAATGAAAGCAGCCAGCCCACCCGCCTTTTGAGCCTGGGCGATGGCGGTGAGGGTAAGAGTGGTCTTACCGGAGGATTCAGGGCCAAAGACCTCCACAATGCGGCCGCGCGGGAAGCCACCCACACCCAGCGCGCGGTCAATCAGCAGGTTGCCCGTGGGGATCACATCCACCTCCATTTTTTTCTGGTCGCCGAGGCGCATGATGGCGTTTTCGCCAAAGTCTTTCTGAATCTGCAGCATAGCGGCATCCAGCGCGCGCTGGCGCTGCGCCTGCAGTTTTTCCTGTTCCGGTGTGGTTTCCTTACTCATATCGCTACACAGCTTACCCGTTTGCCCGCTCGCATGCAAGCCCAAACTTCGCCAGTTATTTTTTGAGGCGCCTTTTGGCAATTTGGGCTTGCCCCCCGGCGGCTACAGGGTGTAGTATAAGGGTAATTCTTTTATTCTCATTCACTCACTATGCCGAATAGACGCACTTTTCTGACGCAATTGGGACTTGCCGGCGGGGCTCTGGCTGTGGCGCCGGCTCTGGGGGCAGAGGCTTCTGCCACGCCTGCTTCAAAACTCAAGGTGCTTTTAGTCAACGGGAGCCCCCACCCGGAGGGCTGCACATACACCGCGCTGAGTCTTGTGGCAGAAGAGCTGCAGGCGGCCGGGGTGGACACGGAGATTTACTACTTGGGCAGTGGGCCGTTTCACGACTGCATCGCCTGCGGCGCCTGCCACAAAAAGCCGGGCGCGTGTGTGCTGCGGGGAGATTGTGTGAATGAGCTCATCGAGAAAGCACGCGCGGCACAGGGCTTCGTCTTCGGCTCCCCCGTGTATTATGGCCACCCG
Source organism: Akkermansiaceae bacterium (assembly GCA_022510805.1). Lineage (GTDB taxonomy): Bacteria > Verrucomicrobiota > Verrucomicrobiia > Verrucomicrobiales > Akkermansiaceae > Akkermansia. The sequence goes on from JAFLSS010000003.1 coordinate 69,263, forward strand.
TCCGGGCGGTTGCTCAGCGTCATGAATCGCGCATTTTACGCCGGGCAGAGCGCCTTTGCCGGCAAGCCGGCCGCCGCAGTGGCCTCAAGCCGCCGCGCGGGCTCACTGGCCACGCTCGATGCCATCCAAAAGCACTTCACCATCTCGCAGATGCCCGTCGTCTCCTCCTATTATTGGAATGAGGTGCACGGCAACCGGGCGGAAGAGGTCATGGCAGATGCGGAGGGGGTGTCCATCATGCGCCAGCTGGGGCGCAACATGGCGCAGGCTGTGCGGGCCTACAGCACAGCTGAACCTCTGCCGCCCGTGGAGCGCAAGATCACAAACTTCATCCGCTAATACCCATATCTCCTGCGCAGCCGCGCCAGGAACCACACCGCCAGGCACCCGCCCAGCAGCTCAGCTGCCGGCACGGAGAGCCACAAGCCGTCGATCCCCAGCGCGAGCGGCAGCAGCAAGATGCTCCCCACCATGAACACAAAGCTGCGCGCGCCGGAGATGGCTGCCGACACCGGGCCGTTGGACAGGGCGGTGAAATGAGCGGAGGCGTAGATATTGACCCACGCGAGCAGGAACGAGGTGGCATAGAGCACAAAGCCATGATGCGCAAGCTCATACACCCTGGTGCCGCGGTCCGCAAAGATGGGCAGCGTGTAGGGCAGGGTGAGCATGGAGATGGCATAGGCCACCAGTGAGATGACCAGGAGGGTCTGCATATTGCGGCGTGTCACAAAACGCAGCTGCCCTGAGTCGGCATTCCCGAATTTGAAGCTGATGATGGGGGCCACCCCGGTGGAATACCCGAAATACACCGCTGTGAAAAGATACTCAAAGTAAAAGACAACAGCCAGCGCCGCCACGCCGGCCTCCCCGGCGTAGTGCATGAAGGAGAGGTTGAAGAGCACCCCGGTCACAAACACAGCCAGGTGGGTCACCATCTCCGAGATGCCATTGGAGCAGATGCGGCGCAGGACACCCCACCCCATGCGCGGCCGCGTGAAATACAGCGTGCCACGCTTCTTTATAAAATACCCCGCAAACACGAGGGACGGCACGGCCCAGCCTATCCCCGTGGCCAGTGAGGCCCCCGCCACCCCCATGCCCATGGGCACCATGAACACATAATCCAGCGCCACATTCACCGCCCCGGCGGCACAGGTGGATACCAGCCCCAGCCCCGGGCGTCCCGCTGTCACAAAAAACACACCGGCCAGCGCTTGGATGAAGAGGCAGGGGCCAAAACTGAAATGCACGCGCGCGTAATCAGTAGCGTAGGGAAGCTGCAAATCGCTCGCGCCGAGCGCGCGGCAGATCTGCTCGCACCACACATTGCCCACCAGGGCGGTGAGCACCCCGAGCCCCAGCATCACAACCGCAAGCCCCGAGAAGCGCGCGCGGGCGGTCCCATAGCGCCCCTCTCCCATATTCTTGGCAATGAGGGCGCTGCCGCCTGCGGCCAGCATGATGCCCACCCCGTATTCCACACTCCACGCCGGCCAGAACATGTTGAGCCCTGAGAGGGCCATCGTGCCGGCGTATCGCGCAATAAAAATGCCATCTGCAATCGTGTAGCATGAGGAGCACACCGACATCAGGATGCTTGGCAGGGCGAACGCCATGAGGCTTCGCCTGCCAAACTGCTGCGCCAGGGCATCTTGCTCTTTCTGATCAGTATTCACAAGCCGGAGTGCCTGAGCATACCCCGGCTCATTTTAATTGTCAACCATTCCTTGCGCTTACAGATAAGGCTGTTTTTCTGAAAGATGTTCTTTTTATTACTTGACACACCGAAGCGCCGTGGTATTCTGAGGAGCATCATGAGCTCTCCCTCTACGCCTGATCTCACCCCGGTCATCCCGCGCAGATTTCGCGCGGTTTTCCTCATGTTGGTCGCCTGTTTCGCCCTGTGGGGATTGTTGAACAACATGACAGACAACCTGGTGCCCGCATTTGAAAGCATCTTCGGCATCAAGCCCTCCGAATCTGCCGGTGTGCAGATTTCCTTCTATGGCGCGTATGCCGTGCTGGCCATCTTTGCCGCCATGATGGTGGAGGAGTTCTCCTACCGCACCGGCGTGCTCATCGGCTTGGGCTTCTACATGATAGGAGCGCTCATCTACATACCCGCCTGCATCATGCAGAGCTTTGATACGTACCTGTTGGGCATTTTCATTCTTGCCGGTGGGCTTTCCATTCTGGAAACAAGCTGCAACCCCTACGTTCTTTCTCTGGGGCCGGAGAAAACGGCTGTGCGACGTCTCAACTTTGCTCAGGCGTTCAACCCCATCGGGTCGCTGGCCGGTATTTTCTTGGCAAAATACGTCATCCTTGCCAACCTCAAGGGCAACGACCAAGCCACGCAGCTCTTCTGGGTGTGCGTGCCCTATGTGGGGCTTATCGTAGTGGCGGCTGTCATTTGGTTCTTCTTTGTACGCCATAAGACTGCGGACAACCCCTACACCGATACCGCAAGCGAGCAGAAAATGCAGTCCGGTCTGAGCAAGCCGGCTCTCATCCTGCTCTACTTGATCTGCATCGCCATTCCCGTGGGCGGTTTGGTGGCGGCTAACTGCCTGATGGAGAATCCGGGCGTGCTGGGAGAAAAGGTATGCCAGCTGCTCATCGTGATGTGCGGTCCTATCGTCTTTACCCTGCTCATCCGCACCTACCGCCAGATGCTTAGCACCCTGCTCAAGCTGCCGCGCTACTGGGTGGGTGTGATTGCTCAGTTCTTCTATGTGGGTGTGCAGATTGCCGTGTGGACATGGCTGAACAAGTACTGCTGCCTGCAGCTCGGCCTTAGCGAGGATACCGCCGCCACCTACTACGTCATCTCTCTCATCCTCTTCATTGTCTGCCGCTGGGTGGCCACCTACTACATGAAGAAGTTCAACCCCGCCAGCATGATGGCGCTCTTTGCGCTCATCGCCATCGCCTGCTGCGCGGGCGCTATGTACCTGCCGGCAGATGTGCTCTTCACCATCGGCGGTTTGCCCTTCTCGGCCAATGTGATCTGCCTCATCCTCATCTCCGGCGGCATGAGCCTCATGTTCCCCACCATCTACGGTATTGCCCTCGGCGGGCTGGACAGCCGCGTGGTGAAGCTCGGCGCAGCCGGGCTTATCATGGCCATTCTCGGTGGCGCCATCATCACACCGTGGATGGGCGCTATCATCGAGAGCACGGAGAGCCTTTGGTTCGCCCTCGTGCCTGCGGCAGATGGCGCGTGGAATGAAGCCCTCAAGACGAGCGACCTCGCGCTGCGTGCCAGCATGGTCGTGCCGGCCATCTGCTTCGGCGTGGTGCTGCTCTACAGCCTCATCTTCCGCAAGCCGGAGTCCAATTAACCCTTTTTTACCCATCATACCCGTATGAAATACGATACATTACCTACCATCGGAATCCGCCCCACGATTGACGGCCGCCGCCTCGGTGTTCGCGAATCGCTGGAGGAGCAAACCATGAACATGGCCAAGGCCGCTGCCGCCCTCATCGAGGCCAACGTGAAGCACGCCAACGGCCAGCCCGTGAAGTGCATCATCGCCGACACCTGCATCGGTGGCCCGGCTGAGGCCGCTGCCGCCAACCAGAAGTTCCGCGAGAACAACGTGGGCTGCTCGCTGGCTGTCACTCCCTGCTGGTGCTACATCACCGAGACCTTTGAGACGGACACCACCACGCCCAAGGCCATCTGGGGCTTCAACGGCACCGAGCGCCCCGGCGCTGTGTACCTGGCCGCTGCCCTCGCCGGCTATGCGCAGAAAGGCGTGCCCGCCTTCTCCATCTACGGGCATGACGTGCAGGACAAGGATGACACCTCCATCCCAGCCGACGTGGCGGAGAAGATCCTGCGCTTCGCCCGCGCCGGCCTCACCGTGGCCACCCTGCGCGGCAAGGGCTACCTCTCCATCGGTGGCTGCTCCATGGGCATCGCCGGTTCCATCCTCGACCACTCCTTCTGGGAGAGCTACTTGGGCATGCGCGTGCAGCCGGTGGATATGACCGAGGTGCGCCGCCGCATGGAGCTGGGTATCTACGACAAGGCCGAGTTCGAGCTCGCCCTCAAGTGGGCTGAGAAGTACGTGAAGATCGGCCCGGATCGCAACCGCCCCGACCTCGTCCTCTCCCCCGAGGAAAAGGAGCGCACCCTGCGCGAGTCCATCCTCATGACCATCATCTTCCGCGACATGATGCACGGCAACCCGCACCTCAAGACCATCGACCGCGAGGAAGAGGGCCTGGGCTTCAACGCCATCTGCGGCGGCTTCCAAGGCCAGCGCCACTGGACGGACTACTACCCGAACGGCGACATGGCCGAGTCCCTGCTCAACAGCACCTTCGACTGGAACGGCCCCCGCGAGTCCATCCCCTTTGCCACGGAGAATGACGCCATGAACGGCGTGTGCATGCTCCTGCTCCACCAGCTCACCGGCCAGGCCGCCTGCTTCTCCGACATCCGCACCTACTGGTCGCCGGATGCCGTGAAGCGCGTGACCGGTTACACCATGGAGGGCCACGCCAAGGACGGCATCATGCACCTCATCAACTCCGGCTCCACCGCGCTGGATGGCAACATGCACTCCACCGCGCCCGATGGTACCCCCATCATGAAGAAGACCGGCGAGACCACCCAGGCCGACATCGACGCCATGATGGGCGCCGCCGAGTGGTGCCCGGCGAACCGCGAGTACTTCCGCGGCGGCGGCTACTCCCTGCACTTCGTCTCCAAGGGTGATGTGCCCGTGACCATGATCCGCATGAACCTCGTGAAGGGCCAGGGCCCCGTGCTCGTCATTGCCGAGGGTTACACCTGCTCTCTGCCGGAGGAAGTGAACAAGGTGCTCGACGAGCGCACGGATCCGGGTTGGCCCACCACCTGGTTCGCCCCCATCCTCACGGGCAAGGGTGCTTTCACGGATGTGTACTCTGTGATGGCCAACATGGGCGCCAACCACGGCGCGTGGACCTATGGCCACATCGGCGCGGATATCATCACGCTGGCCTCCATGCTCCGCATCCCCGTGTACGCCCACAACGTGCCCGAGGACAAGATCTACCGCCCCGCCGCGTGGAACCTCTTCGGCACCGCCGATCCCGAGGGCGCTGACTTCCGCGCCTGCGCGAACTTCGGCCCGATCTACCAGAAGTACTAAGTACGAAGGACGAGGTACGAAGTAGCCAAGCCTCAGCGCCCCGCATGAGCGGGCAGAAGGCCGGCTGCTTCGTACTTCGTCTATAATCCCCCTTTCGCACTTCATGAAAATCTCCCCCGCCACCGAGCAAAAGAAGCCCAACTATCCCGTGCTGCTTGCAGCGGCAGCGGCCGTGGCCTCTACCACCCTCGCCTCCTGCCAGCAGCAGCAGCAAATGCAGCAGGAACCCATCATACTGGGCGGGGTGGTCGAACTGAATTGTAAATAAACCCCGCTTCCCCGGCTTCGCCCCTTTCGCACTTCATGAAAATCTCCCCCGCCACCGAGCAAAAGAAACCCAACTACCCCGCACTGCTCGCAGCGGCAGCGGTGGTAGCCACCACCACCCTAGCCTCCTGCCAGCAACAGCAAATACAGCAGGGGGCCCCCATGCCTGAGCAGCGTCCTTTCACACTGGGCGGCGTCAAATAACTCTCCTTTCTCTTCTATGTCCTACGTACTCTGCCTTGATTGCGGCGCCACGAATGTGCGCGCCATGCTCGTGGATGAAAAAGGCGCCATAGCCGCCAAAGCCAGCCAGCCGAACTCCACCGACCCCGGCGCGGAAAACCCGCAATACCACGTGTGGAATGTGGACCGCATCTTCTCCCAGCTCGCAGAGTGTACCCGGCAGGCGCTGCAGCAAGTAGATGCGGCTCAGGTACGCGGCATCACCATCACCACCTTCGGGGTGGATGGCGCACTGGTGGATGCCGAGGGGCAGCTGCTCTACCCCGTCATCTCCTGGAAATGCCCGCGCACGGCAGAGGTGATGAAGCACATCGAAAAATACCTGCCCCAGCGCCGGCTGAATGCCATCTCCGGCGTGGGCGAGTTTGCGTTCAACACCCTCTACAAGCTCATCTGGCTGCGGGAGAACCGCCCCGAGCTGCTGGAGCAGGCACACGCCTGGCTCTTCATCTCCAACATCTTGGCACACCGCCTCACCGGCGTCCTTGCCACAGACCGCACCATGGCCGGCACCTCGCAGATGACAGACCTCGCCACCGGCGACTGGTCGGAGGAGATTCTCTCCGCCATCGGAGTGCGCAAGACCCTCTTCCCGCCCATGGTCAATGCGGGCGACACCATCGGCACCCTCACACCCGCCGCCGCCGAGCAGCTGGGCCTGCCCGCAGGTGTGCCGGTCATCTCTGCCGGGCATGACACGCAGTTTGCCCTCTTCGGCAGCGGCGTGAAGGAGAACCAACCCTTCCTCTCCAGCGGCACGTGGGAGATCCTCATGCTGCGCACAGCGCATGCCAAGCTGGATGACTCCGACTACGCCGCCGGCGCCACCGTGGAGTATGACAGCCGCGAAGGCCTGCTCAACCCCGGCTTGCAGTGGATTGCCAGCGGCATCATCGAGTGGGTGAAAGCCACCTGCTACAAGGGAGAAAGCTATGATGTGATGGATGCCGAGGCCGCCGCCATCCCCCCCGGCTGCGAGGGCGTATCCCTCACGCCGGACTTCCTGCCCAGCGACCCCGTGCCGGGCGCCATCACCGGCCTCATCCTCGGCCGCACCCGCGGGCACATCTACCGCGCCGCCATGGAAGCCCTCACCCTGCGCCTCAAGCAGCGCCTCGAGAAGCTGGAGAAAGTAGGCGGCTTCAAAGCCACAGAGCTACTGCTCGTAGGCGGCGGCGCCCGCAACAAGATCTGGACACAAATGCGGGCAGATACCCTCGGCATCCCCATCTGGGTGTGCAAAGTTTCTGAAAGCACCGTACTCGGCGCCGCCATGTACGCCTTCGCCGGCGCGGGAGTCTACACCTCCCCCGAAGCCGCGCGTGAGGCATTCGGCATCGACTACGAACTCGTGTACCCCACCACGGCAGGCGCCTGATCCCCGCCCCCGCCTCACATGAGACAAAGCCGCATCCTCCTCTCCCCACAGGGGCAGGGGGGTGCGGCTGCCTGCTTGCAGAGGGGAGGGCACCGGGGCAGGCGCCTGAGAGCAGCGAATGACACCATTTCCGCGCGCCGAACACCGCGCGCCGATCCTCCATCCTCCATCATGCGCAGCCCGTGTGCGGGCACTTTCAGACTTGACAAAGGGACTCGTTAGAGTATAGTGGGCGCAGGGCATGATGACCCGCCCTTTACACGCCATGGAACCTATTTACGAAGGCAAAGCCAAACGTCTGTTTATTACCGATGATCCCAATGTGTTGCGCATGGAGTACAAGGACTCCGCCACCGCATTCAATGGTGTCAAAAAAGAGGACTTCGAGAACAAAGGCCGCATGAACAAGGCCATTACTCTCATCATCTACCGCATGCTCGAGGAAAAAGGAGTCAAAACCCACCTCGTGGAAGATGTGGATGATATCAACCTCCTCGTGAAGCGGGTATCCATCATGCCCCTGGAAGTAATCGTGCGCAATGTCGCCGCCGGCTCATTCTCCAAGCGCATGGGCGTGGCCGAGGGCACAGCATTCTCCAAGCCCATCGTCGAGTTCTCCTACAAGGATGATGCGCTCAACGACCCCTTCATCAATGATGACTACGCCCGCGAGATGGGCGCCGCCACCGAGGACGAGTGCGCCTACATCAAGAAGATGGCCTTGCTCATCAACGATACCCTCAAGGAGTTCTTCCTGAAAGCCAACCTGCGCCTCATCGACTTCAAGATCGAGTTCGGCCGCCTGGCGACAGATCCCTCCCAGATCGTGCTGGCGGACGAGATCTCGCCCGACACCTGCCGCCTGTGGGATGTCACCACCGGCAAGAAGATGGACAAAGACCGCTTCCGCCAAGGCCTTGGCGAGTTCATGGAGTCCTACGCTGAGGTGCTCAGCCGCCTGCAGAAGTAATACAGCTCTCCTCACCCACCCCCAGAGCGCAACATGGCTACTCTCACGTTCGAGGTATTCAGCCGCTTCCAAGCAGCTGTGGATGCCAATAAATTATTGTACACCCCCATCGCGGACAAGCTCACCTACAACCACACCCGCTTTTACACCGCGGAGTGTGAGGGTGATGTGGACGCCGCGCGCGACTACCTGCGCCGCGTGCTCGTGGACCCCATCTCCCAAAAGGTGGAAGAGGGTGGCCGGCCGGCGCTCACGGGTGAGCTCTTCTGCATCTCCTACGGCATCAAAAAAGGCGCCCTTGACCTGGAAAAAGAAGCCATCATGGCCAACTACGCCGGGCGCAAGGGCCTGCCTTTCACACTGAAGTCCCTCACCATCACCCAAAAAATCTACATCTTCGGGCAGGGGGATCAAGAGGCGCTCGCCGCCCGCTTCTGCAAAGATGTCTGCAACCCCGCTATTCACACCTGGAGCGTCAAATAACTTATGGCCGATTCTTTCCGTTCCATCCCCATCCGCCACCTCAGCGAGGTTGAGCTCACCCGGCTCAGCCAGAATATGAAGCTCTCCCTCTCCACAGAGGACATGCTGGTGGTGCAGCAAATCTTTCGCGAAATCGACCGCGAGCCCACGGATGTGGAGCTTGAAGTCATCGCCCAGACCTGGTCTGAGCACTGCAAGCACCGCATCTTTGCCGCCACGGTGCAGCACTCTGTCGGCGACAAGACAGAGGAGATCCGCAGCATGTACAAAACCTTCATTCAGCGCCCCTCCAAGGAGATCATGGCGCGCAAACCCGGCTTTGTGCTCAGCTGCTTTGTGGATAATGCGGGCTTTATCGCGCTGGATGATCAATTCTCCGTGTGCCTGAAAGCCGAAACGCACAACCACCCCAGCGCCATCGAGCCCTACGCCGGCGCCAACACCGGCCTCGGCGGCGTCATCCGCGATATCCTCGGCGCCGGCAAAGGCGCCAAACCCATCGCCAATCTCGATGTCTTCTGCTTCGGCGCCCCGGACACCCCGGCCAACCTTGTAGAGGGGCACAACATCATCCACCCCCTCGGTATCATGCGCGGCGTTGTCCACGGCGTGCGCGACTACGGCAACCGCATGGGCATCCCCACGACTAGCGGCGCCATCCAGTTTGACCCCGCCTACATCTACAACCCCCTCGTCTTCTGCGGCACCGCAGGCGTCATCCCCCGCGGCGATATCGCCAAAGAGATGCGCCCCGGCCTCTCCGTCGTCGTCATCGGCGGCCGCACCGGCAAAGACGGCCTGCACGGCGCCACCTTCTCCTCCGCCGCCATGGGCGAGGCTTCCCATGAGGAAGACCAGCAGGCCGTGCAGATCGGCAACCCCATCGAGGAGAAAAAGACTCTCGACGTCATCCTCGAAGCCCGCGAGCGCGGCCTCATCGAATTTGTCACCGACTGCGGCGCCGGCGGCTTCTCCTCTGCCGCAGGCGAGATGCTCTCCGAAACCGGCGGCAATCTCTACCTGGAGCGCGCCCCGCTCAAGGAGGAGGGCATGCTCTCATGGCAGGTCTTCCTCTCTGAATCTCAAGAGCGCATGGTGCTCGCCGTGAAACCTGAAAACGTGGAAGAACTCCGCCGCCTTGCTGACACTTTCCAGACGGAGATGACCGTGCTCGGCGAGTCCAACGACTCCGGCGTGCTCCGCGTCTGGCACCACGGCGCCCTCGTCTGCGAGCTGGACAACTCCAAACTGCACGACGCGCCCACCAAGCACCTCACCTCCGTCTTCACCCCCGGCCCCGCCCGCACCGGCCTCACGCTGGATGACTCCCACCTGGCAGAGGATCTCAAGGACCTCTTCGGTGATTTCGCCATCGTCTCCCGCGAACCCATCATCCGCGAGTATGACCACGAAGTGCAGGGCAACACCGTGCTCAAACCCCTTGCCGGCGCCTCGGCTGATGCCCCGCAGGATGCCTCTGTCATTGATATCGACGGCTCCGACAAGCTCATGTCCCTCGCGCTGGCCATTCTGCCTGAGTGGGGTAAGACAGACCCCTACGCCATGGGCACCGGCACTGTCGACGAAACCGTGCGCCAGCTCATCATCTCCGGCACCAACCCGGACAAGATCGCCCTGC